>NZ_CP045422.1:1032500-1332500 GCF_014926585.1 Devosia beringensis | reverse complement strand
AGGTCGAACGAGCCACCCAGCGTGTGACAAAGCTTGTGATGTAGGGCCATGCCGACCTGACCCAGCACGGTGCCGCAGAGCCAGGCGCCGTAAAGCGTGCGGCCGCGCGCTTCGAGGTCACCCGGATCTGCGACCACCCGGTCGAGGGATTCGGCGAAGGCCTCGAGCCCTTCAATGGCCAGCAGCGTCGAGATGGGGTTGCGGTCGCGGGCATAGAGGCCCTCGGCCGCATGGGCCATCGCATTGAGCGCGCTGGTGACGGTGAGGCCGGCCGGCAGGCTGCGCACCAGTTCGGGATCGTAGAGGATCACCTCGGGCTGCACCCGGACATCGGTCAGCGTGGTCTTTTCGCCCTTCTCGGTCTGCCCCAGAATATTGGTGGCCTCCGAGCCGGCATAGGTGGTGGGCACGACAATCTGCGGCAGATCGGTGCGCAGCGCGATGGCCTTGCCGAGCCCCGTGGTCGAGCCGCCGCCAACGGCCACCAGGCAGTCGGCATTGACCGCCCTCGCATGGGCCACGGCCTCTTCAGTCACGGACACCGGGGTATGCATGGTGGCGCGGGTAAAGACGCCAACGGCCAGGTCGCCGATCTCCTGCGCCATCTCCATGGCGGCATCGGCCTGGGCGGGCGTGGACAGCACTAGCGCCCGCTTGCAGCCAAGCCGCGCCACTTCCTCGCTGACCTGCCGGCGCATACCGACGCCGAAGCGCACCCGGACCGGGGCGAACTGCGCGGCGAAGCTTGACCTGAAATGCGACATCAATCCTCCCCTCGGCAACCATTCGGCTGCTCGATTGATGACACCATCGCATAGACTTTATACCGTCTTGATCGGAATGCCGGAGCGTAACATAACATGATGTTATGAAGCTCGATCCCCGCCACCTCGAAATTCTCGCTGCCATTGTCGACGGCGGCGGCCTGACCGAAGGCGCTCAGGCCATTGGCCGGGCGCAACCGAGCGTCTCGCGCACCATTGCCATGCTGGAAGCCCGGATCGGCGCGCCGCTGTTCGAGAAGAACCGTCGCCCGCTCGTGCCGACCGAACTGTGTCTCAGCCTGGCCGGCGAAGGGCGCCGTATCCTGGCGGCGGGCAATACGGCGTCGGCGATCGTTGCCACTTTCCATACCGGCCATCGCGGCATGGTGCGGATCGGCGGCACGCCGGTCTTCATGGATGGGGTGATTTCCGCCCTGATCGCACAGTTTCAGCAGAACCATCCGCAGGTGCGCATCGAGCAGTCCTATGGCTACGTGCCGGACCTGCTCGACCGGCTCAGCGCCGGCGCGCTCGACGTCGCGATCTGCCCGATGAACCCGGCGGCTTTGGCCGACGGGTTCCAGTTCGTGCCGGTGCTGCCGGGCCGCAATGTCATCGCCTGCGGCAGCCAGCATCCGCTGCTGCACAAGGGCTCGTTGCGACTGGCCGACATTGCCCCCTATCCATGGATTGCGCCGCCGGCATCGAGCCCGCTTTACGAGGACATGCGGCATATCCTGCGCGATATCGGCGTCAACGACACGCGCATTTCCTTTTCCGGCGGTACGCTCGCCTCGATGACGGCCATCCTGTCCAATTCGGACGCCCTGACCGTGCTGCCCTATTCGGTGGTGTTCATGGCGCGGCGACAGCGCGTCCTGGCGGCTCTCTCCATCCGCATCGGTCACCCCGAGCGCATGCTGGGCATCCTCACGCGCGACGGGGAAACCGCCGGCCCGACCGTGCGCCGGTTCCGCCGCTTCATCGACACCGAATTCCGTAACCTGTCCCAGTTCATCCAGCAGCATGAGCAGAACACCGTCTGGCGTGACTGAACTGGCATGCACACTCATCGCCCGGCCTCCATGGCCGGGCGTCGTCCCGCCCCCAGATCGGCCAGCATGCTGGCCAGCATGGCGATCTCGGCATCGGTGGCCTCATGCGGGCGACCCGGAAAAATGTCAGTCCGCAGGCGCAGGCCGCGGCTCCCCAGAGCAAGCGCTGCAGCCGACATCGCCGCCAGTGGAATCCAGGGATCGGCATCGCTGCCGGTAAGGTAGGCGGGCAGATCGCGCGGCGCCGCGTCGGGCCGGCCGCAGGACGACGTCCCCACACGGCAGCCGGTCAGGGCAACCAGGGCATCGGGAACCGCCTCGCCGCGACTGACATATTCGATGGAGAGGCACGCGCCCTGCGAAAACCCCGCCAGCAGCAGCGGCCGCCCGGGAAAGTCTTCTCGCAGCGCCGCGATCTCCCCGTGCAACAGGTCGAGCGCGGCACCGAGCTGCTGGCGCGTTTCACCGGTCAGCGGATCGACCGCGCGGGCCTCGTACCAGGCGCCTGCCGGGGCGCGGGGCAGGGCGACGGCCACGTCTGGCGCATCCAGACGCGCCAGGATGTGACTTTCCATGTCCTCGGGGGACTGGCCGCGGCCGTGGACCAGGACGCAGAGCGCCCGGACCCCGGCGCCGGTCGCGCCCCGCCGCAGGCCAGCCGTTTGTGCCATCAGACGAAATCCGCCTGTTCGAGGCCCTCGCGCAGCTCGGCCTCGCGATCCTTGAACCAGGGTGGAAACACCAGGGTCTTGCCGATCTGGCCCGGGGGTTCGTCGGAGGTCCAGCCCTGGGGCGTGGTCCAGGCCAGTTCGAACAGGGCGCCGCCAGGCGAGCGCACATAGCAGGACTTGAAGTAGTTGCGGTCCTTCTGCTCGGAGATATCGGTAAAGCCGAGCCCTTCAATATGGGCGCGCAGCTTGAGCTGGCTTTCTTCATCGCCGGTATTGAGCGCCAGGTGATGAATGGTCCCGCCCGAGAGCGTCCAGGTGCCCTGCGGACTGTCGCGGTCGGTGATCACCTCGACGCGCTGGATGACGCCACTGGCATCGGGCACCCGATAGACGTCGCCGTCATCGGTGCGCGATTCCAGGGTAAGGGGCAGCGCAATGGTCAGGAAGTCATCCATGGCCGACTTGTCGGTGGTGGCGACGACGCTGCCATAGATGCCCTTGATGCCGTGGTCCCTGCCGATGCCCTGGCCCGCATTGGTAATGGGCTCGCGGCTGTCACTGTCGCTTTCCACCAGTTCATGCGGGATACCGCAGGGATGGGCAAAGATCACGCGTTCGGTGCCGAAACGGGTGACCTTTGTCGCCTCGATGCCGCGTCCATTGAGCCGATCGACCCAGAAGTCGGCAGCACCCTTGGGAATGGCCTGCAGGATGGCGCGCGATTGATTGGTGCCGCGCCGGCCATAGACGCCCGGCTTGCGAAAGGGAAACGTGGTGATGATGGTGGAGGCGTCGCCTGCCGGCGAGCCATAGTAGAGGTGGTAGACCGGCAGCACGCCATCAAACAGCACGGTGCGCTTCACCGAATGCAGCCCGAGCGTCTTGGTATAGAAATCGAAATCTTCCTGCGCACCGTCAGTGGACAGTGTCAGATGATGGTAGCCGTTGATGCCACTCATTTTGAGCTCCTTCCTGGCATTGCTTGCGCCCCGCCGCGGGGACGGCGCACAAGGTTGAAGTCTAAGACTTGGCGAGGGACGGCAGGGCTGGGGCGTCGCAATGGACATCCCTGGGACATCCTTGCCGCTCGCCGGCGTCTCGAGGCCTCCCCGCCTCGCCATCAATCTGGCATGACGCCGGGCCGGCATTGATGATTACTGCGGGGTTCAGTATAGCATTTTGCTATGAAGCTGAATGAACGCCACTTGATGCAACTGGCAGCGGTTCTTGACGCGGGAGGGGTGTCGGAGGGCGCGGCCATGCTCGGCATGACCCAGTCGGCGGTCAGCCGCTCGCTCTCCATGCTGGAGGCGCGGGTGGGGGCGCCGCTCTTCGTTAAGGGACGCCGGCCGCTGCAGGCCACGCCCCTGGGCGCGCAACTGGCGGTGCATGGAAGGGCCATCGTCACCGCCTCGCGCCGGGCCACCGATGCCGTCCGGGGCCATCTCAAGGGCAGCAGTGGCCTGGTGCGGGTCGGCGGCGTGCCCTTCTTCATGGATGCGCTGATCAGCCAGATGATCGCCCAGTTCCACCGGGAAGAGCCCGAGATCACCGTGCAGCAGAGCTATGGCAATCTGCCCGACCTGGTATCGGCGCTGGACGCCAGGCTGATCGATATCGGCATCGTTCCCATTGGTTCGGCCCATCCGGGCCCGGCCTACGAATTCATCGAAATCCTGCCCGGCCGCAATGTCGTGGCCTGCCGGACGGGTCACCCCCTGCTGCGCCTCCCCCAGGCCCAGGCGAACGATCTGGCCGGTTACCCCTGGATCGCGCCGCTGCCCGGCTCGCCGCTGATGACCGACCTGCAGATGATCCTGCTCAGCATCGGCATTTCCGAGCTCAATATCCGCTATGCCGGCGGCTCGCTGATGAGTGTGGTCAATTTCCTGGCTGATTCAGATGCGCTGGCGGTGCTGCCGTTCTCCGTGGTTTTCGCGCTGCGCCAGGACAACCGGGTCACCACGCTCCCCTTCGCCATTCCCCAGCCAGACCGCTCGCTGGGCATTCTCCGCCGGCTTGATGGGCCGCGCGCACCGGCGGCCGAGCGCTTCGTCCAGCACGTGATTGCCGTCTTCGATGTGCTCAAGCATACCATTCAACGCCACGAAAACGCCGTCACCTGGAGCTGACGGCCGGAAGCCTCAGGCGGCCTTCTCATCGGTCGGGTCGGCAATGTGTTCAAGGTGGACAAAACCGCGCTGCAGGGCGGCGAAGACCTTGGGGTCGATCGCCTTGTCCAGATCGCGCTGCATGATGTCAAAGGCAGTGTGCACGGGCATGGCCTTCCGGTAGGGCCGGTCCGCAGTCAAGGCGTCGAAGATGTCGGCGGCGGTGATGATCCTTGTGTCGAGATCGATCGCGGCCTCCGCCAGGCCATTGGGATAGCCCTGGCCGTCGAGACGCTCATGGTGGTCGCCGGCAATACTGGCCATGTCGCTGAAGGCCGATATCTTGGACAGGATCTGTCGCCCCAACTCGGGATGGCGGCGGATCTCAGCCCATTCCTCCTCGTCCGGCTTGCCGTTCTTGTCGAGAATGGTGTTGGAGACGCCCAGCTTGCCGATGTCATGCAGCAGGGCCGCACGCTTGAGCCAGCGCCGCCGCTCGGGCGCATAGCCGAGCTCTTCGGCAATGAGATCGGCGAACAGGGCGACCCGATCGCTGTGGCCCGCGGTAAAGGGGCTCTTGGCATCGACCACCTGGGCAAATCCGACGGCAATATCGTCGAGATAATCGTCATCAACCCGGCGAACCATGGCGAGGGGTTCAAGCCGGGCGACCCGCTGGTCGAGATCGTTGGCCCGCAGCGTCGACCAGAATTGCGCGTCATCGGCGAATTCAACGAGAACGTCGACCAGCGTTGGGTCAAACCAGCGCCCGCTGCGCTCGGTGACCTCGCGCATGACACCGGCCACACCGGTGCGCATGAAAAACACGTCGCTGACCTGGGCCAGCAGCGCGATGCGGGCAAAGAGCGAAATGTCGTCGCCGGCGCGGTTCAGCGGCTGGCCGGTGCCGTCCCAATGTTCATCGAGGTCGAGGATGCCGTCTGCGACGGCCTGGGAAAAGCGCATGCTGCGCGCGATCTCGGCGCCGCGCTGGCAGCGCGTCTCGATCAGCTCGCGCGAGATTTCCCCGCCATTGCGGGCAATGTTGACCAGTGTCTGCAGCCGCTCGACAAAGCCTGACTTCTTGGCCGTATTGGCCAGCAGAAAGCGCAATATCTCGGGCAGCTTGGTGTCGACCGCCTTGTAGGCATGCTTGAAGCTGAGATCGTCCGCCAGATAGAGCTGGCAGATGCGGGCGGCGTTCGAACTGCAGCCGATGTCCTTGAGCAGCAAGGTGTAATAGAGGTCGGACAGGGCCTCGTCATCCAGCCCGATGCGCTTGCCGATATGCATGCCGATCCAGCAGCAGCGCAGGCTGTGCCCGACCGGCTGACCTTCGGTGATGTCCAGCGCATAACTGAGCGCGCCGAGAACTTCCGACAGCGCGACGACGTTCTGCGACATGGCATGCCTCCTTCCGAAGCTGCCGCACTATAGGGTTGAGACTATTAACGCTGCCTCACCCCGCCCTGGGGCTCGCGCAGCGACCCGCGGATAACCGCGGGCATGGGGATCAAGGCTTCCCCGCTGGTCTGGCGATCGAGCAGCATTTCCACGGCCCGCCGTCCCATGGCCTCATGCGGCAGGGCGATCGTGGTCAGCCCCGGCCGCAGATAGGACGCCAGTTCGTCATTGTCGAAGGACACCAGCGACACGTCACCGGGAATGCTCAGCCCTGCCTCGCCCAGTGCCTGATAGGCGCCGAAGGCCAGCCGATCATTGAGGCAGAGGATCGCCTTGGGGCGGTGCTTTTTCAGCAGTGCCGCGATGAGATCATAGCCCGGCGCGGGCTCCCAGTTCCAGCAGCTGAGCTCGGCATCGAAGGCCAGCCCTGCCGCACTCATGGCATCCCGGACGCCGGCAATGCGCCGCGAAATCGCTTCCGAGCGAAACAGCCCCTGCTCCTCATTGCTGTTGTGACCCAGCAGCACGATGCCGTCGACGATCCCGGTGCCCAGCAGCAGCCGGACCGCGGTGCGGCCGCCCTCATACTCGTCGGGCAGCACTGCGACAGGAAAGCGGGCGCTGGTGCCGTTCAGCATGACGATCGGGACATTGACCGAGATATCGGGCACGAAAACCTCGCGGGCGCGCATGGCGGCAAAGATCAGCCCGTCCACCTGCCGGTCGAGGGCGGCCTCGACCGCCTCGATCTCGCGCGCCGGCTCGCCGCCGGTTTCCAGCACCATCATCACATGCTTGGCATCTTCGGCCGCCGCCAGCGCGCCGCGGATCAGGCCGCTGGCAAAACGCGTGGTGGCAACATAGTCTGAAATCAGCGCGATCGAACGCGACTTGTCCGTGCGCAGGGCCCGGGCGGCGACATTGGGGCGATAGCCCAGGCTGGCGGCGGCGGCATGGACCTTGGCATGGGCATCGGCGGACAGCCGCGTATCCGGCCGGCCCGTCATGATCATGGAGGCGGCGGATGTGGACAGGCCCGCCAGTCGGGCGACGTCCGCCAAGGTAACGCGTTTTTTTCGCAATGCCGGTTTCCCTCGCTTTCGGACGCGGCGCGCCTGCTTGATCTTGGATAGTCACACCGCCGCAACTTGACAACAGAGCAAAGCCGTTGCATTCGCTAAATGGTTTTAGCAGGGGATATTGATGGGTTTCAACCTGAGCGATCACTGGGTTTGGGATTTCTGGCTGGCCGATGACGGCGCCCGGTATCACCTGTTCTATCTGCATGCGCCCAAATCCCTGGGCAATCCCGATCTGCGCCATCGCAATGCCCGCATTGGCCACGCCACGTCCAGCGATCTGCGTGAGTGGACCGACCATGGCCGCGCCATGGAGGCGGGCGAACCGGGCAGCTTCGATGGCAGTGCCACCTGGACCGGCAGCATCGTCCACGCCCCCGATGGCCAGTGGAAAATGTTCTATACCGGCTCACGTTTTCTGTCGGCCGACAGCAATGCCAATATCGAGACCGTCGGGGTCGCCACCTCGCCGGACCTGTTTGTCTGGACCAAGCAGGCGGGGCCCCTCTGCGCGGCCGATCCGCGCTGGTATGAAACGCTCGGCACCTCGACCTGGCCGGAAGAAGCCTGGCGCGATCCCTGGATCTTCTGGCGGCAGGACGACCAGCTTTGGCACATGCTGATCACCGCGCGCAGCAAGACCGGTACCGAGCCCGATCGCGGGGTCATGGCGCACGCCACCTCACCCGACCTGAAGACCTGGACCGTCCGCGAGCCGCTGAGCCAGCCTGGCGCCGGCTTTGCCCATCTTGAAGTGTTTCAGGTGGTCAGGGTTGGTGGCCGCAACCATCTCGTCTTCTGCTGCGATACCGCCAAGTTGGTCGGTCCGCGCCTGGGGCAGGTGGGTGGCGTCTGGAGCCTGCCCGTCGGCGACATGCCCGGGCAGGTGGATTTCCACCAGGCCCGGCTGCTGGTCGATGAACGCCTTTATGCCGGTCGCATCGCCATCGATCGCGCGGGCGCGCCCTGGCTGCTGGCCTTCAACAATATCAGCGCCGATGGCGCCTTTGTTGGCGGGATCAGCGACCCGCTCGCGGTCCATGTCGATCAGGATGGCTATCTTGCCGTGGAGGAGCGCGCGTGAGCGTTCAGCTGATGGGCTCGGCCGAGCCCGGTTTCGAGGCGGTGGCTGTGGCGTTCGAGGCCGGCTTCGAGGGACGGCCCGCTATGGGCGCCGCGCTGCATGTCGTCGTCGACGGCCAGAGCGTGGTCAATCTATGGGCCGGCACTGCCGACCAGCGCACTGGACGCGCCTGGGCTGCCGATACGCCATCGGTGATCTTTTCCTGCACCAAGGGACTGGTCTCCATCCTGGCGGCGCGCCTGGTGCAGGAGGGGCGGCTCGACTATGACGCGCCGGTCAGCCGCTACTGGCCCGAATTTGCCGCTGCCGGCAAATCGACGGTGACGGTAGGGCAGGCGCTGGCCCATCAGGCGGGCCTGAGCGCGCCGCGCGCGGACCTGAGCGAAGACGATATTGTCGACTGGGACCGCATGGTCAGCCTGCTGGCTGCCCAGGAGCCGCTTTGGGAACCAGGCAGCGGCTACGCCTATCATGCGCTGACTCATGGCTGGGTGGCAGGCGAGATCGTCCGCCGGGTCACTGGCCTGTCGGTGGGCCAATATTTTGAAGAGCTGATCACCAAGCCACTGGGCGTTGACGCCTGGATCGGCCTGCCTGAGGCCCTGGCCGATCGCGCCGCGCATCTGCAGGTCAGCCCGCCGCTCTCGGCGCTCTGGGCCGACGAGGCCGCCAAGCCTGGCCCCAACTGGCCCTACAAGGCCATGACGCTGGGCCATGCCCTGCCGGCCGATCTGGTCACCGCCGATGGCGGCTTCAACAAGCAGCGCACTCGCGCCGCCGAAATCCCCGGCGCCGGCGGCCTGGCCAGTGCCGAAGCCCTGGCCACCATCTGGTCGGCGACGGTAGCGCCCACCCGCGGTGTCCGCCTGCTCGAGCCCGAGGTCATTGCCGCGGCAACCCGCACCCGCAGCAGCGGGGTTTCCGTGTTCGGCGGAGAGCCGCCTTATTCGCGCTGGGGCTGCGGCTTTCAGCTTGATTCCGAGGCGCGGCGCTATCTGTCGGATGGCTGCTTCGGCCACGACGGTGCCGGCGGTCAGGTCGGCTTTGCCGATCCGGTCCGTCGCGTCGGCTTCGGCTATGTCGCCAATTGGATGATGGGACCCGAAGACCTGCGGGCCACCCGCATCCTCGACGCCCTGCGGCCCTTGCTGTAGCGGGCTTGTTGACTCAAGGCCATATTGACAGCCACCAGCGTCCATGTGCTAAATCCATTTAGCAGACGGAAAGATCCACTGCACACCCCGCCCCGGAGGAGGTAATCTTGAAATCCCATTCGCGCCACGCGCTTCGCATCGCCCTGACCCTGTCGGTTGCCGCCACGGCCGGTGCCGCCATCGCCGCCCCCAGCTGCGGCACCGATCCGGTCGCCCTCAATGCCTATTTTGAAACCGGCTTCCCGCTGCCTACGGAGCTGTCGACAGAATTCACCCGGCAGTTCCCCAATGTCACGTTTGAGATCCGGGAAGACCAGTTCGCCAATATGATGGAGAACTCGCCGCGTATCCTCTCCGAGGACAATGCGCCCGACCTGCTCCGGCTGCCGTCGCTGACCGACCTTGTGGCCAACGATCTGCTGCTCAATCTGGACACCTATTATGCCGAACTGGGCTGGGATCAGTTCCCCGCCGGCCAGTTGGTGCAGCTGCGTGTCGAGCCAGGCGGGCGCCCGCGCGGCACCGGCTCGCTCTATGCCATGGGCCTGAACTATTCCATGACCGGCGTCTTCTACAACAAGGCGCTCGCCGAGCAGATCGGCATGACCGAAGCCCCCAAGACGGTGGCCGAGCTCGATGCGCTGCTGGCCAAGGCCAAGGAAGCCGGCATCCTGCCCATCATGCAGTGGAACAAGGGCACCGGCGGCTTTGCCTTCCCGCTGCAGAACCTGATGGGCGCCTATGGCGCGCCCGAGCCGATCAACGACTGGATTTTCCAGAAGGACGGCGCCACCATCAATACGCCGGAAAACCTCGAGGCTGCCCAGCACCTCGAAAGCTGGATCAAGGAAGGCTACTTCCCCACCGACGCCAATGCCATCGAGTACTTCCAGATGATGAGCCGCTTCATCGGCGGCGAAGGTCTGTTCATGTTCAACGGCGACTGGGAATCCGGCAATCTCGACAAGAATGCTGCCGGCCAGTTCGGCTTTTTCATCATGCCCACGGAGGAGGCCGGTGGCCGCCACGCCACCATGTCCTCGCCGCTGACCTTCGGCATCAGTGCCAAGGCGGCCAATGCTGACTGCGCCGCCTTCTTCCTCGATTGGGTGGCCCGCAACGAGGAAGCCCGCAAGATCAACGTTGCCGTGGGTGGCTCCAATCCAGGCGGTCCGGCCGATCTGGCCATTCCCGCCGTCGAGCCCGGCTCGGTGACCGAGTCTTCGCTGGCCGCTGGCAATATGCTGGCCCAGGACAATGGCGCCATGGATTTCATCGCCAATGCCACTGGCGCCATCTTCTCTGCCGGCTGGACGCCGGAGCTGCAGAAGATGGTGGGTGGTCAGCAAACCCCCGAAGGCTTGCTCGAAGCCGTGCAGCAGGAATACGAAAGCCAGCTGTCGCGCTAGCATACGCCCACCGCGCTTCGACCGGAATGAACCATGACCGAACCCCAAACTACCGTTCCGGCCGCGACGCGGCAGATTCAGCGGCTTCCCCGTAACCGGGGGAGCCGCAACAGCAAGCTGACCGCCTGGCTGTTCATTGCCCCCGCTTTCCTGGCCTATGCCACCTTCGTCCTGGTGCCGCTGGGCATGAGCTTTTACTATTCCTTTCTGCGCTGGGACGGCATCGGCAAGGCGACGTTCCACGGCATGACCAACTATATCACCGTGCTGACCGACGCCGATCTGCTGCAGATCATCGGCAACGCCTTCCAGCTGGTGGCCTATTTCACCCTGATCCCGGTGGGGCTGGGCCTGGCCATTGCCTCGGCCATCCGCGGCCAGATGGCCGGCACCTTCGGCACGGTCACGCGCACCATTTTCTTCCTGCCCCAGGTCATTCCGCTGGTCGCGGCCGGCATTGCCTGGAGCTGGATGTTTGCCTCCACCGGCGTCGTCAACCAGGGGCTCAAGGCCATTGGCCTCTCGAGCTGGACCCGCGGCTGGCTCGGCGATTTCGTCTGGGCTTTGCCGGCGGTGGGCGTCATCGGAGCGTGGGTGCTGCTGGGCCTCTGCATCATGCTGCTGGTGACCGGCATCGCCAAGATCGACCCCAGCCTTTACGAGGCGGCCCGGCTTGACGGCGCCCGTCCCTGGCACGAATTCCGCTATGTCACCCTGCCGGGCCTGCGCCAGGAAATCGGCGTCTGCGTGACCCTGACCATCATCGCGGCGCTGGCCAGTTTCGACATCGTCTATATCGCCACCCAGGGCGGGCCGGGCATTACCACCACGGTGCCGGGGCTCGAAATCTATCGCCTGGCTTTTGCCCACCGCCAGGTCGGGCTGGCCTCCGCGCTGGCCATTGTGCTGATGGTGCTGGTCCTGGTGTCGATCGCTCCGGTGCAGTGGCTCACGCGAGACAAGAAATGAAGATGCTCTCGTCCAAGACGCTCCTGGCGCGCCTGCTGATCGTCGTCCTGATGCTGGTCACCGTGCTGCCGTTTCTGAGCATGCTCTCGGCGGCGCTGGCGCCGTCTGGCACCTATCCCAACGGCCTGCAATGGCCGGCTGATCCGCAGTGGGGCAACTTCGTCAAAGCCTTCGAAGTGGCCCGGATGGATCAGCTGCTGATCTCCAGTTCGCTGATCGTGCTCGGCGTGGTGCCGCTCTCGGTGCTGATCGCCACGATGGCCGGCTACGGCTTGGCCAAGCTCACCACCGATCGCTACAAGTGGCTCTATCTGGTCTTCGTCTTCGGCCTGACGCTGCCCTTTGAGGCCGTGATCACCCCGCTCTATTACGAAGTGCGGGCCATGGGCCTGCTCAATACGCGCTTTGCCATCATCCTGCCCCTGATCGGTCTCTACATGCCCTTTGGCGTCTACTGGATGCGCGCGCATTTCCTCAACGTGCCCAATGACCTCAGCGAAGCTGCCCAGCTCGATGGCGCCACCCGCTGGAAGGAATTCCTGCTGGTGCAGGTGCCGCTGGCGCGCCCGGCGATCATGTCGCTGGCCATCCTGCTGTTCCTGTGGACCTGGAACCAGTTCCTGCTGCCCGTCGTGCTGGTGCAGGACCCCATGCAGCGCACCATGGCTGGCGCGCTCGGCGCGTTCCAGGGCCAGTGGGGCACCGATATCCCGCTGCTCTGCGCCGGCTCGCTGCTCATTCTGACACCCACCGTGGTGATCTTCCTGCTGTTCCAGCGCCAATTCGTCGCCGCCCTGATGCAGGGCGCGGTGAAGGGCTAATCCGGAGACATTTCATGTCACAACTCACCCTGCGCTCGGTTCACAAGCACTATGGCGAAGTCGAGGTCATCAAGGGCATCGACCTCGATATCGCCCATGGCGAATTTGTCGTCTTTGTCGGCCCCTCGGGTTGCGGCAAGTCCACCCTGCTGCGCATGATTGCCGGCCTCGAGGACATTTCGAGCGGCGAGGTCACCATTGGCGATCGCGTCGTCAATGACGTCGAGCCGCGCGATCGCGGCGTCGCCATGGTGTTCCAGTCCTATGCGCTCTATCCGCATATGAGCGTCTACGACAATGTCGGTTTTGGCCTAAAGCTGGCCGGTACCCCCAAGGACGTGCGCGACCGCAAGATCCGCGACGTGGCCAAGGTGCTGCAGATGGAGCATCTGCTTGATCGCAAGCCTGCCCAGCTCTCGGGCGGCCAGCGCCAGCGCGTTGCAATCGGTCGGGCCATCGTGCGCGAGCCCGATGTCTTCCTGTTCGACGAGCCGCTATCCAACCTCGACGCTGCCCTGCGCGTCGACATGCGCATGGAACTGGCCCGCCTGCATCACGAGCTGGGCGCAACGATGATTTACGTCACCCATGATCAGGTCGAGGCGATGACGCTGGCCGACAAGATCGTGGTGCTCAATGGCGGCGTGCTGCAGCAGGTCGGCTCCCCGCTCGATCTCTACAACAACCCCGCCAACCTCTTCGTCGCCGGCTTCATCGGCTCGCCCAAGATGAACTTTATCACCGGGACCGTGCAGGCGATCACTGCCGACTTGGCCCAGGTGACGACGCGGGATGCCAGCATGGTCCTGGGCGTTCCCGCGACCGGGCTGTCGGTCGGGCAGGCGATCACCATCGGCCTCCGGCCCCACGGCCTGCTGGTCGATCCGCAGGGCCCGCTGCGCGGCACGGTCCAACTCGTTGAGTCACTGGGCAATGAAACCGTCGTTCGCGTTGCGCTGACCGATGGCACCGAGGTCACCGCCGCACTGCCCGGCCAGAGCCACCTGGTGAAGGGGTCGCCGATCCAGCTGGGCTTCGCCCCCGAGGCCTGTCATGTCTTTGACGAACAGGGCCAGCGGCCGGCTCCTGCAGCCGGCAGCTAACCGGGGCGATCGGCGCCGCAATCGCCCCTCAGATCTAGGCTGCCGTCAGAACTGGTGCCTCCTTGGCGCCGGTCATGAAGGCCACGGCATCGGACATGGTATAGTCCTTGGGATCGATCACGCAGAGGCGTCGTCCGAGCCGGTGCACATGCACGCGATCGGCGACCTCGAAGACATGCGGCATGTTGTGGCTGATCAGGACGATGGAGATGCCGCGCGCGCGCACGTCCTGGATCAGGTCCAGCACGCGCCGCGATTCCTTGACCCCGAGCGCCGCCGTTGGTTCGTCGAGGATGATCACCTTGCTGCCAAAGGCCGCCGCCCGCGCCACGGCCACGCCCTGGCGCTGGCCACCCGACAGTGTTTCCACCGTCTGGTTGATGTTCTGGATCGTGCTCAGGCCCAGGTCGCTGAGTTTCTCGCGCGCAATGCGCTCCATTCTGGGCCGGTCGAGCTGGCGGAACAGGCTCCCCGCAATACCCGGCTTGCGCAGTTCGCGCCCCATGAACATGTTGTCGGCGATAGACAGGGCCGGTGACATGGCCAGGGTCTGGTACACCGTTTCAACCCCTGCATGCCGCGCGGCAATGGGCGAGCTGAAATTCACCAGTTGCCCATCGAGGAAGATCTCGCCGCTATCGGGCGCAATGGCGCCCGACATGGCCTTGATCAGCGAAGACTTGCCGGCGCCGTTATCGCCGATGACCGCGAGGATTTCTCCCTTCATCAGGTCGAAGTCGCAATTGTCGAGCGCGGTGACGCGGCCATAGCGCTTGGACAGGTTGCGCGCCTTGAGAATGGGTTCCATCAGACTGATACCTTCCTGATCCACTGGTCCACGGCCACTGCGGCGATGATGAGCGCGCCGATCAGCAGGTAGGTCCATTGCGCATCCGCGCCGAGCAGGCGCAGGCCGAGCGAGAAGACGCCCACGATCAGCGCGCCGAACAGCATGCCCAGGATCGAGCCGCGGCCGCCGAACAGCGAGATGCCCCCGATCACCACGGCCGTGATGCTTTCGATATTGGCCGACTGGCCCGAGGTCGGCGAAACCGAGCCGATGCGGCCGATCAGGGCCCAGCCGGCAAAGGCGCAGATCAGCCCCGACAGCATGTAGACCGAGATCAGGATGCGCTTGGTATTGACGCCCGACAGCTCCGCCGCATCCGGATCGTCGCCCACGGCATAGACGTGGCGTCCCCAGGCGGTATGGCGCAGCACATAGGCCAGCAGCAGCACCAGCAGCACGAAGAAGATCACGCCATAGGTAAAGACCGCGCCGCCGATACTGATCGATCGCCCGAAGAACTGCAGCAGCGGCGCCTGGGTTTCGATTTCCTGGGCGCGGATGGTCTCATTGCCCGAATAGAGGAAGTTGGAGGCCAGCGCGATCTGCCAGACGCCCAGCGTCACGATGAAGGGCGGCAGCTTGATGCGCGCGATGAGCCAACCATTGATGAAGCCGACAAAGGTGCCCACCATCAGCCCGATGCCGATGGCGACTGCCGGCGGCAGGCCATAGCGGAAGGTGAACTGGCCCATGATGACCGAGCTCAGCACCATGATGGCGCCCACCGACAGGTCGATGCCCGCGGTCAGGATCACCAGCGACTGCGCCGCCCCGACAATGCCGACAATGGCCACCTGCTGCAGGATCAGCGTCAGCGCGAAGGACGAGAAGAACTTCGATCCCAGCAGGCTGCCGAACAGGGCGATCGACAGCACCAGCACGATCAGCGGCACCAGAGCGGGGGTGCTGTGCAGGGCATGCTGCACCCGGGACAGCAATCCGCGCGGTTGATGGTCGAATACGGCGACAGCATCGCGCGCGACAATGGTCGCGTCCACTTCATGCTCGCTCATGGGTTCTCCTCCCCAGATTGATTGGATGAGGGGCGAACCGGTGGCCCGCCCCTCGTCTTGTCGTGTCAGTCAGGCCGGTTCAGCCCCAGCAGAGCTCGGCGCCCTTGACGCTGTCAATGGACTCAACGCCATCCACAGCCGTGTCGGTCACCAGCGCCACGCCGGTGTCGAAGAAGGCCTTGCCTTCGGTGGGGGCCGGCTTTGCGCCTGTGTCAGCCCAGGCCTTGATGGCCTCGACGCCCAGGGCCGCCATCTGCAGCGGGTACTGCTGCGAGGTGGCGCCGATGACGCCGTCCTTGACGTTAGCGACGCCTGGGCAACCGCCGTCGACCGAGACGATCAGCACGTCGGCTTCGCGACCGATCGACTTGAGCGCTTCATAGGCGCCGGCCGCGGCCGGCTCGTTGATGGTGTAGACGACGTTGATCGAGGGATCCTTGGCGAGGAGGTTTTCCATGGCCTTGCGGCCGCCTTCCTCATTGCCGGCGGTCACGTCATGGCCGACGATGCGCGGATCGGTCTCGTCGCCCCACTTGTCCGGATCACCCAGCTCGATGCCGAAGCCCTGCAGGAAGCCCTGGTCGCGCAGCACGTCGACGGTCGGCTGACTGATGGCCAGGTCGAGCATGGCGATCTTGGCATTGGCGGCTTCGGCGCCAAGCTTGCCGGCGGCCCACTTGCCGATCAGTTCACCGGCAAGGAAATTGTCGGTGGCAAAGGTCGCGTCGGCCGCATCGGCCGGGGTGAGCGGGGTATCAAGCGCAATCACCAGCAGGCCGGCATCGCGCGCCTGCTTCACCGATTGGGCAATGGCCGAGGTGTCCGAGGCGGTGATCAGAATGCCCTTGGCGCCGTCGGCAATGCAGGTCTCGATGGCCGCGACCTGGGTTTCGTGATCGCCGTCAATCTTGCCGGCATAGGACTTGAGCGTGATGCCCAGTTCCGCGGCCTTGGCCTCGGCGCCTTCACGCATTTTCACGAAGAATGGATTGGTATCGGTCTTTGTGATCAGGCAGGCCGAAACCGCGTCCTGCGCGATGGTCGGTGCCGACATGACAGCAAGGCACAGTGCTGTGCTCAAAAGCAGCTTGTTCAAGATTCTCTCCCTTGTCCGCAGCGGATCGGGCTCCTCCCAGGTCCGTCTGTCGTTCGATGACGCGCTTATCGTGGCCAGTTCCATCTGCCCCGTCAATATATAAATCTACTTTATTTATTTATTCGCGGTTGGGCATCTTTCCGCCCGCATCGGCAGTCTCTAAGGTGCGGCGCCATGAGACCTGCAATCATTCGAAGCCTCAGTACCGGCGTCAACCAGAGTGGCGTGCGCGACTACAACGAGCGCCTGCTGCTGACCCTGCTGCAGCGCAACGGCCCGACCGCCGGCAGCGATCTTGCGCGCATGGCCAACCTGTCGCCGCAGACCGTTTCCATCATTCTGCGCGAGATGGAGGCGGAGGGACTGCTCAGCCGCGGCACGCCGGTAAAGGGCAAGGTCGGCAAGCCATCCGTGCCGATGGGCCTGGCCGAAGGCGGCGTGCTGTCCTTTGGCTGCAAGGTCGGCCGACGCAGCGCCGTGCTCTTGCTGGCCGACTTCCGCGGCACCGTCCGCCATGAAATGCAGCTCACCTACAAGTATCCCATGCCAGAGGCGATCCTCGACTTTCTGCGGACCGGCATTACAGACATCCTCAGCCGCTGCACGCCAGCCGAACAGTCCCGCATCTGCGGCATCGGCATCGGCCTGCCCTTCGAACTGTGGAAGTGGAATGAGCTGGTCGGCGCCCCCGCGGCGGAGTTCTCCTCCTGGCAGGATGTCGATTTCGTCGGCGCGCTGGCCGATTTCACCGACCTGCCCGTCAGCATCGTCAACGACGCCACCGCCGGTTGCCAGGCCGAGCATATCTATGGTCGCGGCAAGGAATTTCGCGACTATGCCTATTTCTTCGTTGGTGCCTTTATCGGTGGCGGCGTGGTGCTCAATCACTCGGTCTATCAGGGCCACCAGGGCAATGCCGGGGCGCTGGGGTCGCTGCGCAGCGTCGGCCCGCATGGCGAAAGCCAGCAGTTGATCGACACCGCATCCATCCACCTGCTCGAGGCCCGCCTGGCCGAATTCGGCCTCGATCCGCAGGCGCTTTGGGATCAGCCGCAGGACTGGAGCAAGATGGCGCGGTTCGTGGATCCCTGGATCGGCCAGACCGCCCAGGAGTTGGCCAAGGCCAGCCTCTCGGTCTGCGCCGTCATCGATTTCGAGGCCATCATCATCGACGGCGCCTTCCCCAATTCGGTCAAGCACTCTCTGGTCGAGCGCACGCGGCGCTATCTCAGCCACCAGGACATGCGCGGCCTGATCGCGCCGCAGGTCGAAGCCGGCATGGTCGGCGGCAATGCCCGCGCCATCGGCGCCGCAACCAGTCCGCTGTTCGATCGCTATTTCATGAACGGCAGCATGCGGCTGAAGGCTTAGGCGTCGAAAAAGCCCGCATCCTCTTCCCGCAGGTATTTTCGGGCGCCCTCTGCATCGATGTCGAGTCCCAGGCCGGGGCCGGGCAGCAGGTCGATCATCGAATTGGTCACGATGGTCTCGGGCAGGCCAGTGACAATATCGTGCCACCAAGGATCCGACGCGCTGGGATATTCAAAGGCGATGAAGTTGGCCGGCAGGGTGGCGCAGACATTGATCAGCGCGCCCAGGCCCAGCAGGCCATTGGCTGTGCCATGCGGGGCCATCATGATCGAGTGCATATAGGCGTGCTCGGTGATCCATTTGAGCTCGGCAATGCCGCCGACATCGGCCGGGTCCGGCCCGATGACGCGCACGGCCTGGCTTTCGATGAGCTCCTTGAAATTGTGCCGCAGATAGATCTGCTCGCCGGTATGGATCGGCGTCGAGGTCGAGGTGGTCAGCTCGCGATAGGCCTGCGGATTGACCCAGGGCACATAGTCGCCGGTCAGCATGTCCTCGAGCCACATCAGGTCATATTTCTCGACGGCGCGGGCAAAGCGGATGGCGTCGTTGAGGAACCAGCCCGGCCCGCAATCGAGCGCCAGGCTGACCTTGTCGCCCAGCACTTCCTTCATAGCCGCCACGCAATCGAGCATGTGGTTGAAGCCGCGCTCGGAGATCTGCCCCTGATCCATGGCGCCGTGATAGCCGGCATTGTCCTGCCGCAGGCCATAGTGAAAGTCGGGAATGGCATCCTTCATGTTGGAGTGAAAGCTGATGCCCTGCTTGACCATGAAGAAGTTCTGGGGCTGCTCCATCATCCATTTGACGTCGGCGGCATAGTCCTCCGGCCGGTCGCCGCTGCGCTTGCGCCGGATGGAGCCGTTATAGACCCGCACCTGGTCGCGCACCTTGCCGCCCAGCAGCTTGTAGGCGGGAACGTTGGCCGCCTTGCCGGCAATGTCCCACAGCGCATGCTCGATGGCCGAGACGGCGGCGCCATATGGCTTGAAGCTGCCGCGCTGGCGGATCTTGAGCATGCAGCGCTCGACATCGATGGGGTCCTGGCCGATCAGCGCCTCGCGGAAATGCAGCACGAAGGGTTTGAGATAGCTCTTGGTGAACTCCACCTCGCCCAGCCCGTACAGACCCTCATCGGTGACGATCCGCACGATGGGATGGCGGCCAATGACGGCGCAGCGCAGGTCGGTGATCTTCATGATGCCCCTCCTATTGCACTGACGAGAAGGCGGTCGGCGCCAGGATCTGGCTGCTGACATTGGCGAGGATCTGACCGTCGGCTTCGGACTCGTCGCGGGCCTTGAGCCAGGCCGGATCGGTGATGAAGGCCTTCCACTTGCTCTCGCGTTCGGCCAGGGATTGCCAGGCCAGGAAATAGGTCAGCCGATTATTGTTTTCGCCGATGACGGTGGTGAAGAACCCGGCCTGCCTGATGCCGTGCCTGTCCCACAGCGCCAGGGTGTGGTCGTTAAAGCGTGCCAGTAGCGCCGGCAGGCGGCCGGGCAGGCAGTCATAGACGCGCATTTCGTAGATCATCATGCTTCCTAAATGTTCGGTTGATTGTCGTCCTGTTCCCGCGCCCGTCAGCTCCAGGTGCGGTCCCAGGAATAGTCGTCGTCCCAGCTTTCGGTCGGCTGCCAGATGCCGGTGACGCCGGGCTGCAGGTGCTGAGCGATGACGTCGTCGACAATATCGTCGATCCCGAGGCCCGGCTTGTCAGGCACGGTGATGAAACCGTCCTGCACCAGCGGCCTGGGCAGGCCGGTGACGATGTCGTCCCACCAGTCCACATCGGCGCTGTGATATTCGAGCGCCATGAAATTCTCCGTGGCCACCGCCACATGGGCGGCGGCCATCGCCGCGATCGGGCTTTCGGCCATGTGGATGGCCATGGCCACGCCATGGTCCTGCGCCATGTCGCCGATCTTCTTGGTTTCAAGTATCCCGCCCGAGGTCAGCAGGTCCGGATGTATGACCGAGACACCGCTACTGCGCAGCAGCGGCTCGAAACCTTCCTTGAGATAGATGTCCTCGCCTGTGCAGATCGGCACCGTGGTGGCGTCCTGCAGCTGACGGTACTGCTCGGTATATTGCCAGGGGATGACGTCCTCGAGCCAGGCCGGCACATATTTCTCGATGCGCCGGGCGAGGCGGATGCCGTTCTGCAGCGAGATATGGCCGACATGGTCGATGGCCAGGGGTATCTCGTAGCCGATGACGTCGCGCACCTCGGCAATATACTGCTCGAGCAGGTCGAGGCCCTTGTCGCTGAAATGAAGGCCCGTAAACGGGTGCCGCACATTGTGCATGTCATAGACGGCGTTGCGGGCGCGGCGGTCTTCCATGGATTTGATCGAACCGCGGCCGGGATGCACGCGATAGCCCTCCAGCGAACCGGCCGGCGCGACCACGGCGCCGGGAATGTCGGCGATCTGCATCAGGCCGAGATCCATCTTGAGAAAGGTGAAACCCATATCCATGCGCGCCTTGAGGCGCTTGCCGGTCTCGGTACCGCTCGGCTTTTCCGCATCGGTGTCGCAATAGATGCGCACCTTGTCGCGGAACTTGCCGCCCAGCATCTGGTAGATGGGCACGCCATAGGCCTTGCCAGCCAGGTCCCACAGCGCGATTTCGAGGCCCGACACGCCGCCGCCCTGCCTGCCATGGCCGCCGAACTGCTTGATGCGGCGGAACAGGCGGTCGATGTCGCAGGGATTTTCGCCCAGCAGCCGGCTCTTGAGCATCAGGGCATAGCTGGCGCTGGCGCCATCGCGCACCTCGCCCAGACCGACCAGGCCCTGATTGGTAAAAACCTTGATCAGCGCCGAGGTGAACGGCGCCCCGACGATCTCGGCAACGCGGATATCGGTGATGCGCAGATCGCTCGGTCGCGACGCCGTGCGCACATTGCTCTCGATGGCTTCTGCAGCTCCATTGGCATCCATGCGGTCCCCCCGGGCTTTGGCCTGCTGTCGTCTCAGTCAATCTCGATCAGGTTGTCCGCCAGATAATCCCGGTTCATCTCGATGCCCAGGCCCGGCGCCTTGTTGAGCTTGAGACTGCCATGGGAATTGTCGAGCGGCTTGTCGATCAGATGGTCGTATTTGCTCAGGTTCCATTCCGAGGTTTCCAGCCGGTAGAAGTTGGGTACCGTCATCATCACCTGCGCGCCGGCCACCACATTGATCGGCCCCGCCGCGTCATGCGGCGAGACCGGGATGTAATAGGCCTCGCACAAGGCCGAAATCTTCTTGAGCTCGGTAATGCCGCCGGTCCAGGTGACGTCGGGCATGATGAAATCGGCCAGCTGGCCTTCCAGCACCGGCACGAAATCCCATTTGGTATGGCCGCGTTCGCCCCAGGAGATCGCCGCGCTGACCTTGTCGCGCACCTGCTTAAGCGCATTCAGACTCTCGGGCGGCACGGGTTCCTCGAACCAGTCGATGTCGCCGGCCTCTTCGAGCGTGCGGCAGAGCCTGATGGCGGTGGGGACGTCGAACCGGCCATGTGCATCGATCAGGATGTCGATGTCGGGACCCGCCGTTTGGCGGATCAGGGCGGTCAGCTCGGCCGCCGCGCGCTCGTCCTTGCGGTTCATCGAGCCATCGAGATAGCCCTCGGACTGTTCGCGGGCGACGCCGTCGCGCCCCTTGGGGCCCTGCTGCGGAAACGGGTCGAACTTGAGCGCCGTGTGGCCCG
Source organism: Devosia beringensis (assembly GCF_014926585.1). Classification (NCBI taxonomy): domain Bacteria; kingdom Pseudomonadati; phylum Pseudomonadota; class Alphaproteobacteria; order Hyphomicrobiales; family Devosiaceae; genus Devosia; species Devosia beringensis. The sequence continues at coordinate 1,310,847 of NZ_CP045422.1, read as the reverse complement.
AGGCAATGATGTCCTCGATCTCCTGCACCACGGCGGCATCGCTGGTGAACTTGCGCTGGTCGGGATGGGTGTAGAGCAGGATATCGTCACGCACCGGCCCGCCGAGTAGTTCATAGATCGGCTGGCCCAGCACCTTGCCGCGAATGTCCCACAGCGCGATGTCGATGGCGCTGACGCATTCCACAGCGGCGCCGCGGCTGCCCATATAGGTGAAGTTGCGGAAGATCTTGTGCCAGATCCGCTCGATATGGGCCGGATCATCGCCTTCGATGATGGTGCTGATCTGGCGGAGCATGACGCAGAGCGCCCGGTTGGCCACATAGGTCGTGCTGGTGATTTCCCCCCAGCCGGTAACGCCCGCATCCGTGGTGACCTCCACGAAGAGGAACTCGCCCCAATAGGAGGCGCTCGATTTGATCAGCCATGGCTTGACGCCGGTAATCTTCATTTCTGTTGCCTTTCAGTGAGTTCCGCTAGCGGCAAATTCGTGTTTGCGGCGGCCTATCCTGCCTGTGCCGCATGATGGGCGCGCATCTGCTCGAGGATATGCCGGCCCGAGCTTTCGACATGGCGGGCCACGCAGGCGGCGGCCTTGTCGGCCTCGCCGGCCTTGACCAGCGCGATGAGCTCGCGGTGCTCGCGGATGACCTGGCTGCGCCGGGCCAGCGTATAGGCGAAGCGCTGCGTCACCGCCCGCAGCACCTGGCGGTGCTTCCACCAGATTTCGGCGGCGTGGCGGTTGTAGTGGCGCTGGTAGACGACGGTGTGAAACTGCACGTCGAGGCCACTATGCAGCACCGCATCGACGAAGTTATTTTCCTCGATGAGGCCCTGGATGCGCTCGAGCTCGGCAATGTCGGCATCGGTGGCCATGCCGACAAACCACTGCGTCAGGGCCGGCTCGATCAGCGCGCTGATCTCGTAGATATTGCGCACGAAGTCATGGTCGATCGGCCGCACGCGGGCGCCGCGATTGGGCGAGAACATGACATAGCCCTCGCCGCGCAGCATCTGCAGCGCCTCGCGCACCGGATTGGTGGAGGTGCCCAGCCGTTCGGCCAGATCGGCAACCACCAGGCGCTCATTGGGCTGCAGCCGCCCCGACAGGATGTCCTCGCGAATGGCCTCGTAGAGCGAGACGGCGCGCTGGCTGGAGACGTCGATTTCCTCGAGGCCCGCCGGCGGCGAAATCTTGAATTCACTCGTGCTCGCCAAATCCCGCTCCCGAAGCAACAACCTGCCTCACCGATATCATACATAGTTGTCGGCAAACAATGTACGATCCAATTCAGTTGACACGCAATATGGCTTCTGCATACCTATGGACTTGGCGAGATGTGCATAAGAGGCAAAGCCCGATGCACGCCGCCACAAAGGGACCTGCCGCGGAGGGATGCTGGCAGGCCGACAGGAGGATTTTATGAGCAACTACCGATTGGGCCGTGCGCTTGCGCATGGCGCAGTAGTGTCTGCGCTTGCCGTGTCGATGCTGAGCACCACCGTGCTCGGTCAGAGCGTCGATATCAGCCAGTGGTCGCCGGAATATGTGCGCTCGATTGCCGGCACCGAGGAATTCGATACCGCCGAGGCCTGCGGCGCGGTCACGCCGCTCGACTACCAGGGCAAGCTGACCTTCTGGTACCAGGGCGTGTTCGAGGGCGATCCTGATCTGCTGCGCCAGTATTACAAGGATTTCTTCGAGGCCTTCCGTACTACCTATCCCAATATCGTGCTTGAGGAGCAGGCGCTTACCTATAACGATCTGCTCGACAAGTTCCGCACGGCCCTGTTGGGCAATGCCGGGCCGATGGTGGTGCGCCTGCAGATCCTGGGCGGCGTCGAGTTTGCCTCCAAGGGCTATCTGCAGGAGCTGAGCCCCGAAGACGTCGGCTGGAAGACCGAGGACTTCTGGCCCGGCGCCATGAAGTCGGTGATGTGGGAAGGCAAGGCCTATGGCATCCCGACCAATAACGAGACAATGGCGCTGATCTGGAATGCCGACATCTTCGAACGGGCAGGGCTCGATCCCGAAGTGCCGCCGGCCACCTGGGATGATGTCGTCACCTATTCCAAGCAGATCCACGACAATCTGGGCGTCTCCGGCTATGGCCTCGTGGCCCGCAAGAATGCCGGCAACACCCCCTATCGCTTCATGCCCCAGCTCTGGGGCTATGGCGGCGGCGTGTTCGACGAAGCCGATCCCAATCCGAACTATGGCGAGATCCGCCTCGACAGCGATGCCAGCAAGCAGGCCTTGCAGGCCTCCTATGATATGTATGTCCGCGACCAGTCGGTCCCGGTCTCGGCGCTGACCAACCAGCAGGCGGATAACCAGCCGCTCTTCCTGGCCGGGCAGCTGGCCATGATGATCTCCCATCCATCCGACTACAACGTGATGCTCGACCTGCAGGCCAAGGCCACCGGCACCGACGCGGAAAAGGCCCAGACCGTCATCGACAACATGCGCTACGGCCTGATCCCGACCGGACCGGACGGCAAGCGGGCGGTGGTGTTCGGCGGCTCCAATATCCACATTCTCAACCCCGAATATGTCGAGGGCGGTGAAGTGGACGAGGCGGCGGCCAAGGCCATGGTCTGCTTCTGGACCAGTCCGGAATGGTCGCTGAAAATGGCCTATGCCGGCTCCAATCCCGGCAACCTGAACGGCTTCAAGACCAAGTGGATGAAGGAGCGTCTCGACTCCATCAAGTTCCTCGATGTCACGACCTCGATGCTGCCCTATGGCGTGCCGTTCCCGACCCTGCCGGAAACGCCCGAGATCATGAACATCATCATCCCCGACATGCTGCAGAACGTGCTGACAGGGGCCATGACGGTGGATGAAGCGGCCGAAGATGCCGCCCAGAAGGTCCGGGAGGTCACCGAGGGCGGCGGACTCTAGCCCTCCCCGCGACCACGACCGGCGGCGCCCCCGCGCTGCCGGTCACCTTTCCCGCCAGCAGTCAGTCCCAAGGAGCCGCACGATGACCATTACTGCCGGCCATGGCTCTCCCCAGCGGGCCCTGCCGACCCGGCCCAGTCTGCTTCAGCAGATGTGGACCGCCCGCGCCGATTATCTCTACGTGCTGCCCGCCATCGTGGTGATGCTCATCGTCATCGCCTATCCGGTCTACTACACGATCGACCTGTCGTTCTTCAAAACACCACCAGGCCTGCAGCTGCGCGACAAGATCTTTGTCGGCACCGAGAATTACACCGCCATCCTGTCCAGCGACGTCTTCTGGAAGGTGACCGCCAATACGCTGATCTGGACGGTGTCTTCGACGCTGATCGCCTTCGTGCTCGGCTATGCCTGCGCGCTGGCACTGCACCGCGACTTTGCCGGGCGCGCCGTGCTGCGCGCCATCCTGATCATTCCCTGGGTCATCAGCGCGGTCGCGGCCTCCTACATCTGGAAGTGGATGTATCATTCTGATTTCGGCATCATCGGGGCCGTGATGATGCAGATGGGCCTGGTCGACCGGCAACCCAACTTCATCGACAATGTGCATACGGTGCTGCCCTCGCTGATCGTGGTCAACATCTGGCGCGAGTTTCCCTTTGCCATGATCATGATCATGGCGGGCCTGCAGACCGTGCCCGAGCAATTGCTACGCGCCGCCCGCGTCGATGGCGCCTCCGCCTGGCAGCGCTTCTGGCATGTGACCTTCCCCTATCTGGGCGGCGTCTCCACCGTCACCATCCTGCTGCTGGCCGTGGCCAACTTCAATTCCTTCATCGTGCCCTGGATCACCACGGGCGGCGGGCCATCCAACGCCTCCCACATCTGGATCACCCACATCTACGAACTGGCCTTCGGGCGGCAGCGCTGGGGCGTCGCCGCGGCCTATTCGGTGCTGCTGTTCATCATAGTGATGTCGTTGGGCTACTTTTACGTGCGGGCCCTGAGCGCCAATGAGAAGAAAGAGGACGGCGCATGACCGCGATCTCGGAAAGCCGGACGCCGCGCGGTCGTAAGGCCATAGACGGCTGGCGCTGGGCCGGGCGCATCTTCCTCTTCTTCATGCTGCTCTATACGGCGCTGCCGATGGTCTGGATGCTGCTGACCTCGATCAAGTCGGGCTTTGCCGCGATGCAGTTCCCGCCGCAATGGTGGCCATCCGAGCCAACCCTGGCCAGCTATCAAAAGCTGCTCGACCCGCAGAACAGCGTGGGCCAGGATTTCCTGCGCTTCTTCTGGAACAGCCTCTTCGTCTCAACCGTCACCACGATCCTGGCGGTCGCCGTCGCCGTTCCGGCAGCCTATGCCTTCTCGCGATTCCGCTTTCCGGGCCGCAAGTTCCTGTTCTTTGCCGTGCTGCTGCGCAACATGTTTCCGGCTGTCATCTTCCTCGTGCCGCTGTTCATCCTGATGCGCTGGCTGGGTCTGGTGAATACGCATGGATCGCTGATCCTGACCTATCTCACCTTCGGCCTGCCGCTGGCCATCTGGCTGCTCAAGGGCTTTTACGACAATATCCCGGTCCAGCTGGAACAGGCGGCCCGCATCGATGGCGCCACCCGGTTCCAGGCCTTCGTCTACATCGTCATGCCGCTCTCGGTGCCCGGCATCATCGCCACCGCGATCTACTCCTTCATCGGCGCCTGGAACGAATACATCTATGCCGCCACCTTCCTCACCAAGAACGAGCAGCTCACCTTGCCGGTCGGCATCCAGCGGTTCTTTTCGGAAAATACCACCGATTTCCCCGGCCTGATGGCGGCAAGCTTCATCATGAGCGTGCCCGTGGTCGTGCTGTTCCTGTTGCTGCAGAAGTATTTCGTGCGGGCCCTCACCGAAGGCGCCGTCAAACACTAGAAGGTTGCATTCATGGCCCAGGTCGTTCTCAAAGATCTCGTCAAGACCTATGGCTCGGTCTATGCCGCCAGGGATGTGTCGCTGACGGTCAATGACGGTGAATTCGTCGCCCTGGTCGGCCCCTCCGGTTGCGGCAAGACCACGACGCTGAACCTCGTCGCGGGCCTGATCCCGATCACCTCGGGCGACATCGTCATCGGCGATCGGGTGGTCAACGATCTCGATCCCAAGGACCGGGACATCGCCATGGTGTTCCAGAACTACGCACTCTATCCGCAGAAATCGGTGTTCCAGAACCTGGCCTTCCCCCTGCAGATGCGCAAGCTGCCCAAAGAGGAGATTGACCGCAAGGTCCGCGAAGCCGCCAAGGTGCTCGACATCACCCATCTGCTCGAGCGCAAGCCGCGCGAACTGTCCGGCGGGCAGCAGCAGCGCGTGGCGCTCGGTCGTGCCTTGGTGCGCGATCCGGCGGTGTTCCTGATGGACGAGCCCTTGTCCAACCTCGACGCCAAGCTGCGCGTGCAGATGCGCAGCGAGCTCAAGCGCTTCCACCAGGATCTGCATGCCACTATCATCTATGTCACGCATGACCAGCTCGAGGCCGTTACCATGGCCGACAAGATGGCGGTGATGAATGCCGGCCTGCTGCAGCAATATGATACGCCGGCCCAGGTCTTTGCCAATCCGGTCAACATGTTCGTGGCCAGCTTCATCGGCAGCCCGGCCATGAGCCTGGTGCCGCTCGAAGCAACCACAGCCAATGGACAGACGGCGCTCAGCAGCGCCGAGGGCTGGCTGCTGCCGCTGTCGGACGCCAATGCCCGCAAGGTCGCTGCGGCCAGCTCGAACAAGGTGGTGCTGGGGGCGCGGCACTCCACCATCAGACTGCACAAGTCAGCCGTGGCAGGCGCCGTGCCGGCCCGCGTCTATACCGTCGAGCCGACCGGGGACATCACTTTCGTCCAGGCCTTCCTGTCTGGCGCCATCGTCAATATAAGCCTGCCACCGACCGCCCAGGTCGAACCCGATGAAATGGTCTGGCTCGAATTCGACCAGGACCGCATTCATCTGTTCGACGGCCAGACCGAAATGGCCCTGCACGCCGACTAACCCCTGAGACTATTCATGCCCCTCAAGCTCAAGATCACTGCCATCAAGCCCTACCCGGTCCGGGTGGGCATCAGAAACCAGTTCCTGGTCAAGATCGAGACCGATCAGGGCATTTTCGGCTGGGGCGAGAGTGGTTTGACCGGGCGAGAAAAAGCGGTGGCCGGCGCCATCGAGCATTATCGCGAATTCCTCATCGGCCGGGACGCCATGCAGATCGGTTGCATCTGGCAGGAACTCTACCGCAGCCAGTATTTCGAGGGCGGCCGCGTGCTGCAGGCGGCGATTTCGGCCATCGACATCGCGCTGCACGACATCAAGGGCAAGGCGCTGGGCGTGCCGGTCTATGACCTGCTCGGGGGCAAGCAGCGCCATGCGGTCCCCGCCTTTGCCTCGACCGGCGACAGCGCCGGCGAGGGCGCCATCGAGCGGGCGCATGAACTCAAGGAAATGGGCTTTGACGCCATCCGCTTCTTCCCCATCGGCCAGGACAGCCCCGACATCTTCGAGCCGCGCCAGTCCATCGCCGCCACCGCGCGCATTCTCAACAAAGCGCGTGAGGAACTGGGCAGCGAAGTGGTGCTGGGCATCGACTATCATCACCGTCTCTCGGTCGCCGAGGCGGCCAGCTTCTGCAACAAGCTCGACAAGGGCGTGCTCGATTTCCTCGAAGAGCCGATCCGCGACGAGACGCCGGAGGCCTATGAATCGCTGCGCAGCATGACCGATATTCCCTTCGCCATCGGCGAGGAATTTTCCAGCAAGTGGCAGTTCCTGCCTTTTATCGAGCGCGGCATTCACCAGTTCAATCGGCTGGACGTGTGCAATGTCGGTGGCCTGACCGAGGCGATGAAGGTCGCCGGCTGGAGCGAGGCGCATTATGTCGACCTGATGCCGCACAATCCGCTCGGTCCCGTCTGCACCGCCGCCACCATTCACTTTGCCGCTGCCGTGCCCAACTTCGCCTGGCTCGAAACCCGGGCACCCGAGCGGGGCCTCGGCTTCGACAATGACGCGTTTTTCCCGGTACAGCCGAAGCTGCAGGGCGCGGTCTATCCGGTCAGCGACGCGCCGGGCCTGGGCGTCGAGGTCAACGAGGACCTGCTGGCCAAGCAGAGTTTCCAATTCTGGGAGGCGCCGCATCTGCGGCGCACCGACGGTTCGGTCACGAACTGGTAATTTTAGCGATGTGAGTGGGGGACAGACGATGACCAAGGGCGCCGAGATCACGCGGCCGGCAAAGCACCTGATCGAGGGGCTCAGGGGATTGGGCGCAGCGACCATCGCCGGGACGCTGGGGCATATGGGCTTCAAGAACCCGCATATGACCGGCATCCTGCCCCAGACCCATGGCAAGTGCATCTGCGGACCGGCGCTGACCCTGCAATGCCTGCCGCAGCGGCCGGACCTGTTCAGCGAAGGCGAATATGCCGACCCTGAAACCCAGCTGCACCGCCACGTGCTCTATCACGTGCAGGAGGGCGATGTGGTGGTGGTGGATGCGCGCGGCGACATGCGCTCGGGCATTTTCGGCGACATGATGAGCACCTATTTCAAGGGGCGCGGCGGCGCCGGCATCATCATCGACGGGGTGATGCGCGATCGGCCCAATGTGGAAAAGCTCGACCTGGCGCTCTGGCTCAAGGGCTGGTCGCCCAACTACCATGTGCAGACCGACATCTACCCCTATGCGGTCAACGTGACCATCGCCTGCGGCGGCGTGACCGTGGTGCCCGGCGACATTATCGTGGCCGATGACGACGGCGCGGTGGTGGTGCCGGTATCGATGGCCGAGCAGGTGATCGCGGACGGGCAAAAGCATGCCGAGTGGGAAGAGTTTTCCCGCATCAAGCTGATGGAGGGCGCGCCGCTGCAGCGCTATTACCCGCTCCATCCCGATGCCAATGACGAGTACCAGGCCTGGCGCCGCCTCAATCCGGTCAAGCCGGGCTGATTATCGCCGCTATTATCGCGGCGTTACGCGCAGCTTGATCCCGGTATCGGGGCGTACCGTCATCAGCATGGTCGGCCGGGGCAGGGGATCGGGACCCGGCGCGAAGCGGAACCGCGCCAGCAGGGTCGCCAGGATAATCTGGGCCTGCATCATGGCAAAGTTGGCGCCGACGCAGACGCGCGGACCGGCACCGAAGGGCAGATAGGCATAGCGGTCGCGGGCCTTGGCCGCCTCGGGCAGGAAGCGGTCCGGGTTGAAGCTGTTGGGGTCGTCCCACAGCAGCTCGTGTCGATGCAGCGCATAAAGCGGCAGGAAGATCACGTCATGGGCGGCGATCTGTCGGCCGCCCAACTCGTCGCTGGCGCGCACCTCGCGCGCCAGCATGCCCACCGGCGGATAAAGCCGCATGGACTCCTCGAGGATGCGACGGCCCAGCGGCATGGCCTCGAGATGCTCGAGCCCGGCCGGCTGCTCGCCCAGTGCGGCGCGGGCCTCTTCATGGGCCCGCTCCTGGATGGCGGGGGACAGGGCCAGCAGCTGCAGCGCCCAGCTCAGCGCCAGCGCCGTGGTTTCGTGCCCGGCCACGATGAAGAACTGCATATTGTGCAGCACGTCCTGCGGCGACATGGTCCGCCCGGTTTCCGGATCCTGCGCCTTGAGCATGAAATCGAGCAGGTCATCCGCCGTGCCCGTCGCCTGTTTGCGGCGCGCCGCAATGGCCTTTTCCACCATGTCGTGCATGGTGCGCACGGCGCCCATGCCCAGCACTTCGCCGGGCCGGGGAAACCAGCTCGGCACGCGCAGGAAGTCCAGCAGCGAGGCTTTTCCAGCCGTTTCGAAATAGCGGATGATGGCGGCGCCATAGACCCCGGCATCGAAATGCTCGCGGCCCGACAGCGCCACTTCGCAGATGACATCGAACGTGGCGGTGAGCATTTCCCCGACCATTTCGGCCTGGGGTCCGGCCGCGCCTAGCCGCTGTGCCGCCCGCTCGGCCGTGGCCGTCATCACCGGCGCCAAAGCGGTGACATTGCGCTGGGCAAAGACCGGCGCCACGGCCCGCCGCTGCCAGCGCCAGTCGGCGCCTTCGGCGTTGAACAGGCTATTGCCGATCGCCGGGCGCAACATGCGCAGCATCACTTCGGATTTGGGATAGTTCGCCGCATTGTCCAGAAAGATGCGCCGCAGTGCGGCCGGGTCCTGCACCATGTGCCAGCGCGCGCCCATGCGGCCCGACACCATGGGCTGCCGATAGGCGATGGCCGGGATGATCTCGAGCACGTTCTGGCGCGCCGCCCGCAGCGACTGCAACAGCGACAGCGGCTTGCGATGCGGTTCGACATGCGGTGGCAGCGCGGACTGATCGATCTGAGGCAAGACAGCTCCTTGGTGACAGGTCCGTCCGACGCGCTCTATTGCCGCTGTTTGAGCAGCAGGTCGCGCGCCTGGTTGATCTTGACCGCCAGATAGCTCGAGCCGCCGTGATCGGGATGCACGGCCTTCATCAGCTCGCGATGGGCGGTGCGGATATCATCCTCGCTGGCATCGGGTTTGAGGCCCAATACCTCATATGCCTCGGCAATCGGATCGCCGCCGCTCGGGGCGGTAGCGCCGCCACCTTCATCCTGTTCGGCAAAATATTCGCGCCAGCCGGCCCGATTGGCATCGAGCCAGCTTTCGAGCAGGCTGAGGCTGTCGGCATCGCCGCCGACTTCGGCCAGCAGCGCCCGGGTCTCGTTCTCGCCCAGATCGAGCAGGTCCATCCCGGCGAACGGACCATTGAGCACCCGGCCCGAGACCGCGCCGGTATCGTGGTCGAGCTCCATGGCAAAGCTGTAGCTCTGCACCTTGGAGATATTGCTCGCACCCATGGCCGGCCCGTCAAACGAGATCGGCCCCAGCCGCCCGGTGCGCAGCACCGCTATGGCAGCCGCGCCAACAAACAGGGCAATGTCGATCCGCCGCGCCAGCAGCAGGCCGATGGCGGCCAGTGCGCCCAGTCCCCCGACGAGGTAGCGCAGACCCCGCCACAGCACGCGTTGGTCCAGCCCGCGCGCATAATTGACGGCGGCAAGAACCGCCAGCAGCGCCAGCCCGCCGACAAAGAAATAGGTCATGACGGCAATTGCGCCAGCAGCGCCCTTGCCTGGCCGCTGGCTTGGAGTTTCAGCAGATCCCGCCCGCCGCTGGCATAGGCGGCCACTGCCTTGAGCAGCGCCGCCAGCTCCTGCGGCGCACTGGCATCAAAGCGGGCATAGGCCCCCTTGCTCAGCCGGGCAAAGTCGCGGAAGGCGGCTTCCACCTGGGCGTCGCGACCCTCCTGGAAGATGAACAGCGGCAGGCCCAAGAGGCCCAGCTGTCCGGCTTTTTCGGCCAGGTCGTCCACATTTTCCTCCATGGCGTCGCCCACATAGATCACCGCATTGATCCGCCGCCGCTTGTGCTCGGCGCGGGCATGGGCGAAGACCTTGGCAATCTGGGTATGGCCGCCCCGGCAATCGATGCCGCTCATCAGCCTGGCCAGAGCGTCGCCGTCGAGCACCCATTTGCTGGCCCGGCATTCGCCGAAGCCGCGGAAATACAGCAGTTGCACCTGCAGCGCACTGGGCTTGGGAATGGCGGCAAACATCTCCGCCTGCAGCGAACAGGCCAGGTCCCAGGTCGGCTGGCGGCTCATCGTCGCGTCCAGCGCGAACAGCAGCCGCCCGTCCTGGGCCGCGTTCGGCCGGGCCATGGTGCCGACTTTCTGCACGAAGGCGGCAATATTGCCGCTGACCTTGCCCTTGTCGGGCAATCCAGAGGTTTGTCGCGTCGCCGGGTCTTTTTGCACCATGCCCCAATATGTGGCCCGCAGCGTCCTGCCGCAAGGCCAGACCCGTGCGGTCACAGATTCGTAAAGTTCACCTTCCGGTAACCGCTCGGTCCCATCTTGCGGCAAAACCTGACGGGATAGCCCATGCTCACCAACGTTCTTCGCACTTTTGTCCTGCTGCTGGCCGTCACGGTCCTGGCCGGCTGCCAGTTCGCCGGTGACAATCGCGGCAATGTGCCGCTGCCCAAGCCGCTGCTCGAGCGCCTGGCGGCAATTGGCTCTTCTCCTGCTGAACCGATGATGATCCGGGTCTACAAGGAAAGCTCCGAGCTCGAAGTGTGGAAGCGCACCACTTCGGGCCGCTATGCCCTGCTCAAGACCTACCCGATCTGCAAATGGTCGGGCACGCTCGGGCCCAAGGTCAAGCAGGGCGATTACCAGTCGCCGGAAGGGTTCTATGATGTCACCCCGGCGCTGCTCAACCCCAAGTCCTCCTATCACCTGTCCTTCAATACCGGCTTTCCCAACAAGTTCGACCAGGCGCTCGAGCGCACCGGCACCTATCTGATGATCCATGGCGATTGCCTGTCGGTCGGCTGCTACGCCATGACCGATGACGGCATCAAGGAAATCTATGCCCTGGCCCGCGAGACCTTCCGGGGCGGCAATAGCGCCTTCCAGCTGCAGCTGCTGCCCTTCCGCATGACCGAGGAAAACCTCATGCGTCATGCCGCCAGCCCGCATAACGCCTTCTGGCGCAACCTCAAGATCGGCACCGATGCCTTTGACCTGGCCGGCCAGCCGCCGACCTGGGATGTCTGCGAGCAGCGCTATGTCTTCAACCAGAACGACCCACGCACTGCCCCGCTCGATCCAAACGGCGCCTGCCCGATCGGGACCTTTTCGACCATGGCGGCCCTCTAGTCCGGGGAGCGATCTCCCCTCGCTTCAAGTTCGAACACGAACTCGTGATCTGAAGGCCGGTAACGGCCGGCGCGGTGGCGCGAACTAACCTGCACGAAGCCAGTCAGGGCTTCGCCGCAAGGAAGGAACACACCATGAAGCCCAGCAATTCACTCGTTCTCGCCGCCTCTCTGCTCGCTGCCCTCTCCGCCGTTTCGGTCCAGACCGCGACCGCTCAGGATGCCACCGAAAAATGCTATGGCGTCGCCCTGGCCGGCCAGAATGACTGTGCTGCCGGTCCCGGCACCACCTGCGCCGGTACCTCGGTGATCGACTATCAGGGCAATGCCTGGAAGGCCGTGCCAGCCGGCACCTGCCTGACCATGTCCTTCGAAGGCGACCGCATGGGCTCGCTCGAAGAGCTCGATCGCGATCTGCCCAAGGCCTGATCCGGCCACCATTGCCCCGGAGGTCCGGCTGCCCGGATCTCCGGCCTTTGTTCAAGGGTGATCATCATGCAGCCAGCCAACCTGCCGCCGCGCGCCGGCCTCGGGCTCAAGCCCCAGCATTATGCCGAGATCCTGGCCACCCGGCCACCTATCGGCTTTTTCGAAGTGCATGCCGAAAACTATATGGGCGATGGCGGTCCGCCGCACCGCTACCTCGCCGACATCGTCGCGCACTATCCGCTGTCGCTGCACGGCGTGGGCCTTTCCATCGGTGGCGCCGGCCCGCTGGATCGCGACCATCTGCGCCGCCTGCGCGCGCTGATCGAGCGCTACCGGCCCCAGTCTTTTTCCGAGCACCTCGCCTGGTCGAGCCATGAGGAGAGCAGGCTCAATGACCTGCTGCCGCTGCCCTATACGCCCGCAACGCTGGACAATGTCGTCGCCCATGTCGACCAGGTGCAACAGGCGCTGGGCTGCCGCATGCTGCTGGAAAACCCCTCCACCTATGTCCTGTTTGCCGAGAGCAGCATCGACGAGGTCGATTTCCTCGCCGCCATTGCCGAGCGCTCCGGCTGCGGCCTGCTGCTCGACGTCAACAATGTCATGGTCTCGGCCGTCAACCATCGGCTCGATCCCTTCGCCTATATCGACCGCTTCCCGCTGCATCAGGTCGGCGAAATCCATCTGGCCGGCTATGACGAGACCACCGATGCCGCCGGGGACCGGCTGCTGATCGATGCGCATGCCTCCCGCGTCAGTCCCGACGTCTTTGCGCTCTATACGCATACCCTGGCGCGTACCGGTCCGCTGCCGACCCTGGTCGAATGGGACAATGACGTGCCTGAATTTGCCGTGCTGGCCGAGGAGGCCGGCATTGTCGATGCCGCGCTGGCAGAAGCGGCGCAGCGGCACCAGCCGCGCGAGCGCGTGGCATGATCGCGCCGCTCGTCGCCCAGGCCGCTTTTGCTGCCGCCCTGGTCGATCCGGCGCTGCCCGTGCCGCCCGGCATTGTGTCCCATCGCGGCGACAGTGACGCCAAACGCTTTGCCGTCTATCGCAACAATGTCCATGTCGGCCTGGTTGGCGTGCTGGCAGCGAAGTATCCGGTCTGCGAACGCCTTGTCGGCGCTGACTTCTTCACCGCCATGGCGCGGCTCTACGTCGCCGACCACAAACCACGCTCGCCGATCATGCAGCATTATGGCGCCGACTTTGCCGCCTTTATCGAGAGCTTTGACCCCGCCCGCGCCGTGCCCTACCTAGCCGACATGGCCAGGCTCGAAGAAGCCTGGTCCATTGCCTACAACGCTGCCGACATGGTGCCGATGTCGATCACTGCCCTGGCCACGATTGACCAGGCCACGGTGCCAGAGCTCCGCCTCGCATCCCATCCGGCGGCCGGCCTGATCCATTCCGCCTTCCCGGTGGGCTCGATCTGGTCGGCGCACCAGGCCGAGGGCGTCACGGTGCGCCCTGGTGCCGAGGCGGTACTGATCAGCCGGCCCGCGCTGGACGTGATGGTGACCGTCATCCCGCAAGCCGATGCCCTGTTCCTGCACCACCTGTTCGAGGGCGCCGCGCTCGGCGCGGCCGCCACCGCTGCCACCGGCTTGTCGGATGCGTTCGATGTCGGCCGTGCGCTGGTGGGGCTGTGCAATCTCGGCGCCTTCGCCCAACCAATTCAAGCCACAGGAAGCGCGCATGCTGCATAGACTGGTTCAGCCCTATCAGGACCTCGATCGCCTGATCGCGTCCATCCCGCCCTCCATTGGCCTCTTGGCGCTGCGGCTGGCGCTGGCCCTCCCTTTCTGGCGCTCGGGGCTGACCAAATGGGATGGCTGGTTCAGCCTCTCCAGCGGCGCGCGCTACCTGTTCGTACAGGAGTTCAAACTGCATATCTTCGGGCAGGCGCTGGCCTATCCTTTCCCGTTGACCGCCGCCTTCCTCGCCGGCATCGGGGAACTGGTGCTGCCCGTGCTGCTGATACTGGGCCTGGGGACGCGCTTTGCCGCCCTCGGCATTCTGCTGATGACGCTGGTCATCCAATTGACCATCCCCGATGGGCTGATCAATTTCCATCTGCCCTGGGCGGCCATGGCCCTGGGCCTGATGGCCTTTGGCGGCGGCCGCCTCTCACTTGATGCCCTGGCGGGTGGTCTGCGCCGGCGGCAGGCGCCGGCTCACCAGACGATGGGGTGAGTCTCTCCCGTGGCGACATTGACAAAGCCCGCCGTCGCCAGGGGTGAGGGCGCCACCAGCACCCAGCGCCAGGGCGCGCAGGTCAGCGTGGCAAAGGCCAGCCGTTCCGGAAAGCCGGGCCACCAGCGCGGCGAAAAGGTCGGCTCATACATCCAGTCGATCCTTTCCCCCTGCCGGTAGAGCTCCTGCATCTCGGCGTCGAGTTCTTCCGGCGGCCTTTGCGTCATCAGCCCGCCCACCTCGTAGCGCACCGTGGCGACCAGCTGACTGTCGCGCACCAGCGCCCAGCCACCCTGGCTTTCGCGCAGCGCATTGACCGCGATCGCCATGGCGGCGTCGGAGGAGCCGACCACCCAGATATTGTGCTTGTCGTGTCCCATCGAGCAGGCCAGCGCCACGTCGGGCGTGCTCGGGCCGGTGCCCAGCCAGAACATTTTGGAGGTTTTACCCTCGCCCGAAAAGCGGTCGACAATGGCGAACTTGGTCACGTTGCGGCTGCTGTCGCGCTGCACCGCGCCGTTCGCGACGGGCAGTTCCAGGGTGATGAAATTGTCGTCCCAGTGGAACGGGCGCAGCACCGCCGCCTGCATGCTTTCGCGCCCGGGCTCGGCGGCAATCGCGAAATCCGCCGCCACCATCTCGCGCTCGATATTGACGGTCTTGGTGGCCCATTCCGGCCACGCAATTTCCGGGATCGGTTTCAGAAAATCCTTGCCTGACGAAACCTGCTCGCCATCGGCCCAGACCTGGGCAATCGAGAGCGTCGCGACATCGTCGAGCAGCACCAGATCGGCGAAACGTCCGGGCGCGATGGCCCCAACCCAGGGCGTGAGCCGCATGTGGCGGGCCGGATTGATCGTCACCATCTGGATGGCGATTTCGGGCGCGAGGCCTGCTTCTATGGCCAGCCGCACATTATGGTCGGTGGCCCCGATCCGCAGCGTATCGGAGCAGGAGCGGTCATCGGTGCAGAGGGCAAAGTTGGACCAGTCCGCCTGGCCTGCCGCCAATAGCCCCTTGATCATCTCGGGCAGTGAATGCGGCCGCAGCTCGATGAAGAGGCCCCGCCGCAGCTTGTCCTGCACCTCTTCTGTGGTCCAGGCCTCATGGTCCGAGGCCATGCCCGCGGCGGCGAAGGCGTTGATGTCATTGATGCCACGCATGCCCGCGGCATGGCCCTCCACCACGCCACGCTGCTCGAAGGTGGCGCGGATCATGCCCCAGAGCCGCTCATAGGAGGGGTTTTCCGGGTTCCATACCGCCGGCCAGTCCATCACCTCGTCGAGCCCGGCCACCATCAGGTGTTGCTTGAGAAAACTCTGCTGCTCGTCATAGCCGAAATGCCCGCCGCCCCATTCATAGGCCGTGGGTGGCACGGCCGAGCCGGGCAGCGGGAAGATCTTCATCGGCGAGCCGGCCAGCCGCGCCGTCAGCCAGAATTCGAGGTTATGCGGCCCATCGACATTGGAAAATTCGTGGCTGGCCTCGCAAGTCCAGGTATTGCCATGCGGCAGCACCAGGGCGGCCTCGTATTCGGGCGTCAGGTGGCTGGATTCGACATGCTTGTGCACCTCGCCAAAGCCGGGCACGGCGCTGAGGTGACGGGCATCGACGCGCTCTGCCACGTCGCCGGGATAGGCGTCGGCCGGTCCCACCCAGGCAATGCGGCGGCCGGCGATGACGATCTCCTGATCCTCATGCCAGTTGCGGCCATAGACATCGAGCAGTCGCCCCACCCGCACCGCCCGGTCCGCCGGGCGCTTGCCCAGCGCTACCAGCGCCAGGTTCTGCCGGATGCGGACTTCATCGGTGGCGTGGATCAGCAGGTCATCGGGCAGGGGCATCAGTCTGGTCCTTGGAGCGCAGCGTCCGGCCGCGCTGGTGCGCCCGCCCTGCTGGTGCGGCGTTGACAGCCGCTTTGGCGCTAGGCATGAACGCCGCGACATGGTTTGACAAGGCCTTGGCAAGCGGATGGACATCGCTAGCCGCCCGTCGCCCGCAGCAGAAAGTGGTCCCCAATTGCCCCATAAGCCCAATGCGCTGATCCTGGACACTGATGGCGGCGTTGATGACGCCCAGGCGCTGCTGATGCTGATCGCCAATGGCCGTGCGCCGATCGCCATCACCACCGTGTTCGGCAATGTCGGGCTGGACGCTGCCACCCGCAATATCCTGGCCACCCTGGCTGTCGCCAAAGCCGATGTGCCGGTGCATGCCGGCGCCGGCCGCCCGCTGACCCAGGCGGTGATCGACGCCCGCTATATCCACGGCGAGGATGGCTTGGGTGGCGCGCCGCGGCCGCTGCAGACGGCGGCCCCGGCCGGCAGCAATGCGGTGGGCTTCCTGATCGACAGCTTCCGCGCCGCCGGCGCCAGCGGCCACAAGATCGATCTGCTGATGATCGGCCCGCTGACCAATCTGGCGCTGGCCTTGCGGCTCGATCCCACCATCATCAATGGCATTGGCCAGCTCACCATCATGGGCGGCACCATCTATGGTCGCGGCAATACGACGCCCGCCGCCGAGTTCAACATCTATGCCGATCCCGAAGCCGCTGCCATCGTCTTTGGCGCCGATATCGACATCCTGGTGGCGCCCTGGGAACCCTGCGTCACCCACAACATGACCGGCGCCGAGGTCGACGCGCTGTTTGACGCCGTGCCCGACGGCCCGGAAAAGGCGTTTTCGCTGGCGCTGGCCCGCCATGCTCGCCAGACCATTGCCGGCTATGGCGGCGGCGACAATTTCCGCTTCGTCGATCCCCTGGCCGCCGCAGCGGTGATCGAGCCGGACATCATCACCCGCTCCATCCGCGCCTCGGTCGATGTCGCCCTGGCACCGGGCCTGGCCCGCGGCATGACCATCATCGATCCCTCGGGGCGCCTCGGCACGCCCATGGTCACCCTGATCGAGGACGCCAAAATTGATCGGCTGATCGCGCTCTACGCCGCCTCCATCGCCTTCGTGCCGCCAGCGGGCTGATCGGGCCTAGTCGCTCGGCAGCCAGCGTCCGGTCTCGCTCAGCGCCAGCCGCGGCGAAGCCAGCGGCGCCATGATGCGGCTGCGCCAGGCGGCGAGCGGCTCGTGCCAGCGCGTGCCCTGCAGCATGGCCGCGGCCACCGCCACCGGCGTTACGCCAGCTCGCTCCAGCAATGTCAGCACGGCCGCCATGGAGGTGCCCGAACTGATGACATCATCCACCACGCCGACGCGCTTGCCTTCGAGCAGCGGCAGGCTGCGCGGGTCGAGAAAGATCGTCTTCTGCTGATCGGGACTGGTGATCGAGGTCATCGGCGCCGAATAGTCGTCGCTGTACCAGAACTTGCGCGACGTCCCCAGCGCCACCATGCGCGTATGGCCCAGGCGCCGCGCGACATTGTTGGCTAGCGGCAGGCCCAGCGTCGGCACCCCGATCACGACATCGACCCCGACCGCGTCCAGCATCGCCGCCATGACAGCCGACAGCGCATCCTCGACGGCAAAGCTGGCCTGGTTGATGATCAGCGAGGCCACGGCCGAATGGCCATCCCCCGGCAGCACGCGGATGGGCAGCAGCAGCTGCCGCCCGTCGGGCAGGGCGGCGGGAAAGCCGTCCACCCAACCTGCCGTTGCATCTGCTTCATGGGTTCCCGGCGCGTCTAGGGTCTGCCAGAAATGGTGCGGGGCAAGCGTCACGAGGGGTATCCTTGCTGGCGCGCGGCAAATGGTGGATGCTACGACCATGTTGATTTATCAAGAGCTTAGCAAGCGATGACCCTCGGCGACAATGATCCCTTCGAGCTTGCCGCGATGACTGCCCTGCGCCAGGACCTGCATCGCCATCCCGAGCTGGGCTTTGAAGAGGTCCGCACCAGCGCCATTGTCGCCCAGTGGTTGGAGGATGCCGGCATCGCCGTGCATCGCGGCCTGGGCCAGACCGGCGTCGTCGGCACGCTGCAGGTCGGCACGGGCACGCGCGCCATTGCCCTGCGCGCCGATATGGATGCGCTGGCCATGCCCGAACTGGGCGATCTGCCCTATGGCTCGACCACGCCCAATACCATGCATGCCTGCGGCCATGACGGCCACACCGTCATGCTGCTCGCCGCCGCCCGCCATCTGGCGCGCAGCCGCAATTTCTCCGGCACGGTGCACTTCATCTTCCAGCCCGCCGAAGAGGGCCGAGGCGGCGCCCGCGCCATGCTGGCTGACGGCTTCCTCGAGCGCTTCCCGATTGATGCCGTCTATGGCCTGCACAATATGCCGGGCCTGGCTCCCGACGAGATGGCGGTGGTCGCCGGCCCGCAGCTGGCGTCGTCGGATAGCTGGGAAGTGACCTTCCACGGCATCGGCACGCATGGCGCCAAGCCCCATCTCGGGCGCGACGCCATGACGGCGGCGGCCCATTTCCTCACCGCCCTGCACACCATTGTCGCGCGCCGTGTCGATCCACTGCAGCCAGCCGTGGTCAGCGCCTGTGCCATCGGTGGCGGCGATTTTCGCGCCCTCAATGTCATTCCCGACGATGTCCGCATCGGCGGCACGGCCCGCGCCTATGCCGCCGGTGTGCGCGACCAGCTCGAGACGGAAATCGGCCAGCTGGCCCACGGCATTGCCACGAGCTTCGGCATCACCGCCAGCTACAGCTTCACCCGCCGCATCGCGCCGGTGATCAATGATGCGAGCGTCACCGCCACGGCATTGTCAGCCGCCGCGCGGGTCACGGGTCGTCCGGTGGTGACCGATTTCCCGCCCTCGACGGCTGGCGATGACTTTGCCGAATTCGGCGCCAGGGTGCCCGGCTGCTATGTCTGGCTTGGCAATGGACCTGCCGTCGACGGCGCCCTGCATCACAATTCGCGTTACGACTTCAACGACGACGCCATCCTGACCGGCGCCCGCTACTGGACCACCCTGGTGGAACAGGAACTGGTCTAGCCAAAGGCGCTGGCCAGCAGCGCCAGCGCGCCGGCAACATCGACCCGCATGGCCACCACGACGGGCGAGCCATTGGCGCTCTCGGTCAGCGCACCGGCATCGGCATCGTCGCCCAGGTTGACGGTAAGGCGGTGAACCTCGAGGGCGAACAGGGCCGGCTCCGCCGCCAGCAGCATGACGCAGGGATCATGCAGCGGCCGGCTCTGGCGGTCATCCTGCAGATAGCCTGTAAGCAGATCGGCGGCGATCGTGCCGGCAGGGCCGCCGCGCAGCGCTTCGACATAGTCCCGGTCGGCCCGCACGCGGCGGGTGACATCGAGCGGCACGATGGTGGTGCGGATGTCCGAATGCAGCACCGTGGCCACTGCCTCGGGGTCCGAAGCGAAGTTGAATTCAGAACCCGGCCCGGCATTGCCGGGCTCGAAAATCGTGCCGCCCATGGCCACCAGGTGCCCGATGCGCCCGGCAGCGGCCGGATGGTGGCTGATCAGATGCGCAATATTGGTGAGCGGTCCGAGCGCCAGAATGTCGATCGACCCGCTCGGCGCGGCCATCAGCGTCTCGGCCAGCCAGTCGACGGCGCCGGCCCGCGCCGCCACCATGGGCGGCGGCAGGGTCACGCCGCGCAAGCCATCATCGCCGTGAATGACGATGGCGTCAATATTGTCGCGCGCCATGGCCACGGCGGCGCCAGAGAATACGGGAATATCGCTGCGACCCACCGCCGCCAGCAGGCCTCCGGCATTGGTCGTTGTCCGCTCCAGCCCGATATTGCCGGCCACCGTGGTCAGGCCGATGACCTCGAACTGCGGGCAGTTGAGCGCGAACAGAATGGCCACGGCGTCGTCGAGGCCCGGATCGGTATCGATGATGACGCGTCTGGTCATGCGCCTGTCGGCGCCTGTCGTGTGTCCGGTGCGCTCAACTTTGCTCTCCGTCGATGCGGATCATTTCCGCCTTGAAGGCGCTGGCGATCTGCATCGCGTCGCGCAGGATTTTTTTGGGCTCGAGCGTCGTCACGGCGCCGGCCCGCTTCAACCAGCGTCCCGCCACCATGACATCGGTCACGTCGGTCGGGCCGGCAGCAAAGACCAGCATTGAATAGGGATCGTAGATCGGTTGCAAGCGCGTGGCGCCGATGCCGACGCGGATCATGTCCGCCTGCTTGCCCGCTTCCAGCGAGCCGGTCAGGCTATCGAGCCCCAGCACGCGGGCCCCCTCGATGGTGGCCATGGCGATCACGTCGCGCGCCGGCAGCGGTTTGCGCGAACCGGCCAGCAGCTTGGCGAACATCGAGACCGGCGCGAACTGGGCAAAGAGATCGAGCGTATTGCCGCTCATCGGCCCGTCGCTGCCAATCCCCACCGGCAGGCCGGCCGCGCGCATCGCCTCGACGCGAGCAATGCCGCGCCCCGCCTTGCCATTAGAGCGTGGATTGGTGGCGACGCCCACGCCGGCCGCCACCATCAGGCCGATATCGGCATCGCTCAGATGCAGGCAATGGGCGGCGATCAGGCCGGGTCGCAGCAGGCCGGACCGCTGCACCACGGCGACGCTCGAGCTCTGGTACTCTTTCAGCGCCCAGTCCACCTCAAGCTGGCTTTCCGCCAGATGGATCTGCACGCGCACGTCGGGATGCTCATCCGACCACTGCGCAATCCGCGCCATGACGGCAGGTCCCGTCGAATAGGGTGCATGCGGCGCAATCGACGGGGTGATAAGGGCGTGGCCGGCAAAGCTATCGACCAGCTCTTCCACCAGGGCAAAGCCGGTGTCGAAATCGGCATGGTCGGGCGCGTTGAAGTCGGCCAGGGTCTGCCCGATGATGGCCCGCAACCCGGCCTCGGCCACCACGGCGCCGACCTCGGTTTCAAAGTAATACATGTCGGCGACAGTGGTGACGCCGCCCTCGATCATCTCCAGCGCCGACAGCGCCGAACCGATCCGCACCATGTCGGGCGTGACGAACTTGCGCTCCAGCGGCAGGATATAACGGTAGAGCCGGTCATCGACATCTTCGGCCAGGCCGCGAAACACCGACATGCCCATATGGCAATGGGTATTGACCATGCCCGGCATGACGATGTCGCCACCACAGTCCACGATCTCGGCCCCGGCGATGGCTGGCGGCGCGCCGGCACCGAGCGCGGTAATGGTCGTGCCATCGATCTGCACCCAGCCCGGATTGTGCTCGGTGAAATCAGCGTCGAGCGTCAGCACCCAGGCATTGGTGAGGATGATGGTCATGCCTGGCGGCCTTCTATTCCGGCGCCAGGATGGTGCACTGCTCGGGCACAGGCACCAGCTTGGCCGTGGCACCCGGCTCCAGTGGCCGTGTCAGCGCCCCATTGGCCAGCAGGGGGCCGGCGGGGGTCTCGCACTGATACTGATAGGCGCGGCCCAGATAGGTGCGCAGGCCCAGCGTGGCCGGAATGCCTTCCATCGCCTTGTCATCGGTGACCATCAGCCCGTCAGCCCGGCAGGCCAGAACGAAGCTGTCCGGGATCTGCCCGAACTGTTCCAGCGACAGCGTCAGCCTGACCCCACCATCGGCCTCGGCGGTGATCTTGGCGCCGTCGCGGGCTGTCACGCGCATGGCAATCAGGTTCTCGAAGCCGACAAAGCGCGCGACAAAGGCATTGGCCGGCCGCTGATAGAGCCGCTCGGGCGTATCGAGCTGCATGATGCGCCCGGCATGCATGATGGCGACGCGGTCCGAGATCGAGAAGGCCTCTTCCTGGTCATGCGTGACATAGACCGAGGTCGTGCCGTTGGCGCGCTGCAGCTTGCGGATTTCCACCCGCATGTCGACGCGCAGCTTGGCGTCGAGATTGCTTAGCGGCTCATCAAACATCAGCAGCGGCGGCTCGATCACCAGCGCCCGTGCCAAAGCCACGCGCTGTTTCTGTCCACCCGACAGGGCACCCGGCAGTCGCGCCGCCAGATGCGCCATGCCGACGCGCTCGAGCATGGCGTCGACCCGCTTGGCCCGCGCGGCCCCGGCAATGCCGCGCTGCTTGAGGCCGAAGCCGACATTGTCGGCCACTGACAGGTGCGGGAACAAGGCATAGTTCTGGAACACCAGGCCGATGTCGCGCTGATGCGGCGGCAATTCGGTCAGGTCGCGTCCGCCCAGGGTGATGCGGCCCGATGTCGGCTGCAGAAAGCCGGCGATCAGCCGCAGCGTCGTGGTCTTGCCGCAGCCGCTGGCGCCCAGCAGCGAGACCAGCTCGCCCTCGGCGACGTCGAGCGAGAGGTTCTCCAGCACCTGGGTAGTGCCGTAATGGGCGGAGATCGACTGGAGGGAAAGGGCCTGGGTCATGATGTCTACTTGGCTAGGAAGGTGAGGCCGAGCGTACGCTCGACAATGGCCATCACGGCAACGGTCAGCCCCATCAGCAGCACCGATACCGAGGCAACCGTGGGATCAAAGAACTGCTCCATATGGGCCAGCAGCTGGATGGGCAGGGTGGACAGGCCCGGCCCGGTCAGAAAGATCGAGATCGAGACGTCATTGATCGAGGTGATGAAGGCCAGGATGAAGGCGGCGATGACGCCCGAGCGCACATTGGGCAGCAGGATGGTGAAGAAGGTCTTGAGCGGCGGCGAGCCCAGGCTGATCGCGGCTTCTTCGATGGAAAAGTCGAAGGAGGCCAGCGAAGCGCTGATCACCCGCACCACATAGGGCAGCACCAGCAGGGCATGGCCGAACAGCAGCGCCAGATAGATCGGCGCCTCGAGCTGCACGGCAACGTTCTTGAGCAGTGAAAAGCCCAGCACCAGCTCGGGCACCAGCACGGGCAGCACGAACAGCGTCGAAAGCCAGCCCGGTAGCTGTATGCGGTGGCGGTTGAGCGCATAGGCGGCCGGAATGCCCAGGATCAGCGCGATCACCGTTGCCAGAACTGCGGTCTGCAGACTGGTGAGAATCGTGCGGCGGAAGGCATCGATGGCAAAGATGTTCTCGAACCAGCGCAGCGACAGGCCCTGCGGGGGGAAGGTAAGGTAGCTGGTATCGCTCAGGGCGGAGCCAACCACGATGACCAGCGGCCCGACGAGGAAAATGAAGACCAGCACGGTGCCGGCGATCAGCAGGGGATGAATGGACCGGGTCATCAGACAGCCATCGGGTTGAGGCGGCGCGCCAGCCGGGTCATCACCAGCACGATGGCGATGGTGATCACCACCATGACGGCAGCAATGGTGGAGGCCGCGACCCAGTCAAAGGTGACCATGGCCTGCTGATACATCAGCGTGCCCATCATCATGACCTGTTCGCCGCCCAGCAATTGCGGCGTGGCATAGGAGGTAAAGCTGCCGGTAAACACCAGCACGGCGCCCACGATCAGGCCCGGCACGGCCAGCGGCAGGGTGACCTGCATGAAGGTGGCCACCGGTTTGGCGCCCAGCGAGGCCGAGGCCTGGATCAGGTCGTCGGGAATGGATTCGAGCACGCCCACCAGGGTCAGGATCATCAGCGGCACGAAGAGATAGACCATGGCCACGATCACCGCGCCGGGCGTGTAGAGCATGGCCATCGGCTCGCCGATCAGGCCCAGATTGAGCAGGGTGGAGTTGAGGATGCCGTTCTTGCCCAGGATGATCAGCCAGGCAAACGAGCGCACCACCACCCCGGTCAGCAGCGGAAATACTGCCGCGACAATCAGGATGGATTTGAGCCACCCCGGCGACCGAGACACCACATAGGCCGTGAGGAAGCCGATCACCACGGCAATGGCCGTGGTCGCCAGCGAAATCTGGATGGTGCGCATCAGCACCGTGCGGCGGAAGCCGCTGCCGAAAAAGGCGGTATAGGTGGCAAAGGGACCAGCCGGCGTGGTGAAGGTGGTCCAGATGGTAGCCAGCACCGGGATCACCAGGAACACCACGACCAGCAGGGTCGCGGGAAGGGCCAGTGTCCAGCCTGCATAGCGTTTCATGGATTTGGCCTTATGCGCTGCGGTGCATCCGCCTGGTCGGTGTCACCCCGGCTCGGAGCCGGGATGACACGGGCTGGCGGATCGCTTCGCGCGGTTCATATCAGCGGGCTCGCGAGCCCGCCAAGCAATTACATGCCGAACACTTCATTCCAGCGTTCGATCCAGCCGGTCTTGGCCGCGTTGAGCTTGACATAGTCGACCCGCTGCAGCCCGGCAATCACGTCGGCGCCATAGGTCCACAGGGCGGCCTGTTCCGGCGTCAGCGTCACCGAGGTGTTCACCGGCGCATCGACGCCCTGCTCGGCCAGTTGCTGCTGGATTTCGGGGCTCAGGATGAAGTTGATGAACTCATAGGCCAACTCGGGCTCGGCCGCACCGGTCGGGATATTGACCGTGTTGAGGGTAGCAATGGCGCCTTCGCCGAGCTCGGCCCACACGGCGGTGGGAACGGCGGCCTGGATCTGGGCGAGGGTGAAGTCCTGCGCCACGGCGGCGCTGACTTCCCCGGTCGAGAACAGGTTGATCATCTCCGAGCCGGTATTGTAGTTCTTGACCACATTGGGCTTGAGCGCGGCGACGCTGGCAAAGGCCGCATCGGCGTCCTCGAAGGCATCGACCTCGGCATGATCGCCAGCCTTGAGCACCACCATCGGACCCGCCGTCGTGGTAATGCCAGGCAGCGTCAGCGAGGCGGCCAGGTCTTCGCGCCACAAATCGTTCCACGAGGTGATCGGGGTGCTGACCTTGCTCGAGTCATAGACAATGCCGACGCGGCCGATCGAATAGGCCGGGCCGTAGCCGCCCTGTGGATCCTTGGCCAGGTCATAGGCGCCGGCCAGGTTGGGCAGCTTGGCCGGGTCGATCTTCTGGAACAGGCCGGCTTCGATGCCCAGCTGGCTATAGCTGTCGGAGAAATAGGCAACGTCGACGCCGCCGCCATTGCGGATCTGGATCTTGTTGAGGCGCTCGCCATTATTGCCGGTTTCAAACACGATCTCGCAGCCGCACTGCGCGCGGAATGGCGCCAGGATGATCGACTCGAGCTTTTCCCCGTTAAAGCCCCACCACGAGATTGTCAGTGTCTTGCCCTGGGCCATGGTGGGGGCCACTGAGAGCAGCGCCACGGCAGAGACCGCGGCGGTTACAGCGAAGAATTTGTTCATTCCGGCATCCTTCAAGCGTCGCCCCCAGCTCTGGACGGCGACGGTGTGTTCAGTCATTTTCCCCAAGACCTCCAGCCTATTTTTGCAGCGCCACCAGTGCAAGCCTAATAATTGGGCTGCCGGCTCTGGCGGTGGTTTAGCCCCCAGTATTTTCTGCTGCGGAGGCCGACGCGGCCCCGCGCGACGGGCCCGCGCGGCTATCTTGTGATCCCGCAAACGCCAGTTTCGGGCACCAAAAGGTTTAAATCGACCGCCCTTGCCCTATATTAGGTCATGCGTCGTGCGTAATCGGGCGCGCGGCTGATCCAGTAAGGGCCCTGTTGGGCCCGCATTTTTGAAGGAAAACAGCCATGACCGAAGCCAATATCGAAGCAAGAACCGGCGACATCGTCCGCATCAATTACGACGGGCGTCTCACCGATGGCACCAGTTTTGACAGTTCGGCCGGGCGTCAGCCCCTGGAGGTCAAGTTGGGCGAAGGCCAGGTCATTCCCGGGCTCGAAGCCCACCTGATCGGCATGGCGCAGGGCGCCAAGTCGACCGTCACCATTCCCTGCGACCAGGCCTATGGCCCCCATCGCGCCGAGGCCATCCAGACCGTCGATCGCGACAAGGTCCCCGCCGGTCTCGACGTCGCCGTCGGCACCAAGCTACAGGCCAGGACCACCGATGGCAGCCTGCTGCCGATCCGCGTCGTGGCGGTGGATGACGCTACCATCAAGGTCGATGCCAACCATCCGCTGGCCGGCAAGGATCTGGTATTCGACGTCGAGCTGGTCGAGATCGTACAGGCGGCGTAACCGCCGACAAGCAACAGGCGGGCGTCCTTTCGGGCGCCCGCCTGTTGAATTTTCAATGCCTGGACCGTGCGAAGCGGGCAGCTGTGGCTAGGCCGCGACTTCCTGGCGCGGCAGCGGATAGTCTTCGGCTTCGTAGAGCGCCTTGATGGCCATGCCGTCAAAACGCCCGCCGCGAACTTCTAGGATCGTGCCGCCCAGGCCGGCTTCGGGCAGTTCTTCCATGCAGAAGCGGATGGCTTCGGCAGCCTTGGCGAACCGGCGATACTGGGTCTGCTGCGACTTGGCAACGCGACGGCTCGGGAACAGCTCGGCGGCGGCATTGTAGTTGAACGTCATGTCGGCTCCTTGATGGCGACAGCCCGCGAACGGGCCCGGCTTGGCTTGTGCAGCTTCTTGCGCGGCAGCGGATAATCGGGGCTCCGGTAGAGCCAGATCATCTGGTCGTTGCTGTGGCGCTGGCCGTCCAGTTCAAGGCTTGCGCCTTTGAGACTGACCGGGGCCGCCTCTTCTATCGCGAAGCGGAGGGCCTGGGCTGCGGTACGAAATCTGCGGGACCCTTGGGCCTCCGCCACGTGCCAGTCGCTGCCAAGAAAAAGCGCGGCAGGCGCCTGGAAATCAAACTGTATCATTGTCTCTCATTCGGTCCGGCATTCGCCGTGACCCGTCTTGCTTGTTGGGCCGCCCTCAGGCTGGCCATGCTCGAAAAACGCGACGCTGGCGCTTGTTATGCAGCCAATACATCGCGACCGCCCGGCACCATGCCGATCGGTACAACACGCTCGCAAAAATCAGGAAAGCCGATAGTCGGCAGCTTTGATGCGCAAAAACGTATGACGCTTATATAGGCGAGAATGCGCAAATAAGCAAGTTCAGCCGATGAGCGGCGTTAACGCGCACCATCCTGCGGCCCGATCTGACCGCGGCGGATTGGAAAATGCCCCCCAACAGGGCAGACTGCCCGCCAACAACAGGGATGGAGGCCGCCATGACTTTTCGCGCATTGCTCACCGATCGGGACGCCGCCGGCAAGGTCAGCTCGGCCGTGACCGAAATCGACGACAGCCGCCTGCCCGCAGGCAATGTAACGGTCGACATCGACTGGGCCGGCCTCAACTTCAAGGATGGCCTCTGCCTGACCGGCGGCGGCGGGCTGGTCCGGGCCTATCCGCACGTCGCCGGCATCGATTTTGCCGGTACGGTGCGCGACAGTGCCGATGATCGCTACGCGGCCGGCGACGCCGTGGTGCTGACCGGCTGGCGGGTCGGGGAGACGCAATGGGGCGGCTTTGCCGAACGCGCCCGTGTCAGCGCCGACTGGCTGGTGCCGCTGCCGCACGGGCTTTCCACCCGTGACGCCATGGTGGTGGGGACGGCAGGCCTTACCGCCATGCTGGCGATCAGCCGGCTCGAGGCGGCGGGCCTGGCGCCCGATGCCGGCCCGGTGCTGGTCACTGGTGCCGCAGGCGGTGTCGGCTCCATCGCCACGGCCCTGCTGGCCAAGCTTGGCTATGAGGTTGCCGCGCTATCGGGGCGGCCGCAGCATGCCGAGGCGCTGACCGCGCTCGGGGCCACCAGCCTTGTCGATCGCCATGCCTTTCTTGCCGAGCCCGACAAGCCGCTGGAATCCGCGCGCTGGGCGGCGGCCATCGACAATGTCGGCGGCCAAGTGTTGGGCAAGCTGCTCAAGCAGATCCGCTATGGCGGCGCCGTCGCCAGTATCGGCAATGCCGGCGGCATCGAGCTGCAGACCAATGTGCTGCCCTTCATCCTGCGCGGCGTCAGCCTGCTAGGCATCGACAGCGTTTTGCAGCCGTTCCCGGCCCGTATCGCCGCCTGGCAGCGCCTCGCCCAGACCCTGGACCTGGCCGCCTATGGCGCCATGGTGCGCGAGATCGGGCTCGAGGACCTGCCGCAGGCGGCCGAGCAGATCCTGGCCGGCGAGATACGGGGCAGGGTCCTGGTCAACCCGCGCTAGCGATAGCCTGCCGCCTGCAGGTCGAACAGTTCGGCATAGCGCCCCGCCAGCGCCAGCAGTTCTGCGTGGGTGCCGGCTTCGAGGATCGCTCCGTTCTCCATCACCAGGATGCGGTCGGCCATGCGCACCGTGGAAAAACGATGCGAAATGATCACCGCGGTCTTGCCGGCGGCCAGGCTC
Source organism: Devosia beringensis (assembly GCF_014926585.1). Classification (NCBI taxonomy): domain Bacteria; kingdom Pseudomonadati; phylum Pseudomonadota; class Alphaproteobacteria; order Hyphomicrobiales; family Devosiaceae; genus Devosia; species Devosia beringensis. The sequence continues at coordinate 1,282,629 of NZ_CP045422.1, read as the reverse complement.
TTGAAGCGGGAAAACACTTCCGCCTCGGCCTTGGCGTCGAGCGCCGCGGTGGGTTCGTCCAGAATGATCAGCCCGGCATCGCGCATATAGGCCCGGGCAATGGCCACCTTCTGCCATTCCCCGCCGCTGAGATCGCGGCCCTTCTTGAACAGGCGCCCCAGCTGCTGGTCATAGCCAAGCGGCAGCTTGGCGATCACCGCATTGGCCAGGCTCCGCTCGGCGGCATCCTCAATGCGCGCCATGTCCTGCTGCGCTTCGATCCGACCCACCCCGATATTGTCGCGCGCGCTGAGGCTGTAGCGGATGAAATCCTGGAAAATCACCCCGATATGGGCGTGGATATCACCCACGGCAAAGTCCTTGAGGTCGATGCCGTCTACGGTGATGCGCCCCTCGTCGGGGTCGTAGAGCCGGGTCAGCAGCTTGACGATCGTGGTCTTGCCCGCGCCATTCTCGCCCACCAAAGCCAGCGTCTCGCCGGCCCTCAGGGTGAAACTGAGATGGCGCAGCGCCCAGGTCTCGGTATCGGGATAGCGGAAGCCGACATCCTCAAAGACGATGCCGGTTTGGATCGGATCGGGGAAGGGCTTGGGCACGGCCGGCGAGACGATACTCGGCTCGATCTCGAAGAAGGAGAACAGATCGTCCAGATACATCGATTGCCCGGCAATCTGGGTAAAGCCGAGCAGCAGTTTCTGGAACAGCCCGTTGAGCCGCAGGAACGAGCCGGAGAGAAAGGCCAGGTCGCCGATGGAGAAATCGCCAATGATGGTGCGCCAGACGATAAAGCCATAAGCGCCGTAATAGGTCAGCGTCGAGATCGCCGAGAACAGCGCGCCCCAGAAGGCGCGCTGCATGGCGATGCGGCGATTGTCGAGGAAAATCCCCTGCGCCAGCGTCTTGAACCGCTCGATCAGGAAGCCGCCCAGCCCGAACAGCTTGATCTCCTTGGCCGTTTCGGCGCTGGCGCCGACATGGCGGATGTATTCGAGCTCGCGCCGCTCCGGCGTGCGCCAGCGGCTGAGCATATAGGCCAGGGTATTGAACCGCGCCTCGCCCCAGACGGCCGGCGCAAAGCTGATCGGCAGCAGCAGGATCAGCCAGGGCGCATAGACAAAGAGGCCCGCCGCCAGCGTCGCCACGGTGATGATGTCCTGCGCCTGCCCGAACATCTGGCTGAGCAGGGCATTGCGCCCTGCCGCCTGCCGACGGGCGCGTTCCAGCTTGTCCTGGTATTCGGCCGACTCGAAATGCACGAGATCGAGCCGCGCCGCATGCGCCATCAGCTCGACGCTGACCGTGTTGGAATGCAGCTCGGAGAGGACCGCGTCGACCAGTCCGGTAATCCGGCTCAGCAGGTCCGATACCAGCACCAGGCCCAGTTCGACCGCCAGCAGCACGGCCACCGGCGTCAGTAGCCCGCTTTCCCACCAGTCGGCAAAACCTGGCCCCGGGGCCGGAGCGCCGGTCAGCGCCACCACCGCATCGATCAGCAGCTTGCCGATATAGAGCATGGCGATGGGCTGCAGCGAGGCCACCAGCCGCAGGCCGATGCTGGCGGCGGTGAGAACCTTGCTGGTGCGCCAGATCTGCGCCAGCAGCCGCCCGAGATGGCGCAGATTGTCGATGCGCTCGCGGAAACTGGGGGTGGATTCGGGGATGGGCGGCGGGCGGCGCCCGGGAAGGTCGGTCATGGCGTGACAATAGCCCGGTCCGGCGGGCCGGGGAATAGATAGGCGTGCAATTTGAGTGACTTCCCCTCACCCGTGCCGGGTGAGGGGAAGCAATGGACTAGTAGGTCTCGAAGGGCTTGGGCTTGTTGCCCATGATGGCTTCGATCTTCTCGATCACGTCCGGCGTCAGCTTGGCCTTGGAGTCCAGCGCCGACAGGTTGTCGGCCAGCTGGCTCTTCTTGGATGCGCCCAGGATCACCGTCGAGACGCGCGGATTGTGCAGGCACCACAGCAGCGCCAGATGGTGGATCGGCAGGCCGATCTCCTTGGCCAGCCCGGCCAGCTGCTTGACCTTTTCCAGCTTGGCCTGACCCTCGGGGCTGGTCCAGGCCTTCTTCAGCCACTCATAGCCGGGCAGGTTGAAGCGGCTGTCCTCGGGAATGCCGTCATTGTACTTGCCGGTCAGCGCGCCCGAGGCCAGCGGCGACCAGATCGTGGTGCCCAGGCCCATCAGGTCATAGAGCGGCAGATAGTCGTGCTCGACCTTGTCGCGGGTGAACAGGTTATATTGCGGCTGCTCCATCACCGGCGCGGTGATCTTGAGGTCGCGGGCCACGGCCCAGGCCTCGGTCAGCTGCTGGGCATTCCACTCCGAGGTGCCCCAATAGAGGATCTTGCCCTGGGTGACGAGGTTATGCATCGCCCAGACGGTCTCTTCGATGGGCGACTCGATATCGGGGCGGTGGCAGAAATAGAGGTCGAGATAATCCACCTGCAGGCGCTTGAGCGCCGCGTGGCAGGCCTCGGTGACATGCTTGCGACTGAGGCCCTTCTGCGTCGGCTTGCTGCCGCCCCAGAAGACCTTGGACGAAACCGCATAGCTGTCGCGGCTCCAGGCCAGTTCCTTGAGCGCCGCACCCATCAGGGTTTCCGACTCGCCGGCTTCGTAGCCTTCGGCATTGTCGAAGAAATTGACGCCCTCGTCATAGGCCAGGCTCATCAGTGCCATGGCTTCGCTATGGTCGACCTGTTTGGAAAAGGTGACCCAGCTACCGAGGGAGACTTCACTGACCTTGAGGCCCGATTTGCCGAGGCGACGATATTCCATGAGAATTTCCTGCTGTTGCGCGGCGCCGGGCCGCCTTCCCTTCATCGGTAATTGCCGATGGATGTTCCGGTCTTACGCCCGGGCCGCCGACCTGTAAAGCCGCGGCTGGACGCTCTGGTTCCCTCGGTCTAGGCTGACGCCTTGTTCCACCCGCCGGAGCGCCACCATGCTCAAGGATATCGATTCATCCGCCATCCTCGCCGTCGCCACGCTTGATCGGGCCCACCATTTCTATGGCCACATTCTGGGGCTCGACCTGCGCTCGGACGATGGCAATGTGCTCGTCTACCGCACCGGCGCCACAAGGCTGATGATCTACGTGTCCGAATTTGCCGGGACCAACCAGGCCAATGCCGTGGTCTGGGGCTTGGGCAACCAGTTCGACCCCATCATCGCCGATCTGCAGGCAAAGGGCGTCGTCTTCGAGCATTATGACATGATGGAGCGGGACGGGGATATCCACGTCGCCGGCGACTTTAAGGCCGCCTGGTTCAAGGACCCGGACGGCAACCTGCTGCATATCAACAATATGTAGTCAGGGTCGCTCGCGCAGGAAGGTCGCCAGATCGTCCGTGATGTGATGCACATGCGGGCCGGCAGCGCGGCCCAGTTCCCAGGCTTCCACCTGCTCATGGATGAAGTCTGGCCCGGCCACGACCTGCACCGTGGCCATGCCGACATCGTGGGGCACCATCAGGTTCTTTTCCAGGTCGTCGAACATTACCGCTTTGGTGGGGTCGATGCCATGCAGGGCAAAGAAGCCGTCATAGGCCTGCTTGAGCGGCTTGGGCTGGTAGTCCATGGCGCGGATGTCGTGCACATGCTCGAACAGGTGCGCCGCGCCCAGCCTGGCCAGCACGGCGCGGGCATGGCCGGTATCGCCATTGGTCAGAATGAACTTGCGGCCGGGCAGGGCCTCGATTGCCGCCACCAGGTCGGGATGCGCGTCGACCGGCGCATAATCGATGGCATGCACGGTATCGAGGAAATGGTCGGGGTCGACCTTGTGCTGGTGCATTAGCCCGTTCAGCGTGGTGCCGAAATCGCGGTAATAGCCCTTCTGCAGGGCGCGCGCCGCGTCGAATTCGAGCTGCGTCAGCGCCATCACATAATGGGTGATCTTGATGTCGATCTGCGCGAACAGGTTGCAGCTGCGCGGATAGAGCGTGTTGTCGAGATCGAACACCCAGTCGGTGACGTGATCGAGGCTGCGAATGGTCGGGGTCAGGGAGTTCATGGCTCGACTATGCCAGAGATTGTTGAATTTTGCGTCAAACGATTGCGGGAGCGGCGCTAACGCCGCTCCCGATTGGCTTATTCAGCCTGCATATTGGCTTCGATGACGAGGCCCAGCGCCGTGATCAGCCCGGCCGGATTGGCGGCGGCTGCCATCAGCACCAGCGCCGAGGTTGGCGAGGGCGGCGCAACCTTGATTTCGAGGCTTTCCGGATTGTCGAGGAAGGCGCTGACCGGCGGCACCACGACATCGGTCAGGGCCGGAATGCCGGACTGGGCGACCATGGCCGGCAGCGCCGACTTGAGGCCTTCCACGAAGCTGGCGCGGTCAGCGCCCGACTCTGCGGCGTAATAGTCGAGCAGCGTCCCCACGAGGCCCGCATCGTCATAGCGCACGGTGGCGCCCACGATCGACACGCCCTGCATGATCGCCATGCCCTGCATCATCTGGGCCTGCGCCATTTCCTCAGTCATCTCGCCACCGGCCATCCCGGCCTGCATGGTGTTGAACTGCTCGAGCACGTCGGGCGTCAGGCCCGTCACGTCGGCGGTCAGGTTTAGGGCGCCCTGATCGGCGAAGTCGAACAGGAATTCGGTGATGTTCATATGGCCGTCGGCCATCGACCAGGTCATTTCCTGGGTGATGTCGCCGGCGATATTGGTGAGGCCCAGGGCCTCGATGACGGCGCCGGATGCGGGGTCTTCTTCGCCCACGCTCGACAGATCGGCGACAATGCCGCTGATCGTCATCGACGACGACAGGTCAACCAGGTCGGGGCCCTGCGCCGGGTTGAAGGTGGAGGCAGCCTCAAAGCTCTCATAGGAAAAGAACTCGACGCCGTCGCGCAGGACAGACAGCGGGCCCGTGCTGATCGCGCCGATCAGCTGCAGCGTGGCAACCGCCGGCACGGTGTCGCCGCCGGGCAGATAGAGGTCGCTGAGCTCGATATCGGCAAGGCTGAGATTGCCCGTCGGCTCGGCGGCAAATTCGGTATCGATATCGGGAATGGTCAGCGACTCGACCATATAGCTGCCGTCTGCGCCCTCGGTGACGCCCGAAAAGGTGAGCTCGGTGTCAAAGGTCATGGGCTCGGTCGGGGCCTCCGGGCCCTTCAGGCTCACGGTGGCGCCCTCGACGGTGATGGTATCACCATCGAGCGTTGCAGTGCCGAATTCGATGTCATAGCCAAGGCTGCCATAGACGGTGGCAAAGCGATCGACGAAGGCTTGGGCTTCAAGCGCACTGGCTTGGCCGATCAGCGCTACGCTGGCGACGCCGCTCAGCAGCAGCAAGGTGATTGTCTTGGTGGTCCTCATGGTCGTCTCCGGCTGTTTTTTGGTTTGATTGTGTCGGGCAGGCGAGATGGGCAGGCGCTTGGCGGTTTCAGGCAGGTGGCGTCTCGTCCCCGCAATTGCAATAGAAACGGGTCGCAATTGGGACGACGTGCACCGGGAGCGGCAGGCTAGTGTCGCTGTATTTCATCCCGAAGACGGCGATCAACCGTCACAGGAACTGCCGATAGGCCGGATTGTCGGTCTCTTCCCAATAGGGAAAGCCGACCGCATCGATATGCACAATGAAGTCGGCGCGGGTATGTTCCGGCACCTGCACCCCCACCAGCACGCGACCATAGTCGGCCCCATGGTTGCGGTAGTGGAAGAGCGAAATATTCCACGCGTCATTGAGCCCTTCAAGAAATTTCAGCAGCGCGCCCGGCCGTTCGGGAAACTGGAAGCGGTAGACCACCTCGTCCTGGAGGTCGTTGACCCTGCCGCCCACCATGTAGCGGACATGCAGCTTGGCCACCTCATTGTCGGTCATGTCGGTGACCCCAAGACCATGGCCGGCCAGCAGCGCGATGATCTCGTGCTTTTCGGCGTCGCCGCCGGTCAGCTTGACCCCGACAAAGATCGTGGCCGTGCTGCCGTGATTGAAGCGGTAGTTGAACTCTGTGATCGAGCGGGGACCGAGCAGGCGCATGAAGGCGCGGTAGCTGCCGGGACGCTCGGGAATTTCCACAGCCAGCAGCGCCTCGGCACGCTCGCCGATCTCGGCCCGCTCGGCCACATAGCGCAGCCGGTCAAAATTGACATTGGCCCCCGAATTGATGGCGATCAGCGCGCCCGCCGGCGCATCGCCCCGTTCCACCTGCCGGCGTAGCCCGGCCAGGGCCAGGGCGCCGGCCGGTTCGGCAATGGCGCGGTGATCGTCGAAAATGTCCTTGATCGCCGCACAGATCTCGTCGGCGGTGACCGTGACGATGTCGTCGAGCAGTTCGCGGCAGATGCGGAAGGTCTCCTCACCCACCTGCCGCACGGCCACGCCATCGGCAAACAGACCCACCTGGTCGAGCGCCACCGGATGGCCGGCGGCAATGGCCGCCTGCATGCTGGCCGCCTCTTCCGGCTCGACGCCGATGATGCGGATCTCGGGGCGCAGGAACTTGACGAAGGCGGCAATGCCGGCGGCGAGGCCGCCGCCGCCGATCGGCACATAGATCGCGCCGATCGGCCCCGGATGCTGGCGCAGCAGTTCCATGCCGATCGTGCCCTGTCCGGCGATCACGTCGGGATCGTCGAACGGATGGACCACCACATAGCCGTGCTTTTCCGCCAGATTGGCGGCATGGCCGCGTGCGGCATCGAACCCGTCGCCGAACAGCACCACCTCGCCGCCGCGCTTGCGGACTGCATTGATCTTGATCGCCGGGGTGGTGGTCGGCATCACCACAATGGCGCGGATGCCCAGCCGGTGCGCCGACAGCGCCACGCCCTGGGCATGGTTGCCCGCTGACGCGCAGATCACCCCGCGCGCCCGTTCCTCGGGGGTAAGCTGGGCGATGCGGTTATGCGCGCCGCGGATCTTGAAGGAAAATACCGGCTGCATGTCTTCGCGCTTGAGCAGCACATCGGCGCCCAGCCTTGCCGACAGCATCGGCATGCTGTCGAGCGGGGTTTCCTCGGCGACTTCATAGACCGACGAGGTCAGGATGCGGCGGACATAGTCCTGCATGGCGGGCACTCCAATTGTGCCCGCGACACACGCCGTAGCGACGGATTTGTCAACACCCGCCCGCCTGTTCAACTACCGCAGCAATTGCCAGGTCTGGTAGCCGGCCAGGATGATCACCAGGCACCCCACGATGATCATCAGCGTCCGCGCCGGCATCTTGCGCACGATATAGCCGGCAAAGGGGGCGGCGAGCAGCCCGCCCACGATCAGCCCGGCCACGGCCATGGCATGGTCGAGCAGCCCGTCGGCATCGGCCCAGTGGCCGGTCAGCATGCTGACCAGGAAGGCGGCCGAGATGGCGACGGTGAGGAAGAACTCCACCGTATTGACGGTGCCCACCACATAGCGCGGCGCCGAGCCTGACCCGACCAGGGTCGAGGTGACCACCGGACCCCAGCCGCCGCCGCCGGCGGCATCGACAAAGCCGCCCACAATGCCCAGCGGCACGATGGCCGCCGCTGTCGGCTCCAGCTGCGACTTCCGCTGCCGGAAGGCACGATAAAGAATATAGCCACCCATCACGGTGAGATAGGCCGTCACATAGGGGCGCAAGACGTCCCCGTCGATCGAGGTCAGCACATAGGCGCCCAGCACGCCGCCCAATATGCCGGCGGGCGCCAGCCGCCAGAACAGCTTCCAGTCCACATTCTTGTGGCTGACATGGCTGGTGGCCGAGGCCGCCGTGGTGAAGACTTCGGCCGCATGCGCGCTGGCCGAGGCATAGGCAGGCGAAACGCCAAAGGCCAGCAGCATGGTGGAACTGACCACCCCATAGGCCATGCCCAGCGCGCCGTCGACGATCTGCGCCAGGAAGCCGACAACCGCGAAAATAAAGAACTCCGAGCCCATGCCATTCCCTCCAGATTGGTAAAGCCGACGTTAATCTATACTAAACTGGTCGTGTAGAGGCTGACTCGATATGAACTTGGCGAAGAATCCGTCGTTTTGAGTATTTTTTCGCGTCGCGCAGCCGATGCCCATTGTTTGATCATGGTACGGGGTCGGTGCGGCGTGGTGGGGCGATTATTCGGCCGCCGGTCAATCGTGAAATTTGCATGGCTGCTTCTCAATCAAATGATTGATTGATGATTGTGGCGAGTCTATAGAGCGCCGGCAAAGAGGCGCGCATGACCACAGACCAACCCCACAGCAAACGCGAAAGCGGCGATGACCGGCGCCTGGCCATTGCGGCGGCTGCCCGCGCCATCATCCTGGAAAAGGGCCTTGAGGGCCTGCGTACCCGCGACATTGCCGCCCGTGTCGGTATCAACATCGCCACGCTGCACTATCACGTCCCCTCCAAGGAGGCGTTGGTGGCCTTGGTGGCCGAGAGTATCCGCTACGATTTTCGGGACCAGGCGCTGCGCCATCCGCGCGACGGCAAGACCGCGCTGCAAAAGCTGCATCTCGAATTCAACGATTTTCGCGAAACCATGCGCGACATGCCCGATCTGGTGATCGTGCTGACAGAACTTGTCGCGCGCTCGCGGCGTGATCCCGTCATCGCCGGAATCATGACCCCGATTTACGAGTTCTGGCGCAATCAGTTTGTCGACATTTTCCGCCTCGGCATCGCCGACGGCTCCTTTCGGGCCGATACCGATGCCGAAGCGGCTGCCCTGATCATTGCCGGCGCCCTCTCCGATTGCTGGCGCCGTCCCAATCCCGGCTCGCCCCGGCTCGAGCAGATGCTTGCCGAGCTTGAACGCGCCTTTGCCCCCTATCCCTCTTCATCCCAAGGAAGTCTCTGATGTCCGCCCACCCCGCTCCCCCTGCCGGCGCCCCGGCCGCGCCCGATCCGCGCCGCTGGCTGGCGCTCTTCGTCCTGCTCATCGCCAATTTCATGAACCTGATTGACGTCACCATCGTCAATGTGGCTTTGCCCTCGATGCGCGATGGCCTCAACGCCACCGACAACCAGATCGAATGGGTCGTCGCCGCCTATATCCTGGCCTTCGCCCTGGGCCTGCTGCCCTTTGGCCGGCTGGGCGATATCCTGGGCCGGACCACCCTCTTCCTCTGGGGCGTTGCCGGCTTCACCGCCGCTTCGGCCCTCTGTGGCCTCGCGCCCAATATCGAATTCCTGATCGTCGCCCGCATCATCCAGGGCCTGGCCGGCGCCATGATGACGCCGCAGGTACTGGCCATTGCCACCGTGACCTTCCCGCCGCATGAACGCGGCCAGGCCTTCTCGCTGTTCGGCCTCTCGGCCGGCCTCGCCGCCGTCTGCGGCCCGATCCTGGGCGGCATCCTGGTCTCGGCCAACCTGTTCGGCATGGACTGGCAGCCCATCTTCCTGGTCAATATCCCCATCGGCATCGCCACTATCGTCGCCGGCTGGTTCCTCATTCCGCGCCTGCCGGGCCATGCCAGCCTGCGCAATGACTATGTCGGCATCGTGCTGTTCGGCTTGGGCATCCTCGCGGTGGTCTTCCCCATCATCGAGGGTCGGGCCTATGGCTGGCCGCTCTGGGCTTTTGCCATGATCATCGCCGGCTTTGGCCTCTTGGTAGCCTTCGTGTTCTGGACCCGCGGCCGTGCCGCCGCCGGCCGCTCGCAGCTGCTCAATTTCGACCTGATCACCAATCGCCAGTTCATGTTCGGCGCCTTTGTGACCACCGTCTTTGCCTCCGGCATTCCCGGCATGTTCATGGTGATCTCGCTGCTGCTGCAGGGTGGCTTTGCCTTCACCCCGCTCGAATCGGGCCTGGCCAATACGCCCTTCTCGGTGGGCGTGCTGCTGGCATCGGCCATTGCCGGCCGCTTTGGCAGCCACTACCTGCGGGCCCGCCTCGCCACCTCGGGTGGCCTGCTGGTGCTGGGCATTTCCTGGCTGCACTTCTATATTGCCAGCGTCAGTGACAGCATCGACCACTGGGCCCTGCTGCCGCCGCTGCTGATCGCCGGTATCGGCCTCGGGCTCGGCTTCTCCTCGCTGTTCCAGCTGGTGCTGTCCAACGTGCCGCCGCGCGATGCCGGCGCCGGTTCGGGCTCGCTGCAGGCCTTCCAGCAGGTCGGTGGTGCCCTGGGCGTCGCCATTATCGGCGAGCTGTTCTTCGGCCGGCTGGGCACCAACCTGGCCACCGGCACCATGCCGCACGCCGCCTTCGCCGACGCCGCCGCCACCGCGCTCTACTATGTCATGGGCAGCTTTGCTGTCGTGCTGCTGCTGTCGCCGTTCTTCCGGCGCAATCCCGGCCACGCCAACGCCCACGGCCAGCGCCCGGCTGCCCCGGCCGTTGTGCTCGAGCACTAGCCGCGCCGTTTCGCCCAAGCAAAAGGCCGCCAGCAATGGCGGCCTTTTCGTTTGCGTTTGCAGGCAAGCCTAGCGGACGATCAGCGTGCCGGCACCAAATTCGGTGAACAGCTCGACGAGCACCACATGCGGCTGCTTGCCATTGAGGATCACCACGCCTTCCACGCCGTCTTCGAGCGCGGCAAAGCAGGTTTCCACCTTGGGGATCATGCCACCCGAAATCGTGCCGTCGGCAATCAGCTCCTTGGCCTCGCGCACGCTGAGCTCGGGGATCAGCGTGCCGGACTTGTCGAGCACGCCGGGCACGTCGGTCAGAAACAGCAGGCGCTTGGCGCCCAGCGAGCCGGCAATGGCGCCGGCAAAGGTATCGGCATTGATATTGTAGGTATTGCCGTCGCGGCCCGGCGCCACCGGCGCAATCACCGGAATCAGCTCGGAGCGGGCCAGCAGGTCCAGCAGCGTGCGGTCGACTTCCACCGGCTCGCCGACAAAGCCCAGGTCCAGCACCCGCTCGATATTGGAGCCGGGATCCTTGACGGTCTTTTCCGCCCGCTTGGCAAAGACCATATTGCCGTCCTTGCCGCAGAGGCCGATGGCCCATTCGCCTTCGGCATTGATCAGCGCCACGATTTCCTTGTTGATCGAGCCGGCCAGCACCATCTCGACCACTTCCATGGTCCGCTTGTCGGTGACACGCAGCCCGCCCTCGAACTTGGACTCGATGCCCAGATTCTTCAGCATCAGCGCGATCTGCGGCCCACCGCCATGCACCACGATCGGATTGACCTTGGACTGCTTGAGCAAAGCGATGTCGCGGGCAAAGGCCTGGCCGAGCTTGGCGTCGCCCATGGCATGGCCGCCGTATTTGACGACGACGGTCTTGCCCTCATAGCGCTGCATATAGGGCAGGGCCTGGGCGAGAATGCCGGCATCATGGCTGAACCGGTCGGTCTCGGCGGCTTTATCGGACATAGGCAGACCCAATCGGTTGGTCAAACGGCGTGAAAATGTCCGCACCGGGAATAGAGCATCAAGGCGCAAAGGAAAAGCCGCTTCTGCGCTTTTGGCACTGATCCGTTTGCCCTGTCTGTGCGTTACCGTACGCCTGATCTCGTGACCCGGCATGGGCGGGGATAGGCATAACGGGGGAGGCAGGGTACACCTATGCCCATGATTGACACACCGTCCCAGGACATCGCCGACCTGATTGCCCGCTGCGCCCTGCGGGATCGCGCCGCTTTCCGTGTTCTCTACGAACGCACCAGCGCGAAACTCTTTGGCGTTACCCTGCGTATCTTGAAAGACCGTTCGGAGGCTGAAGAGGCTCTCCAGGAAGTTTTCGTGAAGGTCTGGCAGCGCGCCGACCGTTACGTCGCCGGTACCACCAGTCCCATAAGCTGGCTGGTTGCCGTCGCACGCAATCATTCACTCGACATTCTGAGGGCCCGTCGTCCACCGTCCGACGATATCGATGTGGCCCTTGAAATTCCTGACGCCGGCCCCTCTCCGGAGCGGGCGACCCAGGACAGTCAGGAACGCCGCCAGATCGAGACTTGTCTGGGCACGCTCGATCCCGAACGTGCCGACGCGGTGCGCGGTGCCTATCTCGATGGCTATAGCTACGAGGAACTGGCGACGCGCTACACCGTGCCCTTGAACACGATGCGGACCTGGCTACGCCGGAGCCTCATCAAACTGAAAGATTGCCTGAGCGCATGAGTACCAGTGATGATTTCGGCGAAGACTTTGAGGGCCGCAACGCCTTGGTGGCCGAGTATGTCCTGGGCCTGCTGTCCACCAGCGAACATGAGCGTATCGGCCGCCTGATCGAGAATGACCAGAACCTGCGGGCTGAACGGGACTTCTGGGTCTCGCGCTTTGCCGCGCTCAATCAGGAATATGAAGAAACCCCGGTGCCCGGCCATATCTATGCCGCCATCGAGGCCCGCGCCTTTGGCGATGTGGTCCGGTCACGGCCGATGGCAAGCTTCTGGGACAGCCTGCTGGTCTGGCGCGGCATTGCCGCCGGGGCCCTGGCTGTCGCCGTGGCCGCGGTCGGCTTCAACCTGCTGCAGCCCGCCGGCGATGTGTCCAGCCTCACTACCCAGCTGGTGGCCGCACTCGAGGAAGAGGGCAGCCCGGTCAAGTTCGTCGCGCTTTATGATGGCAGCGGCAATGTCCGGCTTACCGCTCTGTCGGGCGAAACCGTCCCCGACAAGGATTTCGAACTCTGGGCCATCCAGGGCGGCAACAATCCGATCTCCATGGGCGTCATCCCCGTCAATGAACGCAGCGCCGTCTCCATTGCCCCCGAGGTCATGGAAGGCTGGGGCGAAGGCTCGGTGCTCGCCATCACACTTGAGGAAAAGGGCGGCTCGCCCGATGGCAACCCGCATGGCCCCATCGTCGCCAAGGGCGCCGTTACGAAGATCTAGCCGTTCCGGATCACCGCAATGGCAAATATAAAATGTCTGGCCAAAACACTGCCGGCGCCCCGAAACGGGCGGCGGCAGTTTTCGTAAGCTGCTGTAAAATAACAATTTTCGCGCCGCGCAAAAATCTTCGCACTATTTTTCGCGGCGTTGAAACAATCTGAAACTTAAGCTGAAAAGCCCCCGTTCCTTCACATGTCCCAGCCGAACAACGGGAACAAGATACAGGAAGGAACGACCCCATGAACTTCTCTCTCCGTGCACTCACTGTCGCTGCCATGATCTCCGCTGCCTCGATCGGCGGCGCGATGGCCCAGGACAATCCAATGGTTGGCGGCGCTGCCATGTTCGCTGACAAGAATATCGTCGAAAACGCCGTGAACTCTGCCGACCACACCACCCTGGTTGCCGCCGTTCAGGCCGCCGGCCTGGTCGAGACGCTGTCGGGCGAAGGTCCGTTCACCGTTCTGGCCCCCGTCAATGCCGCTTTTGACGCCCTGCCAGCCGGCACCGTCGACACGCTGCTGCTGCCCGAAAACAAGGACATGCTGGCCACCATCCTGGCCTGCCACGTCATTCCGGCCAAGGCCCTCTCCACCGACATCGTCGGCATGGTTGAAGCCGATGGCGGCGAGCATGTTGTCGACACCGTCGGCGGCTGCAAGCTGACCCTCAAGGCTGCTGACGGCAAGGTCACCGTGACCGACGAGAATGGCACCGTTGCCAATGTCACCATTGCCGACGTGATCCAGTCCAATGGCGTGATCCACGTGATCGACGCCGTGCTGACGCCAAAGTCGGCCATGTAACCAAAAGGGCGGCCATTGCGAATGGCCCCCTGAGAGAGGCGACGGGTTTGCCGCCTCTCACCACAACTTGACGTGCCATGCCCCTGCCCGGGACCCTATACTGGCCGTCAACCAAGCCCCGCGCCGCCGCCCGCATTCCCTCCTGCGGTTCCGGGCGCGGGGCAATCTGCTCAAGGAGAACGACCATGGCTATCGATCGCCGCAATCTGCTTCTGGGTGGCTCGGCCATCGCTGCCTTCGCCGCCATTGTCGGCCTGCGCCCCATGGGGACAACCCAGGCGGCCGAGGGCGATTTCCCCTTCAAGCTGACCGACGCCGAGTGGCAGGCCAGGCTCGAGCCCGCCGCCTATGACGTGCTGCGCCACGAGGGCACCGAACGTCCGTTCACCTCCCCGCTCAATGACGAGCACCGCGCCGGCACCTTTGTCTGCGCCGGCTGCGCCCAGCCCCTGTTCGCCTCCGAAACCAAATATGACAGCGGCACCGGCTGGCCGAGCTTTTATACCTTCATCGATGGCGCCGTGGGCACCACCGAGGACAATAGCCTGTTCATGACCCGCACCGAGGTGCACTGCTCCAATTGCGGCGGCCATCAGGGCCATGTCTTTGACGACGGCCCCGAGCCCACCGGCCTGCGCTACTGCATCAATGGCGTATCGCTGAACTTCATCGCCGCCTGACGGAACATTTGCCTTTCTCACCGGTTGGTCCTTCGGCAAAAGGAGATATCCGATGAGCAAAAGCATAGACGAACAGATCGCCGACGATCTCGCCAAGGTGGACAAGACCAGCGGTGGCGGTCACCTGGGCGGCACCGAATTCGGCCAGTCGCCAGGCGAGGCCAAGGTCAAGCATCCCGAAGGGGACAAGACCCGTCCTGACAAGACGTCTGGCACCGACGCGAAATAGTCCCTACCGCTTTGACCGGGCAGGCATTGCCTTGGCCCGGTCAAAGGCGTTTAAGGATCTATCCGCGATCAGATGGCTCCTTATGAAACTCACCATTCTCCAGACCGGCGAAGTGCCGCTGCCGCTGCGCAGCCGCTTCGTGCCCTATCGCAAGATGTTCGAAGCCATGTTCGACCAGACCGGGCAGGGCTTCAGCTACGAGACGATCAACGTCGCCGAGGGCGAGCCGTTTCCAGACTTGGCACGCCTTGAAGGCGTGGTGATCACCGGCTCGGCCGCGGGTGTCTATGACGATCTGCCCTGGCTCGAGCCGCTGCGCGATTTCATCCGCAAGGGTTATCAGCAGCGCACCCCGCTGCTCGGCATCTGCTTTGGCCACCAGATCATGGCCGATGCGCTGGGCGGGGACGTGCGCAAGTCGCCCAAAGGCTGGGGCCTCGGCCGCCACACCTATGAGGTCACGGCCCGGCCCGGCTTCATGCCGCAGGCGCCCTCGGCGCTGGCGGTCGCCTGTTCGCATCAGGATCAGGTGCTTGTCCCGCCGCGCGAGGCCGAGGTCATCCTGGCCTCCGACTTCACGCCCAATGCCGGACTGGCCTATCGCAATGGCGCCGCGCTGAGCCTGCAGCCGCATCCAGAATTTGCCGATGACTACACCGTGGCGCTGGCCGAGCTGCGCCGCGGCAAGGCGCCCGACGAACTGGTCGATTCGGCCGTTTCCTCGGTGGCCATGCCCTCGCACAGCGCTGACGTTGCGGGCTATATTGGGCGCTTCTTCAAGGAACGCTGAGCATGGCTCGGTCGGCGGCCATGCCGCAAACTTGGCGCTGTGCCTTGATCTAGGTCAACGGCGCCCCACCGATTTGATGCGATCGTGCGCTGGTCTGCCCATAGCGCCAGGAATCTCGCGTGTTCAATCTCGATAAACTGTCCATCACCCAGAAACTGGTTGCCGCCTTTCTCGGTTTCGGGGCCCTGGTGGCCGTGTTTGGCGGCATGGCGATCATGCAGCTGCTGGCGCAAGACAATATGGCCGTCATCGTGCCGCTGGTCCTGGCTGGGGCAGCCGCAGCCTCGGGCTGTCTGGCGGTCTTCGTGCTGTTCCAGCGCGTGGTGTCGAGCCGGCTCCGGACCCTGGTGGCCCTGACCGGCGAACTGGCCGCCGGCCACACCGATCTGGCCATTCCGCCCCAGAAGGTCAGCGACGAACTCACCGTCATGTTTGATGCGCTGGAGGCCTTCCGCGCCGCGCTGGTGGAACAGGCGGCGCTGCAGCAGAGCGAACGCCAGCGCGAGACCGAAGCCAGCCTGCGCCGGCGGGCGGCCGACCGGCTGACCGATGACCTGCAGGCGACGCTGCGCGCCGTCATGGCAGGTGATCTCGGCCGGCGCGTCGATGTCGCCTATGAGCAGGCCGAGCTCGGCCAACTGGCCACCGAGGTCAATGCGCTGCTCGAGGCCGTCGACAAAGGCCTCACCGGCACCGGCCTGGTGCTGTCAGCCCTGGCCCGGGCGGACCTCACGGCGCGCGTCACTGGCGCCTTTACCGGTGCCTTTGCCGAGCTGCGCGACAATACCAATGCCGTGGCCGAAAAGCTCTCCAGCGTGGTGACCGATCTGCGCGTGACCTCGCGCGCCCTCAAGACCGCCACCGGCGAGATCCTGGCCGGCGCCAATGACCTGTCCGATCGCACCACCCGCCAGGCGGCGACGGTGGAAGAAACCTCGGCCACCATCGAGCAGCTGTCGCGCACTGTCGGCGCCAATGCCAGCCGCGCCCGCGAGGCCAACCAGGCCGTCTCGGCGGCCTCGGCCATCGCGGTGGAAAGCGGCAAGGCCATGGAATCGGCCACCGCCGCCATGTCGGCCATCACCACCTCCTCGGCCAGGATCTCCAGCATTATCGGGCTGATCGACGATATCGCCTTCCAGACCAATCTGCTGGCGCTCAATGCGTCGGTGGAAGCCGCCCGGGCCGGCGATGCCGGCAAGGGCTTTGCCGTGGTGGCGGTGGAAGTCCGCCGCCTGGCCCAGTCCGCTGCCAGTGCCTCGGCCGAGATCAAGCAGCTTATCGATGTCTCTGCCGGCGAGGTGGCCGGCGGCACGCAGCTGGTCATGGACATTGCCCAGCGCATCGTTGCGCTCAACGGCTCGGTGACCCAGAGCGCCACGCTGATCGGGGAGATTGCCGACGCCAGCCAGAGCCAGGCTTTGGCCATCGAGGAAGTGGCCGTTGCGGTGCGGCAGATGGATGAGATCACCCAGCACAATGCGGCGCTGGTGGAAGAGACCAATGCGGCCATCGAGCAGACCGAGGCCCAGGCCGCCGAACTCGACCGCATTGTCGACGTCTTCACCCTCGCCGACGCCAGTATCCGGCCGGGCAGTTCTCGGGCAGCCTAGCTCTCGAGCAGCATCGCGATTTCGGTGCGCAGCTCGCGCAGGCCGTCGCCCTTGACCGATGAGGTCAGGATCACATGGGGATGCGCGGCCGGCCGCTTGGCGATCGCCGCCTTGGTGGCGATGATGACCTTGTCGAGCTCTTCCTTGCTGGGCTTGTCGGCCTTGGTCAGCACCACCTGATAGCTCACGGCGGCATGGTCGAGCTCGTTCATCACCGTCAGGTCGGTGTCCTTGGGGCCGTGGCGGCCATCCACCAGCACATAGACGCGGCGCAGCGTGGCGCGGCCGACCAGATAGCGGTGGATCAGCTTGGTCCACTGCCGCACCTTGTCTTCCGGCGCACGGGCATAGCCATAGCCGGGCATGTCAACGATGCGCAGGTTCTCGCTCTGGCTCTCGAAGATATTGAGCTCCTGCGTGCGGCCCGGCGTATTGGAGGTGCGGGCCAGACCCGACATGCCGACCAGCGCATTGATCAGGCTGGACTTGCCCACATTGGAGCGCCCCGCAAAGGAGATTTCCACCCGGTCCATCTCGGGCAGGTCGGCAATGCTGACGCAGCCTTTGACGAACAGGAACGGCCGGGCGAACAGCAGGCGGCCGCGTTCGATCATGTCGGGGGCGTAATCGATAGTGGTCATCGTGCTTGGCCTTCAAAAACAAGGTGCCCGCCGGAGGGTCCCGGCGGGCATGTAGCATGACTGATCGGTGATGGCGATCAGGCTTTGGGTGTCGCGTCCGCCTTGGGCTTGCGCTTGAAGGCGTCCAGGATGTTGCCGATCAGGTTCACTTCCACGCCATGGCGCTTCATGATGAACCACTGCTGCGTTACCGACAGCGTATTGTTCCAGGCCCAGTAGATCACCAGACCCGCCGGGAAGGTGCCCAGCATGAAGGTGAAGATCACCGGCATCCAGTTGAAGATCATCGCCTGGGTCGGATCTGGTGGCGGCGGGTTCAGCTTCATCTGGACCCACATGGTGATGCCCATGATCACCGGCCACACGCCCAGGTGCAGGAAGCTGCCGATCAGCGGCAACGTCGTCGGCTCCCAGGGGATCAGGCCGAACAGGGTGAAGATATTGGTGGGATCTGGCGCCGCCAGATCCTGGATCCAGCCGAAGAACGGCGCATGGCGCATGTCGAGGCTGATGAAGATGACGGTATAGAGCGCAAAGAAAACCGGAATCTGGATCAGCACCGGCCAGCAACCGCTGAGCGGATTGATCTTTTCGGTCTTGTACAGCTCCATCATCGCCTGCTGCTGGGCCGGGCGGTCTTCCTTGAAGCGTTCCTGGATGGCTTTCATTTCAGGCTGCACGCGGCGCATGGCGGCCATCGAGGCATAGGAGCGGCTGGCCAGCGGGAAGAACAGCGCCTTGACGATGACGGTCACGGCCAGCACGGCGACGCCGAAATTGCCGATAATGCCATTGAGGAAGGTCAGCAGGTAATACATCGGCTTGGTCAAAAAGCCGAACCAGCCCCAGTCGATCAGCAGGTCGATCCGGTCAAAGCCATAGGACTGCTGATAGCTGTTGATGACCGATTCTTCCTTGGCGCCGGCAAACAGGTAGCTCTCATGGGTCGCCGTTGCGCCGGCGGCCACCACCAGCGGCGTGGTTTCCACAAAGCTGGTCTGGTAGTCGTCATAGCTGCCGGTATTCTTCCACGAGAACAGCGCATTGATCGCCGTTGCCGGCTTGGGCAGCACGGCCGTGGCCCAGTACTTGTCCGAGAAACCCAGCCAGCCGCTGGTATTGTCGAAGCGGACCTGCTGGTCCTTCTGCATGTCGGTGTACTTCTTGGACACCATGTTGTTCGAGCCCAGCACGCCATGCGGGCCTTCATGCTGGATGAAGAAGTTGGCCACCTTGGGCGTGCCGTGGCGGGCGACGCGGGCATAGGGGAACAGCGCGACATCGCCGCTGCCATTATTGGTCACCGACTGGGTGACGGTGAACAGGTAGAATTCATCGACCGCAAAGGTCCGGCGGAACACCAGGCCCGCGCCATTGTCCCAGCGCAGCGTTACCGGGGTCGTGGCGGTCAGCGTGCTGGCGCCGCCCTCGACTGTCCAGACGCTCTTGCTGTCCGGCACGGCCACAGTGGTGCCGGCGGCCGGCACGAAGCCCTGCTCGGCGAAATAGGCATTCGGCACGCCCGCGGGGGTCAGCAGGGTGATGATCGGGGAGTCCGGATCAACCGTCTCCTGATACTGCTTGAGCTCGAGGTCGTCGAGACGCGCGCCGGTCAGGTTGATCGAGCCGTGCAGGTCGGGGGTGTCGATGGTGACGCGCTCGCTGGCGCCAATGGCCTCGGCGCGGTCGGCGTAGAACACGGTGCCGTCGGCGGCTACGGTTCCTGGCGTGCCCGCGGCAACGGCCGTTGCGGCCGGCGTGGCCTCGCTCTGGGCCTGCTCGGCGGCAATCTGGGCCTGCTGCTGGGCCCGCTCGAGCTGCGGACCGGCAATGAAGAACTGCCAGCCGAACAGCACGATCATGCTGAGCACGATGGCCAGGATCACATTGCGATTATCGGTCATTGTTTTGGTTTCCGTGGGCCGCGGCCGGAAGAGGTGCGCTGTTCATTCGATCTGGGTGCGTGCACGCGCACGATCAAGGCGCCCAGATCGGCAACCAGCTTGGCAAAGGGTTCGCTCAGCGCTTCGCGCCGTCCCACCAGCACATAATCGTGGGCGGGCACAAAGTCACGCGCACATGCTGTCACAGCGGCGCGCAGGCGACGTTTAATTCGGTTGCGTTCGGGAGAATTGCCCGTCTTCTTGGTGACGGTAAAGCCGATGCCTGCTTCCGGCTGGGGTGCGGCAATCGCCTGCAGCCCAAACGCAGAGCGCCCGGCGCGATTGCCCCGGGCAGCCCTTTGAAACTGGGAGCGCTTGGTCAGCCGACGCAGGGCATCAGGCTTGGGCGCCATGGCCGTCATCCGGCCAGATGGCCTTAGGCCGTGAGCTTCTTGCGACCGTCACGACGGCGCTTGTTGATGATGGCACGGCCGTCCTTGGTGGCCATGCGGGCACGGAAACCGTGACGGCGGGCACGCACGAGCTGCGACGGCTGATAAGTACGCTTCATGACATCAAACCGCGCGGACGCGGTTCCTCTGGATTGCTGCTCTTGAGCAAGAATATCGGACACACATCAAGCGCTGGGCGCCCACGGTGCGGGTTGGTGGCGTCTATAGGGAAAACTCGACCCCAAGTCAACGCGCCAGACGAGACTTCCTGACGCCCTATGCCCCGTTGTTTTCTCGTGCGGCGCGCCCCATAAGTCCAGCCTCTAGCACTTTATGCCTGGCGGACATGGCCGAAATCCTCAAAGCCGATCTGTGCATTATCGGGGCCGGCGCGCTCGGGCGGATGCTGGCCATTGACGCGCGGGCCCGTGGCCTCAATGTCATCCTGGTGCAGCGGCCCACCGAGCTTGCCGGCCAGACCACCAGCGCCGCCGTGCAGCGCGCGGCCTTTCTGGCCAGTGCCAACCACGCCCAGGCCGCAGCCTCCGCCGCCGCTTTGGGCCTCGCCAAAGCCGCGCCCAAGCCCGGTTTCCGCGCCATCGGCGAGCGGGCCGCCGCGCTGGCCGAGGCCGCCGCACCAGCCGCGGCCCCCGCCCATCTGGTCGCCCAGGGCATTACCATGCTGACCGGCCCGGCCGAATTTGCCGATTCGCGCACGCTGCGGCTGGGCGATAGTCTCATTCGCGCCGGCCAGTTCGTGCTGGCCACCGGCAGCACGCCGCGCCTGCCCGATCTGCCCGGGCTCGACCAGGTGCCATTCTTTACCCCCGACACCATCCTGGACAATCTGCGCAAGCTCAGCCACCTGCTGGTCATCGGCGGCGATGCGGCGGCCTTTGAACTGGCCCAGGCCTATGCCCGGCTCGGCGCCATGGTGACCCTGGTGCCGCAGGGCCCCGTGCTGCCCGGCTTTGATCCCGAGCCCGTGGCCGTGCTGCTGCGCGCGCTGCGCGAGGAGGGTGTCGACATTCTTGAGGGGGCCCAGGTCACCGCCGTGCTGCCGCGCAGCCAGGGCACCGGCATTGCTCTGGCCCATGCCGATGGCAGCCTCGCCACCCTCGACGTCTCCCATATCCTGGTCGCCGCCGGCCGCGTGCCCGATCTCGATCCGGCCGTGCTCGCCGCGCTCCGGCTCCGGCGTGATCGCCAGCGTCCCGATCATCTGCAGGTGACGCCCGAAGGCCAGACCTCTTCTGCCCGCATCACCGCCATTGGCGGCGCCGCTGGCGTGTTCGACGCGCCCCATGCCTTGCGTCAGGCCGCCCATGTTTTGGCCCGCGCCAGCGGCGCGGCGCCCGGGCGCATTGACCTGCAGCGCCTGCCGCGCCTGGCCAATACCAGGCCGGCTCTGGCCCAGCTCGGCGGGGCAGGGGCGCTGCTGCCGGTCCGTCCCGGCCAGCTGCTGCTGCGCGCCAGCGCCAGCGAAACAGACGCCGCCCGCGCGACGGGCAGGCTGATCGGCGGCGCCAGCCTGCTGGTGGCGGCCAATGGCACAGTTCTGGGCACCACCATACTGGGCGATGGCGCCGCCGAGCTGGCCGCCATGCTGGCTTTGGCCATCGATCGCGACCTCGGCGCGGCGGACCTGGCCGATCTGCTGCTGCCCCCGGCTAGCCTCGCGGCATTGCTGGTCGATCTCGGCCGGCAATACCGGGCCCTCCATCCCCCCTCGGCCTGGGCCCGACGGTGGGCCGTCCTGCGCCGCCTGCTGCCCTGAGATGCGTGCCGCAGGGGCTTACGCCGTGCTCGCGTTGGCTTATAGTGCGCGCAATGACACCTCTCCGCAGCGCCTTGCCCAGCCGCTTTGCCGGCCTCTCGATCAAGCTCATCGCCACCATCAGCGCGGTGATACTTCTGGTCGAAATCGTCGTCTATCTGCCCTCGCTGGCCAATTTCCGCGCCAACTGGCTCGATGACCGCCTGCGCGTCGGCGTCGTGGGCGCCCGCGTGCTCGACGCCGTGCCCGATGTCATGGCCCTGCCGCGCAGCCTGACCGACCGGCTGCTGACCTCGGCGGGGGCCTATGCCATCGTCTATCGCCGCGAGGGCCAGAGTCAGCTCATCGAGCTGGCCGATCCGGTGACGCCCGATATCGTGGTCACCGCCGACATGCGCCAGCGCGACCTGCCCACCCTGATCATGGGGGCCGTCGATACCCTTTTGGCCGGCCCCGGCCGCACCCTGCGCATTATCGGGCCTGGCGATCTCGACCAGACCATGGTGGAAATCCTCCTGCCCGAGCGGCCGCTGCGCCAGGAACTGCTCGACTATTCCGGCCAGGTCGTCGGCATCTCGCTGGCCCTGGCGATTCTGACCGCCCTGGCGCTCTATCTGCTGGCCAGCTACCTTTTCATCCATCCGGTCCGGCGCCTGACCGAAAACATGCTGGCCTTCCGCCAGGCCCCCGAAAATGGCAGCCTGATCATCACCCCCTCGGCCCGGCGCGACGAGATCGGCATTGCCGAGCGCGAGCTGGCGGCCATGGAAACCGACATTTTCACCCTGCTGCGCCAGCGCCGCCACCTGGCCGATCTGGGCCTGGCCGTTGCCAAGATCAATCATGACCTGCGCAATACCCTGACCTCGGCGCAATTGCTGTCCGATCAGGTGGCCACGCTCGACGATCCCAAGGTGCAGCGCCTGGCGCCGCGCCTTGTCACCACGCTCGACCGCGCCATCGGCTTTGCCCAGTCCGTGCTCGACTATGGCCGCGAGACCTCGGTGCCGCCGGTGCTGGCGCCCACCGCCATCAGGCCGCTGGTCGAGGAGGCGGCCTTTGACGCGCGCCTCTCCGGTCATCCTGCCATCACCTTCACCAATGCCATCCCCGACAGTCTCACGCTCCGGGTCGATGCGGGCCAGCTCGGCCGCGTCCTGCTCAACCTGCTCAAGAACGCCCGCGAGGCCCTCGAGGCGGCCGCCGGCAAGGTCGAGGCGCCGACGGTGTCGGTTTCGCTCCTCACCGGTCCCCAGGGCATTACCCTGTCGGTTGCCGATAACGGCCCCGGCCTGCCGCCGCGCGCCCGCGATAACCTGTTTGTCGCCTTCGAGGGCTCGGCCCGTGCCGGTGGCACCGGCCTGGGCCTGGCCATTGCCCGCGAGATCGCCGACGCCCATGGCGGCCAGCTCAGCTTCGTCGATCAGCCCGTCGGTACCCGCTTTGATCTGGCGCTGCCCAACACCCTGCTGGTGAAAAACCAGGGCGTGTAGAAAAACCTTCATCGACGCTTGCCAAGCCAGAAACGCCCCTGTATGGGTTGCGCCGCTTCAGGCAGACAGGCGTACTCGCCGCTTCCTGAAATTGCCGTTTCAAAAAGAGACGGCCGTGCGCGCCCTTAGCTCAGCTGGATAGAGCACCAGACTACGAATCTGGGGGTCAGGAGTTCGAATCTCTTAGGGCGCGCCATTCACTTCAAAGACTTAGCAATATTGTTGCTGCCGCCGCGGTCGGTGGTTTGCAACTGGTTTGCAAAATTCGTGCTGCTTGCGTTCTGGAACTTATCCATTGCTGCTGTGGCGAGCGTCGCCGTGCGGGCCAGATAGCGCTCGATAATGCCGTGAACCGACTTCAAGCTGTGGCCGGTAATCGAGGCAATCTCCGGGACGCTGCAGCCGGCCTCGGCGAGCATTGTCACGGCCGTGCCGCGAAGGTCGTGGAAGTGCAGGTCGGTGATGCCAGCGGCCTTGCTGGCCTCTTCCCACTGCCCCTTGAAGTAGCGGGCCTTCCACGGTCGTCCGGTCTTGGTGTTGAGAATGACCAAGGCGGATCGCTCCATGCCGTCCAGCATGCGCGCCAGAGCCTGGGTGCAGGGCACAATGACACGCTGCGCGCCCTTGTTCTGCCGCAAGCTGATCTTGCCCTCATGGTAATTGGTCCAGACCAGCTTTAGCAGGTCGCCCTGCCGCTGACCGGTATGAAGTGCCAGGATCAGTGCACGTTGCATCTCGAGGGGAGCGACTTTCATGAAGGCTTCAATGTGTTCTGGAAGCCAAAGCTTCTCGGAACGATCGACCTTGTGAAGGCGCTTGAACCCCAGCACGTGGTTGCTGAACACCTGGCCATTGTCGATGCCCCACGAGAGCATAGCCGAAACCACGCTCAGCCGGTTATCGGCCTCACGTTCTCCGGAGCTACTCGCTACATCTGCGCGCCATTTGAGAAAGTCGCTGCGGACTCGTGGGTCTTCGAGCACTTCCAGTGGCATGGTGCCGAACCGGACCTCCACCTTGGTCAGCATACGCCGGTATTCCTTCTGTGTGCTTTCCGCCCGCTTCGCGAACTCCGGCGAAAGTGTGTAGTCGCGAATGAGGCCGACAAGCGTCCCTTTGAGCTTCGTGACCCGGCTCTGCTCTGCCATGGCGTAGTCGTGTAGGAATTCTGCGGATCCGGGGGCGCCGCGAAGAGGGCTGCCAGTGGCACGGTGATAGAAATGGATCCTGACTGTGCCGTCATTAAGCAGTTTTCGAACGGTGTTCACGCCCTTGAGATTAGCCCTGACCACGGGCACTACTCCAAGCGTCATATGCGGTTAGCGCATCTTTGGTCGAGGTGGTGGTGCCGCTTGCTCTGTCGAGCGCCTGGTCTATGGCGTTCCTATCCCACCTACGGGTCCGTCCGTATGTGGGCAGGGAGTTGGGCATGGTGCTAGCCTCCACAAGCTTAGAAAAGTGGCCAGGACTGACGCCAACATAACTCGCGGCTTCGGCACGGCTCAGCACCCTGCGGTCGTTAGGCGCGAGGGCATGAATAAGGGCGGCGGTCAGCGCCATGATACGATCTCTTTCATAATTGCTAAATTATCGCGCTCGCGTCCATTCAGACACGTGTCCTGCAGGGTCAGTTGATGATCGGCCGAAATTTCGAAGAGTCTAATTATTGAGATGCTTAGCCAATATTTGTTCGGCTCACGTATCTTGCTTATAGCGAAACGAAGCGTGGAATTACGCAGGTCAGATCTGGCGCTTTTCGGCATTGCCTCTAGCCAATATTACCTTGAGTTATAGTTCGACGTGCTCGCTCTGGGGGCAGTGGGAGATAATTAGATCAACCGGGTTTTGAGGATTGAACGGACGTCTCCACGCAAGGGTAGCGGTGAAGTGCCCGAAGTGACCACCAACGGCTAGGGGCTAGGCGATCCCTCGTTCGGCAATCGCAAGCACCACGAGGCGCATGCGGTTTATGCGGCTACGCTGGATGAAGCGGCAGCCCTGATAAGCCAAGGCTTCTCGCTTTGGATGGGCTGTAAGGGCAAGCGCGCGTCACTTATCTCGCCACAAAGCCTGCGCGTTATTCACACAGAGTCACACTGAAGCACCACGCCCCCGACCTATAAGGCCGAGGGAATGTGGCTTTGGTCACCGTCTTATGAGCTGCGTTCGCCTGACGTGAGCCCCCGACTTCATCCAGCCGAGAGCAGAGTCCTTTCGTCGTTTGAGCCTTTCGGGCTCGGTGGTGCAATGGGAGGGAGCGCGGTGCTCCCCAGTTGCTCAAGCGCTCCGTCCCATTGCATGCCGGGAGCGTTGAGTTTTGCGTAGATGGCCGGCGGCAGATTGCCAAGGCTGCCATGTGGTCTGACTGTGTTGTAGTCCTCCTTCCAGGCCGCCAGGTTGAACCTGGCGTGTGCCAATGAGGTGAACAGGGTCTCGTTGAGCAGTTCGTCACGCAGCCGGCCGTTGAAGCTCTCCACGAACGCGTTCTGTGTCGGCTTGCCGGGCGCGGTGTAGTGCCATTCAATCCGCCGATCCTGGCTCCAGCGCAGGATTGCCATACTGGTCAGTTCCGTCCCGTTGTCACTGACCACAGTGTGCGGTCGGCCACGCTGGACCATGAGCAGATCCAGTTCTCGCGCCACCCGAAGCCCGGACAGCGATGTATCGGCGATCAGGCAGAGGCATTCCCTGGTATAGTCATCGACAATGCACAGGATGCGGAAGCGTCGACCATCGGTCAGCGCATCGCTGACAAAATCGAGGGACCAACGCTGGTTCGGACCTGACGGCAGGACCATGGGCGCCCGTGTACCCAAGGCTCTTTTGCGGCCGCCGCGACGGCGAACCTGCAGCCGTTCCTCGGCATAGATCCGACGCAGCTTCTTGTGGTTGAGCATGATCCCCTCCCGATCCAACAGCACATGCAGCCGGCGATAGCCGAACCGGCGGCGCACGGCCGCCAGTTCGCGCAGCCGTGCCCGAACGGCCTGATCATCGGATCGCGTGCTCACATGACGCACCGATGTTCGATCAACCCCGATCACCGAACACGCCCGACGCTGGCTCACCGCGAAGGCCTCGCAGAGGTAAGCCACGGCTTCTCGCCTGACGGCGGGCGTTACCATTTTTTTGTGCTGAGATCCTTGAGCATGGCGTTGTCCAGCATCGCCTCGGCCAACAGCTTCTTGAGCCGGGCGTTCTCGTCTTCCAGGACCTTGAGCCGCCGTGCCTCGCTGACGTCCATGCCGCCGAACTTGGCCTTGTACTTGTAAAACGTCGCGCTGCTCACGCCATGCTTGCGGCACACATCGGCAGTCGGCATCCCGGCCTCCTGCTCCTTGATCATGCCGATAATCTGTTCCTCGCTGAACCGCGAAGCCTTCATTGTCCGTCTCCTTTAATGGACGGACTCTACTCATTTTTGGAGGAGATCTAAGGGCTCACGTCACGCCGTCCCTGGCACGGCCAAGATCGTCACGCCAAAATTCCGGCCCGCGAGCGACTTCATCCCGGACGTCAATGGCGAAGCTTGCAGCCCAGTCCTCCGACCCATATTTGTAGAATTCACCAGGCGCCATCATCCCTGCCTTTTCCAGTTCCGAGCAGACCGCCGAGGTAATGAAGATACGGAGGCGTTCGAGGTCGTTTTCCGCATGTGACTCCATATCGACGGTGGCCAACTGTCGCGCTTCTCCGACAATACGGATGGCAAGATCGCCGGTATTAATCGGCTTGTTGTTGGAGACCGCACTTTCCAACATGGTCATAACCATGACCACCTGGCGTTCGGGCAGGTTTGGCAAGTAATTCAGGACTGAGACAACGGTCATGCTGCCACCGACAGATCGGCGAACAGCTGCACGGCGAGGCTCATTGCATCCATCCCGTCCAGATGGCGGGATTTCTCGATATACTGTCCATCTACCTTACGGTAGACATGGAGCACTGGGTGGGTGTCACCACGCACCTCGAACGTCTCACCACTAATCATGCCCTCTGAGATAAGCGGACCGCGACTGGCGCTCCTCTTGTCGATCATGTGCGCGCGATATACCCCCTGCATGTGGTAATTTACCCACCTGTAGGTCATGCCCTTAACCCCGAGCTTGCGCAGAATTTTGCGGGTTTCGTTGGGCACTACCCTGTCGGACCGGTGGCAATTATGGGCACTGGTAAGAACGTCATTCCAGCCGTTAGGGGCGCCGTCGATCACCATCCGTGCAGCGACACGCATATCAGCCCGAAAGCCACTGCAATCGATATACCGCTCCAATACGCTCGTTGCCGCCTCGAGCGCTTCCTCAAGAAAGAACAGCTGCTCCTCATATGCATCAAGCGCTGATCCAGCGTCGCTAATAGTCTCCACCACGTCGTCAACGGTGCCAAACAGTTCAACACTGCAGGCAACGTTATCCAAAAGGTAACTAGCTTCACCTCCTGCCATGAAGTTCAGGAAGCGCTCGTTAGCTGTCACTTCTGTTGCCGGTGCCGAGCATGTCATGATATTTGTGGTCACGTGATTTTCTCCATAGTCACAAAGGGGTGCCGGGGTTGGTTTTAAGAACGCCTTGGCCGCTCTATTTCGCCTGGGATGGGGCTGGTGTCGCCAAACAGAGCCCCTTCCCGGCGATAATTTCAGTCGGACGCGCTGCCCTTGACGTTGATCTCAGCAAATGAGCGTCGGAAGGTTTTTCCCGAGAGCTGCGATCTGATGTCCTGCAAGGTCACAATGTCTCGCAACGCCTTAGCTTTCGCGGCTGGGTCCGACAGCTCTGACTGCTCTACCTCAGCAATTCTCGCGTCGATTTCGGCCAACTTGAAATCGTTGATCTTGCGATAGAGCTCATCTGCCGCCGTGAGGAAGACACCAGCCAACCCCTCCATACGCTCCAGCAACGATTCGCTGCTTAGGCTGACGTCTGTGCCAACAAGGTCGTCGACGTCGTATTGCGCATTTTCATCAAAGAAGCCTTCGGGGAATTGAAGGCCGAACGGAACGAAGTATTCCACGAATTCAAACGGATCGTCGCTATCACTCGGCGTGGTTTCGCTGAACGGCGTCCTGATAAATTCCATAGCCAGATCGGGTGCAGCTTTACGGGCCGCCTTTTTCCGCTCTCGGTATTCTCGTTGGTATTCCGCTGGCGTCTTGCGCATCTCATCGCCTCCTGATGATTTAACATATAACACTAACGCGTTAAAGTTGCAAGCAGGGATGCGAACGATGTGGGGAAGTGGCATCCAAATGATACGTTTGGAAACACATGGAGCCGCACCTTTCCCTTGCTGTGTTCTCGTGGAAAAGGCAGACACAATCATCGGGGGATTAGATGACAAGAACTCTTTTAGCGCTGGTCTGCGCCATGGCTATGACGGGCAGCGCGATGGCGCAGAGCCATGACGAAATGGTTGCTGGTCAGCGACCTGCTAACAGCGCGGAGATAGCCGGCGTGCTGCAAGCAATGCGAGAATATCTCTATGATCCCTATTCGGTAAGGGACGTCACCATTTCAACGGTGATGACCAAAACTCGGCGAGATGGGTCGGTATTCCACCTGATCTGCGTCAATGGAAATGCCAAGAACCAAATGGGCGGCTACACGGGCAAGCAGACGACGATGGTGCTACTTACGCCGGAAGGCCAGCACTTCAACTCGAGCCGGAACTGGTCAGATTTGAGCTTGTGCAAGCGCCTCAACTGGCGCACTTTTACTGAGACGAAAGCGCTGCAGTCACTCTGACCAGCAACTGCGGGCCCGCTTCTATAACATTCTATCCAGTTCCGAGAAGACACCGGCCTGTCCCCATAGGGCTCTATTGCCGACAACATAGAGCGCCTCTTGGGCCCGTGAGACGGCCACGTTCAGAATGTTGGGCCTTGCACCTGCCCAGTTCCGCGCGCCCTTCTGCTGAGGCATCGGAGCGCCCAGTAGGAAGATCACAGCCTCGGCCTCCCGCCCTTGAACCGTGTGCACCGTTCCGATGCGGTCGTAGGGCCAACGAGCCACGTCATCGACCCACCCAGTCAAGACACCACTGGTTCTGACTAGGTCGCGCATGCGATCCTGAACCACAACGAATGGCGTGACGATGTATAGGTCAGGGCTAGCCCCACTTTCGCGTATCATTCGTAGCAGGCTAATGACCTCGTCGCCCTCAGCGGCACACCACTTGTCCTGGCCCGATCCTTCCACATTAATCCAACGCGACGGGCCTAGCGCGTCGACAATTGGCGATTGTTTCGTCGCCTTCGCCTGCACCATTAGATTCTCATAGGCGATGGCATTGGAAATGCCGAACATCGGATCGGCGCAGCGCCGATGCACGAGCAATGGCACGCCGACATCTCTCGACCCGATCCGTGTTTCGAACGACGCGAAATAGGGAGTGGCGGCGTCAGCAAGTGTTTGCGCTGACGCCGCGGGGGCATTGTAGACAGTTTCGTCCACTTTGAACTCTTTGCAGACCGCGTCGGTGAGAGTGTCGGGCAGCACTACGACTGGCTCGATCTGAAGCGGATCGCCTACCACAACAGCTCGTCGTGAACGCATGATAGCGCCAACTGCTGCCTGTGGGAGCGCCTGGCCAGCTTCATCTATGAGCAGCCAGCCGATGTCCTCGGCGCCGATATTGGAGAACATTCGAGCGACCGAGGCGAACGTGGTCGAGACTACAGGCACTACCAAAAACAGGCTCGACCAAAGGTGCGGGATTAGGCGGTCTTTTTCCTCGCTGCCGAACGACCTTGTGCCGAAGCTATCCATCAGCAAATTGAGGTTGTGTCGTAGGGGACGTGCGGCTGCGTCTACAAAAGCGCGATGAAGATTGATCGCCGCTTCAAATAGGTCGTCCCGTTTTAACGCTGCCTGGCCGGCCAGCCACGGAGCAGCCAACTGCCGCTCCTTATGGCCACGCAGGAAGTGGGACTGGTCAATCGCAGTCCCGCCAAGGGCAGTCTCCAGCGCCTCCGCACGCCTGACGAACTCTTCGCGCTGTGCCGTTTGCGTTTGAAGCCGGGAGACCATTGCCGCCAAGCTAGCCACCTCGTGATCGTGGTCAGCGACAATTTGGTCGCGGAACTTTTCGCGGCTTTCCAAAGTGTCCCGTGCTTGTTGTGTGATCCTTGCAACCTCAACGTATTTCGCGTGCCAGCGCCTGAGGCCCTCACGATTGAAAAGCCCACTCAGGAACGAGGGTCTCGCTTCTTTCAAACGGGCTTGTGCATCATGGTTATTGAGATACTCCGCCCTGGCATTTTGAAGTTCGACCTCTGCGTTCGGCCTCCCCAATGCGAGCTGATTGACACGGTCGTTGGTAGCACTAAGCGCCGGGACCAATTGCGCTATCAGTGCATCGGTTTCGGCGATCTGATTGGGCAGCGCGGCTAGACGTGAAGCGCCATCAAGCACTTTTCTTGCGGCCGCCTCGGCCTCCTGAAATCGCTTGCGTGCCTTTCGCCAGCGCTTCAGCGCCTCGTCTTTGTCGGCCGGCGGGTCTTCCCTGGTTACGACTATGGGTGGCCGCTTGGTCTTCTCACCGTCATCAGTTTCCTCAACAATGACCGTTGGCGTTCCCGTCGCATGCTTTAGGTAGTTGGACATGCCGTAGTCCTGGTCCCACCAGAAGCGCTGACTGAACTTGAAGCGGTTACCAGCATTGCCAAGAACTGCGGCAACTATGCCCCAGCTATCCCGCTCAAGCAGTGCATCAGATACCGTCTTGAAATAGCCATTGGGGAAAGCGTCGTCCGCTACTGCCGCCAGACCAGGCAGCTCGGCGCTGACATTCTCAACGGCTTTGTTGTTCGACGAGGCAACAACGACTTCGAACCCGCGCAGCTTCGCATCGAGCTCATACATCCAGAGAAAAGCCTGACCTTTCTTGACCCTTAGTTTTGAGTTGGTGAACGCCATTTCCGGGTCAGTGTAAGTCGCCATCACGCGTGCACGCTCGGTGACGACATGAGCGACTACATCTCGCAACAGGGTGGTCTTGCCAGTCCCTGGAGGGCCATTCACGGCGAGAATGCCGTCTTCCTTCAAGTGATGTGCCGTCAGGTTCACCGCGGCTTGCTGCAGCGCCACAAGAGGGTAGCGTCCGGCCGCCGGCCACCGTCCCAATGGCATCTTTGCAGGGTCTAGCGCGTCGGCAATAGCGTCTTGATCGTGCAGCAGGTCGCGACGTGTGTCGGGGACTGTCTGTCCGATGTAGCGCTTGAGATTTGATGTGGCTCTTCCCGATTGGAACAGTTGGCGCGCCCGGTCCAAGTCGGACAGGAAGAACGAATTGAGCAGCAACGTCTCGGGCGTATCGTCGAG
This sequence comes from Devosia beringensis, assembly GCF_014926585.1. NCBI lineage: Bacteria > Pseudomonadati > Pseudomonadota > Alphaproteobacteria > Hyphomicrobiales > Devosiaceae > Devosia > Devosia beringensis. The sequence continues at coordinate 1,251,226 of NZ_CP045422.1, read as the reverse complement.
CTTGAACCATTGGTATGTCCGCACGCAGAATGATGGCGGGCTGACCATGTCCAGCGGCAGACCCAACTGCCCTACTAGCCAGTCGTGTGCGCTAGAAATGTCACCTAAGGTCAAGGGTTCCGGCTTACCGGAGTCATCTGTCCGTCGAACACGCTTGTCCAATGCTTCAAGCAACGTCCGCTCTGCGGCCGGCCAATCCCCGAGCGCCTTCAGATCGCCGTTCAGCGCCACGGGCACGCCCCAAGCAAAGCTTGAGAGCGCTACAGCATCTTCCTCGACTGGGCGCCCTTCCCTGTCGACGAGAATGGTCGCGAGAATGCTCTCACCGGAGCTTGGTGGCCGCTCAGCACGCTTGTCGGTGTAAACCGAAAGCAGTTGGCCGATAGCCTTCTCCATATCGATGGAACCGAGCACCACCTGATAATAAAGCCGATAGCTCGGCTTTGATTTTTCACCGCCGTTTTCCCATGGCAGTCCACGCTCATTGAACCGAGCAACCCGTTGACGATCCCCACTAGCTAAGTCCTCGGGCCGTCGAAAGCTCTGTGGCGACAGCACCTCAAGTGCTGTCCACGTGAGCATGACCCGCTCTGGCTGCGAGAGGCCAGCGACATCGGCCGAAGCCCGCGCAGGTGAAGTCGGAGGTCGGCCCAATTGCACTGAAGGCGGGCGTGAAAGTGCGGGCGCGCTTCCTGTATTGCCAGGCGCGGGTGTAGGCGGAATTTGGCGCGGCAGAGCAGGCTCGGGCACCTGAGCCGCTGGTGGTGTCTGTTTAGGGCGCGCAGGCGTTGCAGCAGGTTGCGCGGGTTTGCCCTTGGGCGACACACCCAGCGCTTGCACTGCACGGTCGCGGAGTTGGGCGGCGCGTTGTGTTTTGCGGTTCTTTAGTTCGGCGACCAGCGTCTTGAGGAACGCAGGATCATCGCGCTGGGCGTCAAATGCCTTTTCAAGATCCTCGATGCCTATTGTCAGAAAAGGGCGGCTAGCCAAAACAACAATCCAATAGATCAGGCATCAGTCGATGTCCAAGGCGGGCAGTGATCGGACAATCTTCATAGTTTCGAGGCTGACCGTGATCACACGTTGGAACAGCTCCAGTGGGTAGGCAGGGTTGCCGACAGTCTCGATGGCGTAGCAGTTGGCATCGTTGACAATATCACTGCCCTTCTTGGTTGTTGGATTATATGTGTCTTTCACTACGGCTTGTCGCTCCATCACCCATTCCAGTGCCGGCTTGCCATTGACGACATAGTCATAAGCCTCCAACGGGATGCCCGTCATGGTGATGTTGGCGTTGTAGACCACGGTAGACTTGTCGAGACTAGGGCGCGTTCCTCCGAACTTCATCTTCTCGACGCGGTAGAACTTTTTGGGGTCAGGGATATTTGCGAGACGCAGATCACCCTGTTTGATAGTCGTTGGGTAGGGATCCACGGTCTCAAAATTCACATGCAGGTCAGCGAGCGCTCGCCCGGCACCGCTGAAAGCCCAAAAGTCTTCAGCTTTCTTCACGTTCGGGATACGCGGCAATTCCTTTGAGAGATTGTCCGCGAAGCTGGTCCGATACGCCTCAGAATGAAGTAAACCATATACATAGTAGAAAATATCTTCTTTGGATATTTTCTCTCCCATGTATGCGTTTTTAAAGTTGCGGAGACCTTGGTCAGTTATGCCGCTGTGCGTGTGAAATTCATTGGCGCTGCTAAATAATTCAGCGCCGACATCATCACCTTTCCCCGTGAAAAGCGCCAAAGGGAAGCACTGCGCGCCATCTACATCAGCAAAATGAATGCTCGGCACAGCATTAACTATAAGCGCTGAAAACTGACCTCTACCACCTGGCCCTGAGAGGCAAATCGCGACGTTCTTCGTATCGGATTCGGGAAAGAACCGAGGCATTAGATAACTGCTCCAGTTCAGGGATCGATGCTTGTAGACCCACATCCTTTGGAATGGCCGATACATTGCTTCTTGGACCGCTTCGGGGTGATACTGGAGCTTCACGCCTCTTTCAAAATTTTTAAGAGTAGCTTGGCACCACTTGAATCTGGTCGGGTTTGGATCCGGTTTGTATCCCTTCTCCCCGCCAGCTCGATCAATCTCGCTGTTGAAGAAATCGATCGAAGACCGAACACGCCGTTCCAGGGCTGATCTCGAGAAATCGTAAACCCAGACATCTCGGTTGGTTTTCAAACCTGCGGAATGCGTTTCAAAAACACCATTGGCATCCCCGCCCTTCGCAGTGATGCTGTTGTATTCTGCAAAACCTTTGGTTCGTTGATCTATCCAATCGTGATGCTCGTCTGGCTCGACCCGCGACCAGGCGTTTGAACGAGTTATGCCGCCAATACTCCCGAAATCCTTTATTATGGCGAGTTTCTGTTTCTGGTCGAGATAGTCCCCAATATCATGAAAGAAAATCTCACCATGTTTCTCAGCACTAGGATTTTTCGTGAATATGCTGATGGCAATGGGCGTGCGAGTGCCCTCTCCGAAGACGTTTCCTTTTTCTCTACGGCGCTGCTCGCCAGAGGTGCGTGCGTTCCCTCGAAGATGGAAAACATGAAGTGAGCTAAATTCTTCCCGAAGACATTTGCGGAGTCCGTCAAGCGCGGCCCCATCTACCCAGCCTGCGTTCGAGACATAGGCCATGACACCGCCGCTACTCTTAAGCCGGTCGCTTCCCCAACGGATGGCCCGAATGTAGCTGTCATAAATAGCGCGCTTGTTTGTCATCGAAGTGTGCGCTGCGTAGGTGTCGCGAATGCGTGCGTCCAATGTTGGATAGATGACATTTGCCGCGTCGTCGTTCGCGCTTGTTTGTCCGGCGGAGTAAGGTGGATTTCCGATAATAACCCGCAGATCCAACTCCTTTTGCCGTTTTCGGCGGTCAGAATTGTCCGGCATCAGCTGGGCTACCAGATCCTCGCCCTCATACATTTGAAAGGTATCCGTCAGGCAAATACCCTCAAACGGCACATAGTCATCCCGTTCACTCAAGTCGTGGAACACTGCCTCGATATTGATCGCCGCTATGTAATACGCAAGCAGCACAATCTCGTTAGCGTGGATCTCGTGCCGAAACTTGTGCTCGAGTTCTTCAGGCTTGATCAAACCGGATTGAAGCAGACGGGTTATGAAGGTTCCCGTGCCAGTGAATGGGTCAATGATGTGCACACCCTTCGAGCCGATTGTTGTGCCAAACTCCGATTGCAGCACTTCGTTCACCGAGTGAATGATGAAGTCTACTACCTCGACCGGTGTGTAGACAATTCCGAGCTTTTCTCTCAAGCGTGGGAAAGCTTTACTAAAGAACTTATCATAGAGCTCGACGACAATCCTCTGCTTGCCTTCTGCATTATCGATGCCGGAGGCGCGGAACCGAACGCTGTCATAGAATTTCTGGAGGCTCTGGGACTCCTTCTCGATGTTCTGCTTTTCAAGCACATTGAGCACCGACTGCATGGCCTTCGAGACGGGGTTCTCGGAAGTGAAGCTGTGCCCCTCAAACAGGGCTTCGAACACCGGTTTGGTGATGAGGTGCTGCGCCAGCATTTCGATGGCTTCGTCCTCGGTGATGCTGTCGTTCAGGTCATCCCGGAGCTCGGCCACGAAACTCTCGAATGCAGCGCGCTCTTTTGTGTCCGGTTGTGCGACCAGGGCCTTGATCCGCGTGATATGTGTCTGGGCGATCTTGGCGATGTCGCCGGCCCAGTCTTCCCAATAGGTCCCGCGCCCACACTTCTTGACGATCTTCGCCATAATGGCCGTAGCGAACTCGTCGAAAACAAACGCCGTCTGAGTGGCAACGTCTCGGGCGATCAGCGGACCGTCAACATAGTCCTCGTCGCCATTGCGACCAGCGCTGCCAATTCCGGCCGCCTCAGCCTTGGCCGCCTGTTGAGGCATGTCATTGGTCACTGCGATGATTTCGATATGAGCGCTGACATCAGCGCCCAATTCCATCTTGTTGATGGTCGCGTCAAACCGATCATCGTGGGCGCGCAGCGCGTTGAGGATCTGCCAGACGACCTTATACTTCTCATTATTGTTGAGAGCTTCCTCGGGCGACATCCCCGCCGGAATGCCGACAGGCAAGATGACGTAGCCCATCTTCTTGCCTGCAGCCCGCCGCATCACGCGGCCGACGGACTGCACGACGTCGATCTGCGACTTGCGGGGATGCAGGAACATGATGGCATCGAGCGCTGGCACGTCGACGCCTTCAGACAGGCACCGTGCGTTCGACAGGATACGGCAGGTGTTATCCTCAGTCTCGTCCTTGAGCCAGTTGAGCAGCATTGTCCGGCTCTTCGCATTGAAGGTGCCGTCAACATGGTTCAGTTCGCAGTCGAGGGCTATCTCACCATCGGCTAGCTCCACGTTACCGAGATACTCATTGACCACCCTGGCGAACTCGCCTGTGATCAACTTCGAACTCTTGATGTCCTTGCAGAAGGCGATGGCGCGCCGCATCGGGTGCGGATCCGAAAGCACGTCTGGCTTCAGGTCGATCTTTGTCAGGGCCTTGTAACACCCGATGATCTTGGTCGCGTCATCGAGCAGCAAAGAGCTGTCCGCATCCATCAGCCGACGCTGCACACTGGTGCTTACCATCTGCTCGTCCACCGCAAGCACAATGACCTTGTAGTCGGTCAGCAGGCCGTTCTGGACCGCCCAGGAGAACCCGCGCTGGAACAGCACCGCACCATACAGCTCCTCATCATCCATTGAGCAAATCTCGACGGAAGCCTCAGCCGCTTTGGTCTTCACACCATCGCCGTAGATGCGTGGCGTCGCGGTCATATAGAGACGCTTGTTGCCGCGGATGAACTCCTGGCGGTGCACCTTGACGAAGTTGGACTCTTCGCCCTCAGCGAACGTCGCACCGGTCGTGCGATGGGCTTCATCACAAATGATTAGGTCAAAGTCGGGAAGGCCGTGCCGCTGCTGCGCATCCGAGATGACCTGGATGGATTGATAGGTGGAGAAGACCACCGTCATCTCATCGGGCGTCTCGTGGTCGAACTTCTGAGCCAGCTTGCGTGGATCGGTGGTCGCCGGGAAGGCCAAGTCATGAATTTCGAGATCAGCGACATCCTCGCTAGCCCGACGCTTGCCAACCTGGCTATCGGAACACACTGCGAAGGCGCGTAGCGGCGTTTGCGTATCAATCGTCCACTCGCGCACGGTCTGTGACATCAGAGCCAAGGACGGCACCAGGAACAGAACGCGCTTACCTTTGCCGGCCATCCGTTCGGCAATCTTGAGAGCTGTGAAGGTCTTGCCAGTGCCGCACGCCATAAGCAGCTTGCCACGATCGGCGGTTTCCAGGCCCGCTTCCACTTCATCTAGGGCTTCGGCCTGATAGGGGAATGGCACCTTCTTTGGAGCCAGCACCACACGCTCATCGCGCTGATAGACACTCCAGTCGATCGCGCTGGCCGAGAGATCGCTCAAACCAATGCGCATGGTCTCAATCTGCTGATCACGTAGTGCCGCCTCGGCGTGCTCGCTCCACTCAGCGTCAGTGGTGTCGATGATCAGACGGCGGGCAAATGGCGCCTTGCCGGATGCTGTGAAGAAGGAGTCGATCTCGCTCTTCGAGATGCGCTTATCCTCGTCGTAGAATTTGCATTGAATGGCACAGAAGCCGCCGCTGTCACGCATGCGCGCCACCAGGTCGATGCCAGTGTCGCGACGATCAATACCATGCGCTTGGGCCCAGTCTGAAAAGGGCCACACCTCGTCATATTGTGCCGTCTGGAGCGGATCATTCTTCAGATAGGCGACGCACAGCCGCTCGAAATAGGTGCCCTTTTCACGCTCGGTTTTCGCTGATTGCCGGTAGTGGTCGAGGATCGCTGCGAGCGCCTGATCCATGAAGTCCCCCAAGTCGAATTCAGCTTTACCGGCGCTCGCCTACGTTCTTGAGACGCTGGTGCCGGGCACGTTTGATTAAAATCACCAAATCAATGTGCGGGACGATAGGTTTATGCGTGACAGGTTGTCCAGCAACCCCTGCAGTGAAATGGATGGCTTATACAGGAATGGGCCTCCGTCCTTGCCTTGGCAGCTTGTGGCGGCATATTCTTGATTAGGATGTCATCGCATTGATCGTCTTGATGATGTCGGCCCCAAGCTGACGTGTGTTTTTGGGCTGGGAATTGCCATTGAGCAGATCGACACCGACGGAGGCCGCAATCTTGCGAAGGAATGGTTTTGCTACTGCCTGGGTGTGACCTTCGATCAGCACGGTGATCGTCCCGTTCTCATATTGTCTGACCAGAAGATTTTCGAACTGAGCTTCGGCCGATACTATGAGGTCTTCTAGCGGCTTGATGGGCCTTGAGCGCGTTTGAATACCGAAAGACAGCCGATCGCCCAAGTCGCGACAAAGTGCCATTGCCTCAGCCGCACTGTTGTCTAGAAGCGTTTCGACTGAGACACCGTTGTCGTCGTCTATGTTCACCCGCAACACCATGACACGATCAACGAGCTCAAATGTTTTGGCATTGAATGAGACATGCGAGCTCGACGTGATCGTCTTGACGGAGATGCGTTCGTTCTCCGCACTGATGACGTCGTAGCCGCGCTGGTTTGTCTCCAGGGCCATCTGCCCGCGGGTGATCATCGCCGCATAAAGTTCGCCGATACGGCCGGTCAGATGATTGAGCTCGGCCGGCGCCACACCCCAGCTCAGTTCTTTCTCGAACCAGGAGAGCGCCTCGGCCAACGACTGAATGATCTGGACCTGCGATAGAGCCACTACAAACCTGCCATGATGCTTAACCAAGAAGCGCTGCGATTTTTAACCTGGACGGTCAGTCCTCTGAGACCAAGCTCCAAATCCGCTTGAGCGGCAGCTCGGCTCGCAAAGTCTCAGGCAAGCGGTCATAGACCGAAAAAAGCGCTTCCATGATCTCGTCTCTTCCCCAGAGGCGCACCCTGAAATACAGATCGTTTGTTCGCTGTTTCACAGCCCCTGTAAAACCGGACCAGCTCACCAAAAGACCGTGCTCAGCATGGGTGTCCTGGATGGTGCCCAAAAGACCCTGCAAGGTGGGTTGATCAGCCACAACACCACCTGACTTTACCTGCACGACAAGCCGTGGTCCGTCAAAGCCAAGTGCACCCTGTCCCGCGACAATGTCCACTCCTCGATCTGCACCGGGAGGGCTTACACGTGTTTGGTAGCCTTGGGCGCGCAGTATAGCGGCGATCAACTCAGTAAACGCGTGACCTGCAAAGTTTGCGGCGATGTGTCGTTCAATCTGGTCGCGAGCACTGATCGCAAAGTCCGGTTCGCTCTCTGCCGTGTCCATTGATGCCGAATTGCTCACATCAATTGGACCAGGGCCGCTTCGGGGACCTGGGTCTCGGCCCGTTGCCACGAGTGCGGCAAAACGCTCTGCGGCTTCATTGCGGGAAATTTCGCAGATGGTTTGCGAGGCACCAAGACTGAAAAGTAGGTCCTGTTTGATCGCGTCCCTTGGTAGATCGGTGCGCAACCATTTCACGCGCCTGGTCGGCCTGCCTTCGCTATCGATAGCAAATTTGCCGATGATCTGGCCTATCGCAATTTGGCCTGTCGTTTTTAGCGGCGTGATGGTCAAATCGCCTTCACTGACGACATTAGCGAGCTGGTTCAGCTGGACTGCCCAATTTTGTAGAGTGCCGGCTTTTTGCTCCGGATAGGCTTCTTCGACAGCAGGACCGATATTCTCTTTGGCATGATCGGCGGGGAAGTTGGGCATTATCCAACCCGTGGCCAGCACACCGCTAGTCAGTGCGTCATTCTCCTGCTCGCCAAACTTGCCGAGACGAACTAACCAAACCCGCGCCATAAGCCCTCCGAGAAATTCTCTGTCGATGAATGGTTTAGAGCAAAAATCGGGGGGCGTCATTAGACCGGATATGGCGAGATCTAGCCCGACCTCTTGTTATCGCTCGACCATGCGCCCAGTCCCTCTTTAACGCGCTTGGGTTGGTGATCTCGGATTGGTTTCAACACGATGGTTACATAATGCACTGTGCGGAGCTTTGGAGTCGCGGCATCTGCGCGATGCAATGTGGCGCCGGTATTGTGGGTTCTTGTAGGACGCACCGTCGCAGTTCAGTTTGATCACACAATGGGTGCCTAAGGCGACACCACCCGCATCGTCAGCCCTGCTCGGGCTTGATCAACGGATCATGACGCGGACGGATTGGACGGCGAGGGCTTAGTTCATCCGTCGGACCCGAGATCGAACGGCTCAAGGCTTTTCCATGGTCGCAAGCCGGCTGTTGAGGCTTGGCGCTATTGAGCCTGCTGGGTGGTGGCGTGATCCTAATTGTATTCGCAGGTGGCGGTGATGTCGGCGTGGGCCAGGTTCAGAACGACGCCCATCTCAAGCGCCAGCTCATAAGTCTCGGCCAGGCGCTCGGGATCTGTAATCTCGGACATGCCCATCACCGACGAGCGCGCTACCACACAGTAGTCCATGTTCCGCATTGGCACATGCTCGATGGCAATGCCGTGCGCCGAGGTTGCGATGATAATTAGGATCGCAGTCGCACTCATATCGTGGACCTCAATTTTTGACGCAGATGGCATTAATCACGCCCGGCAGGCGCTGGTAGCGGTAATGAAGCCTCTCAGCTTCACGCTGTATGCCGGCGGCAACCTCATCACTCACCGGCTGGGTATTGATCATAAGCTGGTGTTTGGCGAGCAAGCATCGCTCCATAGTAAGAAAGCCGATGTCGCTGAGGGATGATGAGCCGCCAGTAAGTTGGCTTGAGGACACGATAACGATCATGGTGAAGAGGTTGATGTTGTGCTCCGTAGTTTTTAGCGTGGTTTGAGTTCTATAAGACGTTGCTGGGATGGTGGCACGTGGTTGGCCGGCTGCTGAATATCCATCGGTCGTGACCTGTTCCCCGTTGCCTGAGTATTCCTCTCGGTCTGAACTAAGCCATGCGCTTAGTGGCGAGGTAGCAGCCCCACATTGGTCGATACCCATATGGGCTTTTCACTAGAGGACCGAAGACGCCTTGTCGACGTGACGCTCCATCGAGGCAGCCTTGGCATCGATGGGTGTCCAGTGCCAGCTGAGCCGTGTGAAGAAAATCTCGCTGGCTCCCATGTGAGTGCGGAGGTCTGCCGGCATCATCCACGCCCCGCACTGCCTAGAACTGCAATTGCTGCTGTCGTCCACAGTCGGCTCGGATAGAAGCGTGACCTCAGGATACCTGACTCGGTTATCACTGATGCGCTGCCAGGCCGGACAGTTAGTTAGCTAACTCGAACGGCTTCACCGCAATGGTGCGAGAAATTGGTCGTCAGCAAAATAGCTATTTCCCCAAGCCGACCAGCGCTACCAGGTCGCACAGCGAATGAGTGAGCTAAAGACGCAAATAGCTATTTAGGTATTTGGCTCACGGCATGATTCTTTGGATGAAAAACGACGGCCGAACGCTGATTTCTTCGCCGATTTGGTATGCGGAATAAGTTGTCATTTCCAGAAAAAAGCGAAAATTGGGGCAATCTGTCAACGTAGCGACAACAACAGGTAACATTAGGGCCGATTTTGACGGTTTATGAGGTCATATTGGCCTTATATTGGATCGCTAACGTTACATTTTGGACCGTTAGTTCTCCGTCTTGGCCGCTAATGTTACATAAATCATTCGTAATGTTACATTTTTTGGCCCCAATGTTACATTGGATGCCTTCATAAGTCGCTTGAAATGCCTTCCTTCAGACGTCCCGTCGGTCAGCGGCAGAGGAGGATAGGCGTGCCGGTGACGGTGGACACCCAGTAGATCCCCATCACCCACCCGCTGCCCATCTAGGACTTCGCTGTTCCCTATGTCTGTATGGACCGGCGGCTCCCTCTTTAGAAAGTCAGCCCGTCCTAATCCCCTAGACGTAGGCGGCTTGCATATCGATTTCCATTCTGATGCACCAATGTGACAGACGATAAATCACCTAAGAGCGCACTCAGGGTCCGCCGCCTATAGGTCCTACTGTCGAACCCCGGCTGGCGCAGTGCTATCTGGTCACCTAGCGCTTGCATGCTGACTGGGTCGTCGCCCGGCGCCAGATCAGACAGCGCTGCCAGGACAATGTCTTCTGCGTCGATCGGTGAAAGACTCCAGAGGGGTGCTGAGGGCGCTTTAGGAGCTGCTGGCGGCGCGAGTGACGCAATGTCATGAAAGGCTGCGCACGCCCTCCTGAGGGCTTCTGGCGTCGACCTGTTGCCATAGACGATGACGTCTTTGCCGCTCTCACCCAGGCGCCGCACAAGCGGGGTAAAGTCGGCGTCGCTCACGACAAGCACGTAGGTGTCGATATTGCGGGTGAGCAGCAGTTCCACAGCGTCGATGGCGAGGGCGATGTCCGCGGCATTCTTGCCAGGCACTATCGATGGCATGTGCCGCGCGACAATCCCACGATGGCGGATCAGTCTGGTCCAGCCCTCGGCCGCTCGTCCGGTGTAGTTGCCATAGGCACGCAGAACACAGAGCCGTCCCTGGCTTGAGAGATCGTCCAAAACCTTCTTTGCTTCCTTCGGCGCCACACTGTCGCCATCGATGAAGATCGCCAATCTTGGACGTCGAGGAACAGAGAGACCCACGATCTCGGTCGCCAGGGCCCTGAGCCTAGTCAGTGCCTGATACATCACGCCCATCAGCGACCTCCCAGCTGGCTACAAGGCACTTGAGCGCATGGATGCGTTCAACCGTGGGCATCGGCAGCCGACCGCCTGACCCGAGCGCCTTGAACCAGAGCCGTTCGGTGAGCCGATCACCCGGCCGGTGAGTGGAGCGTGTCAGCTTATCAGCGTGCATCGCCTATTTCCCAAAGATGGCGCGAACGGACGAACGGGCGCGGGTGGTCAGTGTCGGGTCGGTGTTCCCGGCGGCGTCGCGTATCTCATTCAACCAGGCGATCTCGTTCAGCGTGACGATCGTGCCGAAGATCTCATCGAACGTCCTGGCTGCGGTGCCCCCCACCCACTGCTCAAGGGCCAGCTGCAGGAGCCGCCGCGGGTCTGTCTTGAGCGCCTTGGCGAGGGCGGGGACGCGATCGATAGGCAGACGATTGCTGCCAGTCTTGATCAGCGACAGCATGTTCGTATTGATGAAGCCGGTCTCGTTAGCGATCTCGGCCTGCGTCCTGATTGAGCGGAGCTCGAGAATGCGTTTCTGCAGAAAAATCGTCAGGCGGGTGCCTGCGTATGGTTTGTTGGCCGGCATGTCATTCCTATCAATCGAGTTAAGTGTCTGTGCTTGATTAGTTTATAGCGAACACGCGCACGGGAATGAGCGGCAGGAAATCGTCGGCTGGTCAGCCCGAAAGCTATGCTCGTGCATCATGCTTTCGAATCGACCCAGCACCTCTATGGTGCGCACTTGATTCTGCAGCAAGGTCACACAGTGCGCCTAGAAGTAGCCCTCACTGCCGTGGATAAGGCCCGTCCGGTCACCGTTCTGCATTACGTCTCCGCTCCGACCGGAATGGCGCAAGCTCGCTTCAATGGACGGGTGGTTCTGCGTCCAAAGATCGATCTGTCCTGTTACTCGTGCCGAGCGGTCATCGACCTGATTGAGCTGAGGATCGATCTTACAAAGCCCACACAATGGAAGTGGGTGAAATTTGAAGTCGACAAGGCCTTGGGCGGCAACTGCTTTGTAGAGTCAGTCCCCTCACGCACCGTGTCGCAAACGTTCACAGTTCGTCTCCAGGAGCCCGTAATCGAGGAGCTAAGACTCGTCGTATCTGCGTTGCGCGCTGTGTTTGGGCTCGAAGCTGAGCCGGCGATCAGCGAGCTTGAGATCAGCGTGGACTTTAGGCCCGTAACCCCGGATCAGGCGGCACGTGACTTAATGTTCGGCGTTCTGGTTCGACACCACCTGCCGGAAATCAATATTTTTGAAGAGAGCAGGGGTCGACCCCGATATGCCTGGGCACGTGGCAAAGGCAATTCGAGTTTTGTTTTTGGCGATCGCAAGACTACCAACTCGTTCGAGAAGAACATGTTGACCTCAGAACACGACAGGCAGCCTCCTGTGGACGCCACCTATTACGTGGGCGCTGAGGAGTCTTCCGTCCAGTGGAGCGTTATGGACAAGGTCAAGGACAAGCAAAATATCGGTGCGGGAACCTTTGTCGCCCTGCCCGAGGTTGACTGGCGCACTCGGATTGAAGTGACGTTTAAGGAGGAAGCTCTGAGAAAAGTAGGTGTGAACACACTCGGAGACCTGCCGGAGATGGACTTCGCCCGGCTTCAGCGGAAATTCTTCAACTTCAAACTAGCCACTTTCGAGGCTCGCCCACCAGGGAGGTTGAAGGCGATATCTGACGCCATCGAGCTACTCAGAGCAAAGAAGTTTTTGGTTGGTGGATTTCTCGGGTTGGCTGGACGAGACACCGTTCGCAGCACTAAGCGGGCGGACACTCGCGCCGATCTCATAGAGCAATTCCGTCTCGTAGGCCGCCGAGTGCCGCGCCAATTGCGAAGAGGGACTGGCACATCAGGGACGACGATGGCTTTCGCTGAGCTTAACAAGTTGGTCGAGACTGCCTTGAGGCACCTGGGTGAGAGAGTCTCAAGGTAGGGGGAGCGTGCGGGACTCTATGTATTACAAGTTATTAGAGCCATGATCGTGAGGTTGGAACAACCCAAGGCTTTCTGGGCATGTTGAGAAGCGAAATCCTACTAAACAGCGTTTTCCGAGTGGAAAAAAGCTGTCACGGCCTACTGAAACGTTAAGCGAATTTGCTCGCCATATAGGGTCATTCCCCGTCCGCGTAAATCAATCTAAACCACCAAGCTCACGGAAACCCACGTAGGCTCTTCGTTCAACCAACGACCGTGGCAAGAGCCTGATCCACGGCGGACAGGATAAGTTCGACATCAGCCGCGGAGACTTCTACCCCTAAATCACCGTGGATAATGAGGTTTCGCGTATTTATTAATTCCCTCAGACGTATTTCTACATCGTGTCCAATAAGTGCGTTCATGGCCAAGGACTGCACAGCGGTGCCGGGGGTCAGAGGCTTTGAAGTTGTGCTTGGCGCAAAAGCGTGGGCGAGTGCCTCAAGAAGAGGCCAAGCCATAACAAACGCCTCGCGAGCATGGCCCTGGGCTACTAAAGTCTCTAGCTCTAGCTTTCTTGATCGGATCTTTTCTGGCTGAGCTTTGGGAACCTGAACATTCTGTAGGGGCCTCCTGCCCATATAGACAACTTTCAGCTGCCAGTCTGAGTGCTCAGAGAATAGCCGCCTTATCTCCTGAATTTTTCGCTCAGTGTTAGCGCCCTGAACCCCTTTAACCTCAATCGCCAAGTTCATCCCAGATTTTCGTGCAACTGCATCAGGGCGATACGAACCAAGAAATTCCGGCAGATCCTCACCCCGAGGATTAGGTGTGAATATGAAGCCGCTAGACTCATATTGTGATCGCAGAGTTTCAAGGAATTGACGTTCGGTCTCGTGAGGATCGTCTTCCGTTGAAGAGTTCATTGGAGCGTCCTCCAGCCAAAGTCGTCGTCCACCCGAATGTAGACCACTGGTGGGGTTAGATCTAGCGCTGCAGCCAGTTGGTCAGTTGGCGAAGTCAGCTGCCAATCCACATCAGGCTCAAGCTTCTGTGCGACGATGCGCTCGATGACTTTGTCGTCCAGATACACAACGGGTATCAGACTATCTAGAATGGGCTTGATTATGTTGTCGATGTCCCCCTCCATGGGGGCCGCGGTGAAGTAGAGAATTGTGACCGCCAGCGCTCTGTGATCTAGAAATCCGAGTTCATATGTTTCCTCACGGCGGGCGAGAGCAATCTGTTTTAGATGCTCCATCCACTGCTGTTTCGAATTTGCGCTCGCCTGCAACGAGATAGGGGTGGCCTGAACCAACATTTCGAATGGAAATAACTCGTCCTCCTCAGCCATGACCTACTTGTTCCCCTTGTCCCTTTGTATTCATATGAAACACGCCAAATTATTGCGATCAAGTCCGGATAACCCCAGTTGGCAAGGTGAGGGCGCTCCAAATCCAATCAAAATATTGAGGTCAGATAGGCAATACAGTTGCCATCGCGATCTCTGTATGTGCAGGCGTTTTGCCATTTACAGTGGCGAAGCTGAGATAGTTGATGGGGGTGGGCATGCGAAACATTATAAAATCGGCAACGATCGCTGCATATGGCTGGTGGTGGTTCTTTGACGGGCCTGAAAAGTCGAGAATCCATTCTGATATGGGCCAATTAAACGCTAGATCCGTAAGAAGAATTTCCTCTAGATACTCTGTGGTAAGAGCAATACCCAAGTGCGCAAGCAATGACGATTCAGACTCACGAGCTCAAAGAATAGCAGACGATTTGAACCGGCTGGCACCGTCTCTCGACGCCACAATATCGCTGACTTCAATATCAGCGGAGCTGTCAAAATTGATTGAAAGTTGGAAGGCGGAGCAAGTCACTAACGTGACGTTTGCGTCCGGTGCAACTAAGTTACTTTGGTTTTTGCGTTCATCTGGTTGGACCGTCTACGATGCCTTGGCTGCCGATGGGCTCGGAGTTCCGAACAGCGGCGATACTCTCAATCGCATGAAGGCTTTTTACGCGAAACTGGACGATCTCAGATTCAACACAGCTTCAAGGCAATTGGACGAAACCCTCCTTGCAAGATTCTGGCCGGTATCAGGAAGCCGATCACTCGACTACATATTGTTGGAAGCGGCGAAGAAAAGTTGTGATCGATTTCGAAGTGACGACTTGCTCAGCAAGCTTCCCCAGGCACATAGGGCTTCGATAGAACAAGCCGTCGATGCTACGGTCTCGACCCTCAGCGCGCGACCCCTGTTCGATCACCTGACAGACCTATGGGATTTGGCGCCGCTAGACTGACTGATAAGATGGCTACGAAGCAGCCAAACATCCTGGGCGTGCCATTTCTGTAAACAAAAGCTCGGTTAACTAGAATTTCGTTCTTCGCAGCCTGCTATGGGAGCAGGGGGGCGAGTGTTCGAATTACCCCACTCAATGATATCGACCGCGCGTCTTCGGCGATGTATGCCAACGAGGTTGGCGGCAGCATTGCTGTTCTGGTTGGTGCCGCGCTTCAATCTAAGATAGGCGAAGCGTAATTTTGGACGTTATTTTATCATCCGAGCTGTTTTTCGACGCTGATCATAGATTCTCGACCGCCGCTGTATGGTTGTTTTTCGATACGCAATCCACCTTGATATAGGTCGGATCTTATAACTTGAGGATAAGCTCATCGTAGCTGAGGGGTTCGAGGGCTACGTCGATGCCGCGATGAACGCCAACTCGCGAGATTTCGCGCCCGAGACGGTTTGCAAAGGCGTCTTAAGTCATTGATCTACAATACCCCTAAATGACCTGGGTTTGCAAAAAGTTCCATATTTTACAATGAATTACACCAGACTACGAATCTGGGGGTCAGGAGTTCGAATCTCTTAGGGCGCGCCATTCTTGTATAAAACTGCGAACACCATTCGCTGAAAATGTCCCCTCAGCGATCGAGCGGTGTAGGCTGTGCGTACTGCCTACGATCATAACGCGCTTGTCCCCAACAATGACCCTGCCAACGACACTGCGCAAATAATTGCGGCGCAGGATGGGCTCGCCGTTGCGCAGCTTGTCCTTTAGGGCCCGCGAGAAAGCTTCCACCTTTTCGGGGTGGAGCTGGGCAACCGGAGCGGCCTGCGCTTCGGCTCGTATGATCGTACGCTCGACCTTGGCTTTTTGGGACCGCAGTTCCTGAATTCGGGCAGACAGGCCTTCATCGATACCAAGGTCACCTGTTTCGGCGAGCCGGTACAGGTTGCTGATGGCGGTATCGAGCCTTTCGCGCTCAGTCCGCAGAGTGGTCAGACGAGCGTCGACGCTGCTGGCGAATTCGGTCCTCCGAGCAATCAACTTCTCGAGCATAGCTTTGACGCGCTCGGGCGGCAGGATTTGATCTTCGACGGCGTCGAGGATCATGCAGTCGAGGTGGGGCATCGCTATACGGTTGCCTTTACACACGCTGATCCCTTTTTGGGTCCGGTTCGCGCAGGCATAATAGGCATAAATCTTGCCGTTCTTGGAGGTGCCCGTGCTCATGGTCATGCCGCCCCCACAATGTTCACAAGTGGCAAGCCCGGTTAGCAGTACCGGGCCTGTGACTACACGCGGTGGCGTTACCTTAGGATTATTATCCACTAATCTTTGCTGGACCGCGTCGAACTGGCTTTGCTCGATGATGGCTGGAACCTTGAACTCGATGAGTTCGCCTTTGGAAGTCTGTGGACCTTGGGTAGAGTTACGGATCAAATAACGGCCGCGGCCGACATAGACCGGGTTGGTCAACAGCTTGTGGAGCGGGCCGACTCCGAAGTGGCATCCCTTGCGAGTTTGGTAGCCCCGCTTGTTCAGCCAGGCCGCTGTTGCCGTGACACCAAGGGGCGGAGTGCCGCTGGCGGGATCGCCGTTAAGGTAAAGATCAAAGATCAGCCGGACCGTGTCCGCCTCGACCTCGTCGACAGCCAACACTTTCTTGATCTTCGTGCCCCGCAGTTCTGCTGCCACCGCCTTATAGCCCAAGGGAGGCCTCGACCCGTTCCAAAATCCCTGCTGCGCATTTTCGCGCATGGCGCGCGTAACATTTTTGGCGTTCTCAACCGAGGTGTGCTGGTCAAACAAGGCCAAGAACTGCCGAACCAACTGCTGGGTGGGGTCGGTGCCAGAAGGCTGTGTAGCTGAAATCAGATCGACACCCGCTTTTTGTAGGCGCTTCGCTGCAATCTCCATACCGATCAGGTCGCGGTAGAGACGGCTATAAGAGTGGACGACAATCGCGTCGAACGGCCGCTCAGCACTGCAAGCCAGATCCAGCATGCGGTTGAGTTCTGCGCGAGCCGGGTTGGTACCTGATGCACCAGCGTCCACAAATATGGTTGCCATTTCCCAGCCACGGCTTTGGCAGAAGAGTTCGATCTGATGCTGCTGGCTGGGCAACGACACGTCCCCTTCTGCCTGGCGCACAGTGCTGACACGCAGATAAGCGGCAACGCGCATCGGTTTTGCCGCGGTCAATTCTGCTTGGATGGCGCTTCCAAGCGTCAAGAGGTCCATCGTTCTTACTCGCACTTACTGGTTCAGCCAGCACCGTCGCGCAACTAGGCGAAAATTCAAACGTCTGGGTTGCTGCCTCCACAGGTTCGAAGCAGCCGCTCAAGCCAATCCCAAGTAACAAGCAGCTCAATCGCTGAGAGTTCTGCTTCTGAAATGTCTTGGTTAGGGATGAGATCACACATCACGTCGACCTCATCGCTGCTCCTTCCATGAGAGGTGGCGCGCAGCGCGGTCCGTTTCAGGCAGGTCTGCCTATTCATGATCGAAGTCCACGTCAGCTGAACGAGTGCGCGGAGCACCGGGCGCCGTCTCGATAAGGTCATGGGAAGACTTGAAACTATCCAGACGCACAGGTTCATAAGTCAGGGGGGCAGGTTCTGCGGGCCGTTTCAGAGCCTGCCAGTCGTCCGGCGAGATAAAGTCCAGCGTCGACGTCTTTTTGGGATTGCGCGCCCAACGGCCCGCCAGAGCCGCTTTCAGTCGTACGCGCAGCGTTTCCGGTAGGCCCCGCTCGAACTGTTCGAGGCCTTCGAGCGAACTGCGGTCGACAAACAGCGTGGTGCGTTCGCGCGCCCGGCTGCACGCGACATAGGCCGCACTGCGGTCAAAGCCGGCGTCGGCGAGCACCAGGGTTTCCTCGACCGTTAAGCCCTGCGCAGAAAAGATGGTGCTGGCATAGGACCAGCTCAGACCCACCTGGCCCTTTTCGTTGGCAAGATCGGCCAGCTTGAAGCGGATTTCCCGATTGCCGATGAGCGCGGTAATCACTGTGTTCATCGGCTCGGGGGCGGGCAGGATAGCGGTGACAAGGGCCGTGCTGCCGTTCACCACTTCAAGGCCAGAGTTCTTGACGGTGAACCGAATGCGGTCCCCCAGCCCCAACGACATGGCAAAGACCCTGTCATTGGCATAGCCGGTGAAGCTGACCAGATCGTCGCCCAGTTCCCCGGCATTGCGGCAGTCGTCACGAATGGACAGGGCAATCTGGCGGATCTGGGCGTTGGAGCGCGCCAGTATCAGCGGCTCGACCCCGGCATCGACACGGCTGCGCCAGTGTTCGACGATGTCTTGCACAGCCGTTTTTGTATTGTCGGTGAAGCGAAGGTCGTCGTGTTCGTCCAATGCCGTCAACGCCGCGTCGGCGCGGCCAGCACCAAAGTCGCGAACCGTCTGGCGGCCCCATTCGCTGCGCTGTCGCACAATGGTGTCGATCCTGTGCGTGTCGACGGCGCGCGCCACCAGGTCCAGTCCGGAGCCAGCACCAATGGGCTTGAGCTGCTGGCGGTCGCCGACCAAAATGACCTTGGCGCCGGCCGCCTTGGCTGCTGCCAGCAGGGCTTCGGTATCGGCTGCCGACTGCAGCCCGGTTTCGTCGACCACCAGCACGGTCTTTGCATCGAATACCTTCTCGCCGCGCTTCAGTGCAGCCAGCCATGCGGCGGTTGCCCTGGCCTCCACGCCAAGATCGGCACCCAAACCCTTGGCGATCTTCCAGGCCGTCGCAGCCGCAATGACGTTGTAGCCGGCATCCTGGTAACACCGGACCGGCACCGTCAGCGTCGTGGATTTGCCGGTCCCCGGGCCGCCTTCGATGACGCAGAGGCGTCCAGTTGCGGTCGCGGCAAGTGCCGCATCGGCCTGCTCTGCAGACAAGCCTTTGGCGCCACAGGCAGCATTTACGGTTGCCGCGTCCAAGCCGAAGCCGGAAGCTGCGGCCAAGTCCTGGGCCAGGGAGACGACCGCCATTTCAGTGCGGATCATCTCTCTGGTCGAGTACAGGGGCAAGCCGAGGGAGTCTGCCCCAATCTGCAAGACCCCGAACTCTGCGAGCTCAGCTTCTGCGGTACGGGCGCGGTTTACAGGCAGTCCGGTTCCGACCAGAGCGGCCATGCTGGCCCGCACCAGTTCGAAGCGGTTGAACACAGCTTCATTCTCGACCAATTCCTGCGCCAAGGCTTCGAGACGCTGGCGATAGAGGGTTTCACCGGCAAGTTCGTCGGGCTCCTGACCAACGGCCAAAGCCGCCGGAACGATATCGTTCGGATCAAAATCCTGGCGAATACAGGCTGCTCGCCAGATCTCCAGACGCTCGTCCTGTGTCTGATCGAGTTTGGTCGAGCGCGTGCGTGCGGCGGTCTTTGCCGCAAGGGCCGGAGACGCGGTGCTCGTTGTTCCAGCGACTTCGAGTTCATTCTTGATCTCGTTGCGACGCGCGGAGAAATACTCGATCAGTTCTGGACTGATGCCCGTGACCTCAAACATGCCGTTTGGACCGGTCACCTCGATGGAAAAACCGAGCTTCATGAACTGGTACGCGAGAGCCGCATGAAGGGTGGCGCCCATCGGCATTTTGGCGCTGCGCAGCAACATCGAGTGCAATGAGCCAGCCGTGCCATCATCACTGACGCCGGTATTGAAGAACACCGCATGGAAATGCGAGTTCATGTCGCTGAACACGTGGCCATCACTATGGGGCGCGGGACGACTGTCGGGATGAAGAAAGACAGCGGCCGTGAGAGACACTTTCTCAAGCTGCATGCCGCCCCTGCCGCGGCGACGATAGCCCGCCAGATCCTGGCCGACTTCGAGGGTTTCGACGGCAGCCTCCCTGATAGCCTGCAAGATTGGCTCTTTGAGCTCCGGGGGTGCAAGAGCCAGTATCATGCTCAGCGTTTTGAAGATCGAAAGGGTCATGTCGAACGCGGGGACGCGATCGACAATGTGACCGCCAGTGTTGCGGCTGAGGGGTAGACCATTGGCA
The DNA here is from genome assembly GCF_014926585.1 of Devosia beringensis. Classification (NCBI taxonomy): domain Bacteria; kingdom Pseudomonadati; phylum Pseudomonadota; class Alphaproteobacteria; order Hyphomicrobiales; family Devosiaceae; genus Devosia; species Devosia beringensis. The sequence goes on along the minus strand of NZ_CP045422.1, from coordinate 1,231,336 downwards.
TCTGCCCCACCGTAAAGATGCTCAAAGGCGGTGAAGTCGACGGGTTCGCCATCGGTAACACCCAAGCGACTGTTGGGTGCGAACCAGAAGCTTGCAGCTCCGTTTGAGTAGTAGGCAAGGGCCTGACGGTAGTAGGATCCTGGTGCAGATTTGTTGAATGTGACGACCATTTAAGGCCTCCGCTCATTGAGGAGGCCTCCCAGTTATCGCTACCCAGTTCCGCTGAAGGTGAAATTGCTCAGTCGGGGCGACCCGCGTCGTTTTACAGGTAAAATGGCGACACTCTTGGCTGGCTCAAAATGTGCGCGACCAAGAAAAAAGCGCAACAAACCCTTGCATTACAACACGTTGATGAAACGGAGCAATTTCACCTTCAAGGATTTCGATTTGGGTCATGCTGCTCGCATCGTGTGAACAGGGGACGCAAAAATGTGGCCAATTACTTCTCGCAAAATCGCAATCTACGAAATCTTCGCCGCCGTCATGAACGGCAAAGGCGGGGTCGGAAAGTCGACGCTGGCTCAAATTCTCATCGAGTGGTGGCTCTTCAAAATGCTGCACCCTCTCGTTGTTCAGGTCGATGCTCAGGCTAGGCTTTCGGAACTCAATAGCTTCGAGATCACCAGCGTCGCGTCCACCCCCGAACTGATGCGCGCCAATCCCGCCGAGCAGCTCTCCCGGTTTGCTGTCATTACGGATAAGGCGGAGGCAGGTGGCAAGGCCAGCCAGCCCGTTCTGGTAGACATCGGCGCCAACGAGGATTTGAATTTTGCCTTCTGGGCGCAGCAATGTGAGTTCTCCGCCGATCTCGAAGAATTTGGGTATCAGCCGGTAATTTTCGTTGTGTTCACGGCCGAGCAGGAGGCCATCGAGAAGGCGGTCGACGCCGTGCGGGCGGCTCAGCGTGCGCTTCCAATGGGTCACGTGGTGCTGGTCGAGAATCAGCGTTTCAATGCTATCGACCAGTTGCATCCTGCGAGTTCAGCCCGGCAGGCGTTCGAGCGGCTAATGGCGGCCGCGCCGTCGGCGTCCTACATCGTCATGCCCAAGATTGCTGGAGACAGCTATGCCCGCTTTGAGCCGCATCGGCTGTCGTTCTCCAAGGTCGTCCAGATGACGCCGTCGGAAATTACTGCTGTCACCGGTCTGCCGCGCGCCGATGCCAAAATTTGTCGTGGTGACGTCGCGTTTTTCCTGGGATCCATGTTCCAGCAGCTCGACGACCTTTTTGTGGGAGGCGACCATGAAGCCTAGGCTGAGTGGCAAAGAAATCCTGCAGGCAATTCACGACGGCAACGATGCGCGCGCCGAGAAAGCACATGCTCTCGCAACCGAATTGCCGAAAAAGAAGAAGATCACGCGCGACGACATTCGCGCAATTGGCATGCTGGACCACCAGCTAACGCCTTTTCTGGAAACCATACGGCGCACCGAACTTGAGGTCAGAATCGGCAAATGCATCGAAAGGCTGCGCCCCTTGGGCGCGGCCGCTACCGCATTCTGCATTAGTGTCACCATCGCCGTCGTGTGTTTGATGGTGGCAGCAGCTGGCGGCATGTTATGAGGCGGCTGCTGTGGACTGTCGCCACCGTCTGTCTGTTGCAAGCCGCAGTTTTGTCATTTGTTCTTGTGCCGATAAAGGTGCAGGGGTTTCCCTCGATCGGGCAATCACCGGCCGTTTGGTTGATCCTCGACTTGGATTTCGTGCTAAAGACCTCGGTATGTTTCGAGGCGCGTGAGCCGGCTCGCTGCATTGCAGGAATTGGCGAAATTTTCGCATTTGCGCCCCGGCTCGGGATAAGGATCGTCCTCTGCTTTCTGGCGGCTGCGTCGGGTGTGGTGTCGTTTCGCTGGCTCTACAAGCCGCCAAATCCTCAATGAGCGCATCACTGCTCGCTACAAATGCTGTCCAAATTGAGCAGAAGATTCAATCCATCGGGCGTGAGACGCACCTGGCGCGCGCGCCGGTCTTCTGGATGGATCCCTTTTTCAATTAGCCGCAGTGCCTTGGTGCCAGGCGCGCCTTCGGACAGGAGATCCGTATGGCGCAAAAAGCTTGAATAAGGGACCTCCATCTGGGCGCCAATACTCTTCAGAGTTTCCTGCCCTGTGGCCAATTGGGGCATTTGGCGCCCAATGCGAATGAGAGCGGCCGCCGCTCCAATCGGCATTCCTGGGTCGACAGATCTGAGCAGATCCAGCGATCGTTCCAGTTTCCTCAAACCAGCGCTGAAAACGGGCATCTCTGCGGGGTTCATAAAAAAGAAAAACATTCACACCTCATTAACCCAGGATCGTGGTTCATCTAGATATCTGGTTTATTTTAGAGGGAATGTGTCCAAAGACAAGCGGACATCCTCCGACATCGTATTGCTGCGGAAGGCCACCATGACGACGCCTGCAAAAATTCAGAAAATCCTAAAGCGTCTCAATGGGACTGCGGATGTATCAGCGGACGTGCGCCTGCCTCTAGAGCGGCGCCTGAGGCTTGGATTGCCGCAGATAGAGGCGCTCCGGACGTGGGGACTGACCTGGCGTCAGATAGCCCTCGGCCTGCCTTCCTGGACACAAAAGGACGGCACTGCAATTTCCGCTGATCAGCTTCGTGGTGCCGTCTCTCGAATTCGGGCCAAGCAAAAACCGCGCCCAGCAATTGCTGAACCGTCGCAAGCTGCCCTCCTCGTGCAACAGCCACCGGCTACCCGGCATCAGTCGGTGGAAACGGCTCAGCATCCTATTTCACCGGGTGAGCCATCGCGTTTGTCCGCTCAACTCGCCCTGACAATCACATCCAGAAAGCCTAAGTATGACTGAACATGAGCATCGTCTGTACCGCCACCGCAATGACGACGCCTATGTCGAGGCAAGTCGCGACGACCTTTTGAGGCATCAACTCAAGGTTGGGATCAACCTCGCCTGGATCGAGGTACTGAATGGCGGCGCCCCTGGGCTTATTTTGCCAACTGGCGACGTCGATATGCAGGAGCTAGAGCGGTGCCGATTGGCGATCATCGACTTGCATGGAAAGGCAGCTCCCGAAACGCCATATGACGAAGAATTTTATCAATATTTGACGCCTGAACAGCTGCAGGCGCTGAAGCTCGGCAAGCCGATCATCATGATGTGCTACGTGGAGCGGCAGTTTGAATTGTCCATAAAGCGCAAGAACTCGGATCTGCAAAATCGCGTGCGAGATAGCATATCGTTCGGGATGGCGCAGGCCCTGCAGTACCTCGGCCGCTATATGGCAGAGCCGGACGTAGCACTTACCAAAACTGTCGATGGCGTGGTCCGGGATGCAGCGGCATTGATTTCGGTTGAATGGTGGCCGCAGGCTGGCCGGCTCAAGGCGAAAAAGCCCTCGGAAAAGCGCAAGAAAAAGCGCCCAAGGCCGCCTATCGAGCAGAGCTCTGCCCCGACAATGGAAGAGCGTCAGATTAGGCTTTTAAAGGAGCGCTTCCTCCCGCTTATGGAACTGCATAGAACTGGGGTTCTTTCAGCCTGCCGGGCGCTGTTCATGAAGCCCGACGCCTTTGAAAAAATAATCAAAGAGGACGTACTTGCTGCCAAGAAAAGCGACGAGGCGCAGGATCTTGAGAGGCAATTCTGGTATAGCGTCGCTGCTGGACTGCTGCGCTGCAACCTCCATGACGGTGAACAGGCTTCGGCGCAGAGGCCCATAAGCGAGGCGCTCAAAACAATGAAGCCGGTCGCCCGCGCCGACCAAATGCAGTTCCTCGGCGTTACCAAGAGTCAGGTGTCGCCAGCCGATCTTGTTGCTCTGGCATATTTCAAGCTCCCGGACGCCTATCGAGTGTTCCCAATTCATCACTTCTATTTTCCTGACTTTGAAGCAGCTGCCGCTTTGGGTGAGCTTTCCCGCCACCAGGTGGCAAGAATTGACATCAGGACCGCCGAGCGTCTGGCCAAGCTGCTCGAACTGCCGACACCGACTGCGAAACAAGTATCGCGGAAGCAAGTTCCACCGACGTTCACCCGCGAGCAGTTTTTGCGCTATGCCATGACTCGTATCGGTTCAGAGCACTGGTGGACCCAGGTTTTGAAAATTACGCCGGACAATTTCGGCATTCGATATATATGGCCGGGAATGGACGCCCGTCCATCGGAGGTCGATTTTCACTCTCGTTTGTATTGGGAAAACATCTCCCGTATCGAGCTGCTGGGTAGCCTGCAGCGGGAGGTCCAAAAAGGCTACATTGTTCAGTTTCGAAAGCCCGTTGATGCCCGCATCTGGAAGTGTCCACCCGGTCCAGTCGGCGCAAACGTTGCCATCGTGGATAAGGACTATCTAGTTGAGTACTGCAAGGATCCCAGCGCCTGGGCGGAAGTGCTGGTCGCATTGTTGACATTGCGAATGCGTTTTGAGGGCGACAATCGCTTTGAACAGACCGTTACGCCGCTGCTGCCCGGCTATTACCTCACTTTGACCCGCATCGCGTCGGCTACCCTCGTATTCATGAGAGCATATTTCCCTGAGCGATGCATACGAAGCGAACTCGATCTTCAGCACTACTCTCGTTTTTTGACAAATCGGGAGTTTGACACGATTCGATACGAGGGGGAGCTAACTGGAAATGCCATCCTGATCAAGCTGGGACATGACAAGTCCAAGGAGATGATTCAACTGGCGCGAAAACTCGGATTGGAGAGCTCGTAATTCGTCTCAGTAAATGCTTTCGCCTCCGAGCCACCAGCCGTCCAAAAGAGCTCTAAGAGAAAGCGCGCGGCCAAAAACCCGAAGTTTTCAAAGTGTTAGTCCGTCGGGATGATGGCTAGCCGAACTAGAGGTGCTATGGCCAACCACGTCAGCCCGGTCACTCAATTTACCGCCGGCTCTGCCGCCAGGCCTGAAAGGCCGCCTCGGGAAAGTCGCCCGGCAGATAGCAGTCTTCCGGCGGCGCCAAGCGGGTGCGGAATTCGTCCAGCAGCAGCCGCCAGCGCACATAGAGCGGCGTCTTGCGGCCGTCGAGCGGCGCGCCAAACAGCCAGCTGACGGCATTAGAGCCGCCCCCGACATGGGTGCGCAGCACACGTGCGCCGGGCAGGCCGCCACGGAATAGCAGGGTGCCGATGGCCATCTGCTCATTGTCCCACTTGCCTGCCGGCAGCCATTCCTGCTCGACCATGAAATCCATTCGGTCGGAGAGTTCTTCAGCAAAGTCGCGGGCGACGATGAAATCGGCCGCGCTCATCATGGCCAGGGTGGTCCCCACCATGCGGCGCGGGAACTTGCCGATGCGCATGCGCTGGCTCAGGTGATAGGTGGTATAGAGGCCGAACTTGATGCCATCGAGATCGGCCGCCGTCAGCTTGATCGTGCCATCGCCCAGGTCCGGGATCATCCGGCAGTGCCCGGCATCGATCCAGATCAGGTAGTCGGCATCGGTTTCACTGGCAGCGCGCTTCATCATCTCGAGCTTGGACATGACGATCATGCCGTACTCCGCGACGTGGAAGGAAATGTCGCGTCGATTGACCGTCTGGCTGGTGGAGACGATCTCCCTGATCCGTTCGCCATGGCGGAACATGGTCAGATCATCTCTCGCCACCCGGACGATGCGATCCTCCGGCTTGAGCACGACACCGCTGGCGTCAAAGGCCGGGTCAAGGAAAACCAGGAAGGGCAGCCGCGTCTGCAGCGTCTGATTCAGCCAGCTTACATACTTGTCGGCGGACCGATTGTCATAGCGGGCCCGTCCAATATCGTAAAAACCGGTCACGGCGGTGATCAGCATCTGCTCTCCAGTTCAGACGGCGAGGCATGAGCCTCTCAATTCTAAAGAAGTGCGCGCCGCATGGTTTGGGCGCCAACGATTAGAGCTGACTAACGCAGTATCCGATTTCGGGCTAGCGCTTCTGCAGAGATAATTTCCCCGTACCAAGCAACAGAGAGACTCCTCTGTTTGTTCAGCGGTGAACTGGGCGTTGGCGGCATGTCAAAGCACGGTCATGCATCCCGCAGTTATGCTTTCTGCGTGAACACTCACATGAAGCGACAGGTACTCAAGGTCAAAGCGTTGAGTGACAAATCTGTATCTGCCGCCACTCAGTCCGGCCACCGCATCCCCTCTCAAATGCCGCTGACTTTGACACCGACCCGCTAGTGCTGGGTCGGTGAAGCCAGAACTGCGATCGCTGCGCTGCGCGCGCATTGGAGAAGGGAGCCTGGCGGTGGCCTTGACCCAGAAGCAGGCCGCGGACGCCTGCGGCGTTGCCCCAGTGCCGGTGGCACTGGGGGATGTGATGTTAGGCGGCCTGCTTCTGCGTCAACCTCGGGCTCGGTTGTCTGGATCTGAATGAAGGGCTGTCCCCAACACCTACAGCAGCCCCCTGTCTTCCTTTCTTCTCTCTTTCTTACAGTCCCTGAGATTGGCCGCCGTTGGGCGGCCACTTGGCGGAGCACTTACCCCGAGCTCTTGCGAGTGGAGTAAGTGGACGCCGGCATGGATGGGCCTCGGATGGCCCATCCATGCCTCGCTTTCTTGCGACTAAGCGCGGCTTGCCGGCAGGCGCATCTTCGGGCCGAACCTTGGGGCTTTCATCAGCAGCCGACGTCCGAGCCAGGGATAAAGTGCCGCAATCATCCCGGCGTGCATGCGGAGCAAGGGGCGCACCTTCCCCGTGCTGGTGAGGAGGGTGTTGAGACGGGCCATGGTGGTGGGATCCACCGCCGCCTTGATCGAGGGCAGGGTGCTGAACACCATCAGCACCAGCGGCGCCCAGTGCAGAGCATGGCGGCCGGCCAGCAGCGTGCCGAGTCGGCGCTGCAGCTCGCGTTCGATGCTGGGACGCGAGCCGGACTGGTGGGTGACGAAGACCTCCACCTGCGCCAGGAAAGCCAGCACCTTGCCGACATCGCTGGTGATGGAGCCGTCGATACCGGGCCCACAGATGAAGCGCGCCAGGCGCGTCCACTGCAGTCCCACGGGCGCCAGACCCTGATTCATTGCCGCGGCCCTGCAGATGGCCTGGCGCTCGGCGCCCAAGCTGGCACTGACCTGGGCCGCGAGTTCGCGGCGATAGCGGCGCTCCCCCTCTGCCTTGCGCAGATTGGGGGCCATCATGATGACGCCGGTCCCGACCGGCGCCGTCTCCCAGATGTTGTGGATCGGCCGATCTTTGACCAGGCGGGGCAGGATGCTGAGCTCCTGCAACTGGAACTGCCCATCCCGGAGGGAGCGCCCGATCGAGGTGTCGTCGATGGCGAAAATCCGCCCCGCCATGTTGAGGTGCAGATCGCAGAAACCCTGGTGGGACAAGCGCGACAGGTCGGCGGCGCCGGTCAGCCAGACGTGGTGCACGCCCATAGCGGCATAGTGGTTCTCCCGCTCCCGGATGGTGGAAATCGGCAGGGTGGCGAGCTGCAGATCGAAGGCGATCTGCTTGCCCTCGAAGAGCGCGCAGACGTCGGGGACGCGCCAGCTGCCATCGGCGCTGAGCCGCTTTTCCACCTGCACATCGGAAAAGCGCGGGTCGTGGCACAGGCAGTCGGCCAGAGCGTGTTTGAGGGTATGGTGATCAAGACCTTCCTGCAAACCAGCAAACTGGACAGCCCCGACATTGTGCACACCCGGCACGGTGCGGCAGGGGCAGGGCGGTGCATCCGTATCGGCAACATGGCGGAAGAAGGCCGCTAGGCCATTGCGAGTGACGCCGGGGCCGGCCGGGCGCTGAGCCAGATGGACCGGGCGCTGGCACACGGCGCAGAGAAAGCGCGGGGTTCCGGCTGCCTTAGCAGCGTGCACCTCGGCGCGCAGTTCGGCCAGTCCCACCGGCGTCAGCGGATCGAGCACGCTCTGCGTGGTGCGCAGCTGCTCGCCGGCAGGGAAACTGGTGTCGATGACCATGGCAATGGCGCGATAATCGCCATTGCCGTCAGTCTGGCCATCAGCGGCGAGCAAGGTACGGGCCGGGATATTGGTGTTGTCAGTCATGAGAGAAGCGTCCTTTTTTGGTTTTTGCAATTATTGAAGAAATCAGTTGAGGGTGGAGCGCGAGGACGCGGCGTTGGCCGAGTCGAGCAGCTTGTGGAGGGTGCGCAGGCTGGTGATTTTGCCCGAGCGCACGGCTTTGGCGATGGTGGTGACGAGCTCCGGTTCGAGCCCGCGGCGCTCGATTTCTCGGGCGGCGATGTCAGCGATTTCCTGGGGCGTCGGCGGCGCCATCCGAATGATCTGGCAGCGGTCGAGAAACGGCTGGGACAGCCGCGTCGCATCGTTCACCAAGATGATCCAGTTGATGAAACTCAGGTCCACGGCGAGCTGGAGATAGTTGTCCATATGCGCCGCGGCGCTGCGCTTCTCGAGCAGGCCCACAAGAGCCTCGCTGGGCTTGGGCGAGCCGTTGCGGCTCATGTCGCGCAGCTTGTCGAGCTCGTCGAGGACCACGATGACATTGGCCGAGGCAGAATTCGCCAGCGCCTGCATGATGTCGCTCTGCCGCGAATTGCTCCAGCTGCCGTCCTGAGACAGGATCGGGGTCAGGGTGGTCATCGTGGCGCAGTCCAGGTAGACCAGTGGCAGACTGCTGGCCTCAGCCAGAAGGTGAACAAGCCTGGTCTTGCCGCTGCCCGGCCCGCTTTCAATCACCAGGGGCCGGATCTGCAGCCAGCGCGCCCCGCGGCGAATATGCACCTGGGCTGACTGCCGAATGGCCTCAATGGCCCGGCCGAAATTGGGTGCCTCGGCAAACACCTTGGCCGCAAACGCGTCCACGGCGTCGGATGTGGCGGGACCCTTGAGGTCTTTGATTTCGCCAAGGCCCTCGATCAGCCGCCGCACGGCATGGCGGTCGCGCCGGTCGTCGGCACCACGGCGGGCATTGTGCTCATCCATGGACATCTGCGGGGCAATACGGACGAATGGACGGTCATAGCCCTTGAGCGCCAGCAAGCGCGGCTTACCGAGGTTCGTGCGAGCCTCGGCTTCGAACACGAAGTCGCTGTTCATAAGTTTACGCAGGTCTTCTTCGTCGTCCGCGTCGGGCTCCGGGCCGGGACCGGACGTCATTTTCCAGTTTTTCATGATCTCGAATTTCTGAGGGCGAGCGGGTCCGTGGCACGGTCAGGTGCAGCGGCAAGCTCGGACAAAGGATCAATCGCGCAGGGGCTCAGGCTCGCGCTGTCAGCGCGAGGTCAAAGTCCGGTGGCAATCGGGCGGGGCAGGGCGCTAAAGCGCGCGCACTACCAGGCAGGCGTCGCACGAGGCGGCGACGCCAAAACATCCGATGATCCCAAGCGGGTCAGAACTGTCGAGGAAAATGTTGCGGCGAATCTGATCGCGGCAATAGAAGTGATCAGCCATGGCGGCTTCTCCTGTGAGTGCAGGATGGTGGCTGCCTGGTCAGGTCGCTGGCGTTGTTGACGCAACGCTGGCGGCCGCCTTGATGGGCAACCAAAGAATCCGGGTGGAATCCTACAATCAGCGTGACAGGTGTTCGCGAAAAGTCACGCTGAGATCCTCGGCATGGTTAACTACGTCGTACATAGCCATCTTGAGGTTCGAGGGAGGAACGCCATGGAACCAGAGAAATGATAATGCAGGTTAAGTCGACTGGGACTGCGCAAACCGACTCAGGTTGACTCGTTTTGACTCAAGGGCGACTCGATTTGTTTCTTTCACACCTGTGCACCAACGGGTGCCAAAGCATGCGAACTTCAGAGACTACTGATATAGCTGAAGCTTTAAAGAACTACGGTGGGCTTTCCGGCTGTCACTCGTAGTGGCCCGCCTCAGGAGCTGAATCTCCAACTAGTCGACGGTGCGACAGTAAAAATCGGCTTTGGAGCCTTATCGACGCCCGTACGGCCAATTGAGACCGCTATCTGGATGGCCCTTGCCAGAGCACAACGAGCGGAGCTTTGTCTATGGAATGACGCGATCACCGCGCCCACTGCCGAAAATAGTCCGTACAGCGATCTTCAGATCCAAAGGCAGACACCGCAGATCAAGATATTTGCGGTCTTCCTGGGCGAGCCGAGCGGGGTGGCTCATGTCGATACCCTGGACTTGAGACAGGCCGGTGATCCCGGGGGTAATCTGGAGGACGCCGTTCGACCGGCGTGCCTTTATGAGTTCCGCCTGTACCGGCAGGCATGGGCGTGGCCCGACCAGACTCATGTCGCCTTTTGCAAGATTGAGAATCTGCGGCAATTCATCCAGTTTGTACCGGCGCAGGCTATGGCCGAGACGGGTCACCGAACTGCCAGAAACCTCGTGGGTGGCCGCTTGCCGGGTTCCGACCTCCATAGTTCGGAACTTGTAGCAGACAAAAGGGCGTCCATCACGGCCGATACGCTCCTGTCTGAAAATGCCGGGGCCGGGAGATTGTGCCTTGACCATGATCCAAATGATGAGCAGCAACCACCAAAATAACACCGCGATGCCAAGAAAGACCGCGATATCAATTGTTCTCTTGGAAATACTATAGAAGTTGTTACGGGCCTGACCGTCGGTCAGGATGACGTCTTTGGCTTCGACCCCGCCATCGGCCGCCAAGCGCAGGAAAGCGGCCAAGCGATCGACATTCAGGGTCGGCTTGAGGCCTCTGAGCACGTCACTGATCGCCGGCCTGACAAATGCAGGCAGACTGTTGATGAACTGCCAGCGGCCCGCCCAGCGATCTCCATAGATGGCGGGCAGGTAGAGGTTCAAAACCTCGACGTCGTCGATTGCCTTGAGGTGCTCCGCCGCCAGTCGCTTTGTTGCAGCATAGGAGTGCTGGTGACCGGGGTCGATGGCGTGCAATGAGGAGACGTTGACGAACCGGCGTATCCCGGCGGTGGCGGCCAGGCGCGCCAGTTGAAGCGCAAACTGGACGTTGACGGCCTCGAAATCGGCGAACTCTCCTGCCTGGTCAGAATTCATCACTGCCAAATTGATCAAAAGGTCGGCATTGTAGCAATGGGCCGGCAGACTCTCGTAAGAAACGCAGATATGGCCAGGATATGAGCTTTTCAGCCGCTCCGGTGACCGCCCGGCAAGGACCAGTTCCGTCCCTCCGGCGGCCAGTAGCGGAACCAGCATGGAACCGACGAAGCCGGAGGCTCCAGTTATGACGATCTTCATGCCGATCCTCCTGCAGCTCGGGCGGGCGCGGACAGATCAATCAGAGATAGCGGTGCAATGCTAGTGCCAAAGCCTGCTCGGGGCGCCTCCGGAGCGATTGTTGGTGGGAGAATAGGGCGACACCATTGGCATGGTTGGCGTAATTGATTAGGAGGCTGGGGAGTTGCTGAGATATTCGCATTTTGGGAGCACCGATCCCCAAACCTTGCGCCGCCGGAGGCAGGCACAATGCCAAGACGTCATCTCTCTATGGGTACAACTCTGGTCAACCGGATCGGAAATCTCCCTCGCATCTGGAAGCGCGTGATCATCATCACCTTCGACGTGGTGGCTTTGTCATTCGCCTTATGGGCCAGCTTCTCGCTGCGTTTCGGCGCCTGGGCGCCGCCAGACAGAGGGTCGCAGTTCTTCGTCATCGCTCTGGCGCCATTGGTCGCGGTGCCCATCTTCGTGCGCCTGGGCCTCTACCGGGCCGTCATCCGCTACCTGCCAGAGCGTGCGCTCTGGACTATTCTTCAGGCGACGACGCTGGCCGTCCTGTCCTGGCTGTTTCTGATGTTCCTCTCGGCCATGACCGGCTACATGACCATCCCGCGTTCGGTGCCGATCCTGTACTGGGCCATTGCCACGCTGATCATCGGTAGCAGCCGTCTTGTGGTCAAGAAACTGTTGTGGTCAGCAGGGCCCGTCTTGGCGAAGAATCGACAATTGCTGGTCTACGGCGCCGGCCAATCGGGCGCCCAACTGGTCGATGCACTCCGTCGGCATCCCGGCGAGAGAATTGTTGGCTTCATCGACGATAATCCAGGCTTGCACGGGCGGGACGTGGCAGGAGTGCGCGTGTTTTCGCCGACCCACTTCGAGTGGTTGGTTGACCAGTATGGCGTCGAAGAGGTCATTCTCTCCATCCCCACTTTGAGTCCCGAGCGCAAAAAGGAGATCATTGCCATGGTTGCAGGCCATGGCGTGAAGCTGCGGACACTGCCGCCGATTTCCGAGCTGGTCAGCGGCAAGTATCTGGTCAGCCAAATTCGCGAGATCGAGATCGACGAACTGCTCGGGCGCTCTTCCGTGCCGCCCGACCTGGACCTCGTGCGGAGCATGATCGAAGGACGTTCGATAATGGTTACGGGTGCCGGTGGTTCCATCGGCTCGGAGTTGTGCCGGCTTATCTCCAAATGGCATCCGCAGCGGCTCGTGCTGTTCGAAAGCAATGAGTTTGCGCTTTACAATATCGACCGCGAACTCGCTGGCGTAAGCGGACTGTCGGTGGCTTCCATCCTTGGTTCAATCACCGACCGGCGATCGTTGGAGCGGGCGATGGAGAAGTTCTCGGTGCAGGTGGTGTTTCACGCCGCCGCGTACAAGCACGTGCCGCTGGTGGAGGCCAATTCGCTCGAGGGGATCCGCAACAATGTGCTCGGCACGCAGAACGTCGCGAGCGTCGCGCTGGAACAGGGCGTCGAGAACTTCGTCCTGATCTCGTCGGACAAGGCAGTCCGGCCGACCAACGTCATGGGTGCGACCAAGCGCTGGGCTGAGCTGATCGTTCACCAGATGTCGGCAATGGCGACCGAGCGGCAATCCGCACAGCGGTTTTCCGCGGTGCGCTTCGGCAATGTGCTGGGATCGAATGGTTCGGTGGTCCCTTTGTTCAAAGAGCAGATCGCCCATCGTGGCCCGTTGACCCTGACAGATCCGACCATGACGCGGTACTTCATGTCGATCCATGAAGCAGCGGAGCTCATCGTCCAGGCAGGTCAACTTTCCGAAGGCGCCGACGTTTTTCTCTTGGAGATGGGGATGCCGGTCCTGATCAAGGATTTGGCGGAGAACATGATCCGCCTGGCAGGCTTCAAGCTCAAGGATGCGGCCAATCCGGATGGCGATATCGAAATCGTGGTAACCGGCAAGCGGCCGGGGGAGAAGCTCTACGAGGAACTATTTTACGACGGGACCAACGTGCTGCAGACGCGGCACCCAAAGATTCTGCGAGCTGCTCAGAGCGACCATTCTGATCTGGATCGCCTGATGCCCCGTCTGCTGGCCACCCTGCAGAGCGAGGACGAGACCGAGGCCCGCAAGGTCCTGTTCGAAGCCATAAGGTAAATCGCCGGCTGGACTTAGGGAGACTTTGACCAGACCGTTCGATTCACATAGTCGATATAGCTCAGAACGACCCGCAACACTTGTTGGGACACTGCGGGGTTCATGTAATCGTCAACAGGGCGCACCGGTCCGGCAGAGCCGCTGGTAACCACCCGAACGGCTTCAATGACGCGATCTCTACTGGCCCCACTCATGATCAGTACACCGGCGTCCATGCCTTCGGGCCGTTCATGGGCTGGCCTGATGGTGACTGCTGGAAAACCGAGCAAAGCGCTTTCCTCGGTTATCGTGCCGCTGTCGGAGATCGTGCAGAATGCGTTGCGCTGCAGCTGGATATAGTCGGTGAAGCCGAACGGCTTGAGGAAGCGAATGCGCTCGTCCAATGCGAGGTTGCCTATGGCCTCGATACGGTTGCGCGTGCGCGGATGAACCGAAACGATCACGGGCATCTGGTAGCCTTGCGCCAGCCCGTTGAGCGTGTCCAATATCTGGCTCAGTCGCGCAGGGTCGTCGACATTTTCTTCCCGATGCATGCTGACGACGAAATAGCGTTTCTGCTCGAGATCGAGCCTCGCCAAGGCGTCGGACGCGTCGATGCGCCCGCGATAGAAGGTTAGAACTTCGTCCATGTGCGAGCCCGTCTTGATGATCGTCTCCGGTCGCAGGCCCTCGGCGATCAGGTAGCGTCGTGCATGTTCCGTCAGCACCATATTGATGTCGCTGAGATGATCGAGAACCTTACGATTAAGCTCCTCAGGGACACGCTGGTCGAAACAGCGATTGCCAGCCTCCATGTGAAATACCGGGATCTTGCGTCGTTTGGCGGAAATGACGGAGAGGCAGGAATTGGTGTCGCCATAAAGCATCACGGCTTCCGGCTCGACCCGGCCCATCAACTCGTCGGAGCGCTCGATGACACGAGCGATGGTCGACGCCGCGTTACCGCCGGCCGCGTCGAGGAAGTGGTCGGGCTTTCGAATGCCGAGATCGTCGAAGAAAATCTGGTTAAGCTCGTAGTCGTAATTTTGGCCGCTATGGACCAGGACGTGGTCGGTATGCTCGTCGAGAGCGGCGATGACGCGGGACATCTTGATTAGTTCGGGCCGCGTCCCGACAATGGTCATGACCTTACGCACTGAGCAGTTCCCGTACATAGTCGAGTTTGGCGAGCAGGCTCGTGACACCATCGACGTCAAGCCGAGTTGTGTTATGCGAGGTATAGTCCTCGAAGGCGGAAACTTTCTCCTCGCCCTCGACAAAATACTTGTTGTAGTTAAGGTCACGGCCGTCCGCCGGCACCCGATAATAGCGTCCCATGTCCTCGGCTCGCGACATTTCCTCGCGGGACAGAAGTGATTCATAGAGCTTCTCACCGTGCCGGGTACCGATGATTTTGACTTCGTTGCGACTATTGAACAGGGTCAGTAGCGCCTCGGCCAGATCGCCCAGAGTGGAGGCCGGCGCCTTCTGCACAAAGATGTCGCCCTGTTCGGAGTTCTGGAAGGCGTGGACCACCAGATCGACGGAGTCGTCGAGCGACATGAGGAAGCGCGTCATATTGGGATCGGTGAGCGTCAGTGGCTTACCGCTGCGGATCTGATCGATGAACAGGGGAATAACCGAGCCGCGGGACGCCATGACATTTCCGTAGCGCGTGGCGCAGACCACCGTATCGCTGCTCGCAAGCATGCGCGATTTCGCCACCATGAGCTTTTCCATCATGGCTTTCGATATGCCCATGGCATTGATCGGATAGACGGCCTTATCGGTGCTGAGCACCACCAGCCGTTTGACCCCGGCGTCGACTGCCGCGTTGAGGACATTCTCGGCCCCCAGCACGTTCGTACGCACGGCTTCCATGGGGTAGAACTCGCAGGACGGCACCTGTTTGAGGGCCGCCGCGTGAAAGACGAAATCCACACCACGCATCGCTTGGCGTACGCTGTCGACATCGCGGACATCGCCAATATGGAAACGCAACTTGCTGTTGTTCATGGCGATCCGCATGTCTTCTTGTTTCTTCTCGTCACGGCTGAAGATGCGGATTTCGCGAACATCGGTGTCGAGGAAACGCTTGAGAACAGCGTTGCCGAACGAGCCCGTGCCGCCTGTAATCATCAGGACGCCGTTGGAAAACATGTTGTATTCCTTATCTGAACGAATTCATCGAGGCCACCAGGAGGGGCCAGTCCGGGGGGTGGTAGCCTGTCGCCGCGTTGAAGCGCGCGGCCACCAGGGAACGGTCGATGACCAGCTTGTCGTCGGGTTCGAGGACGATCGATGTGCCATATTGCTCGTTGATGAGTTTCAACAAGTCGTATTTGGCGATCGGCGCCGAGGCGACGTGGTAGACGCCTGACAGTTCAGGGCGTGTCAGCACGAAGTCCCGCGTCACGCGCGCAAGCTCGCAGGTCGGCAGGCCGGAGAAAATCGCGCGGGTGAAACCACGCGCGGATCCCTCTTGGGCGAGGAACCACTCCACCAGGCCGTGTCGGCTGCTGAGCTCATGCCCGATGATGGAGGTGCGCAGGGTAATCGCATTGGGAGCGGCCACTTCGCCGAGCAGTTTGGAGCGCCCATAGAGATCCTGTGCATCTGGCTCATCTGTTTCCGTATAGAGCCCTTGGCGCCCCGTGAAGACGCAGTCGGTGCTGACATGGACGAGGCGCGCATTCGAAAGGGCGCAGAGCCGCGCCAGACGGTGCGGCAACATGGCGTTGATCGGCAGTGCCAGCAACGGATCATCTGCCTCGGCCAGCTGTTTGACGAGACCAACGCAGTTGACGACAACGTTCGGCCTCGTCTGGGTAAGCAGGCGAACCAGTCCATCGTGATCCTGTACGTCCACTCCGGTCAATAGCCGAGACTGCAATTCAGGCCCAAAGAAGCGCCGTGCACTTTCGGACCGCAGGGTCCCGTACACTTCCAAATTCGGGTGCTGAAGCAGCACACGGATCATCGCATTGCCCAGCATGCCAGAGGCCCCCAGGACGAGTACTTTCATGGTTATTGCCTCGCTTGTTGCCGTGCCGCTCCCAGATGGGCGACCAGCGCGTCTGCCAGTTCGTCCGCGGTGAAGTGTTGCTCATAGTATGAGCGGCCGCTCTTGCCCATGGCATTGCGAACAACTTCGGGGGTGTCGGCCATTTTTTCGATGGCACGGGCCAGCGCAGGTGCGTTTTCGGCCGCCACGGTCAGGCCTGCACCCGCCTGCTCGATGATGCGCGCACCTTCCCCGTCTAGTGCCGCGATTATCGGCCGGCCGGCCGCTAGATAGGCCTGGACCTTGCTGGGGATCGTATAGGAAAAGATCGGCTCGGCCTTAAGCGTCACCAACAGGCACCCGGCTGCGGGCAGGATGGCGCCCATGTCCTCGGGCGCAAAGCGGCCGCACAGGACAATATTCAGGAGCCCCAAGCGCTCGATCTCGCCGCGGACACGCTCCGCCTCACTGCCGCTGCCGACAAGGAAGAAAGCAATATCCTTGCGATGCGCCAACGTTGCAGCGGCATTGATCACCGTATCCAGCGCTTGGGCGGAACCCAGATTGCCGGCGAAGACGACAGAGAAAACCCGCTCCAGCCGCTGGGCCAGTGTTTGGGCGCCAAAGCTTGCCTCGCCGACCGGTTGGTCGACATACGCATTGGGATAGTAGAAAATCCTGTCTGGCGACGCATAGTGTTCCACGGGCGTTCGGAAGGCCTCAGAAGGCACAAGAACTCTGTCCGATGCGCGGTAGATGATCCGGACCACGGACGAAATCAGCTTCAGGGCCCAGCGATTGCGCATATAGCCAGTGGCAGAAAGGCTCTCCGGCCAAAGATCCTGCACCCAGACGACCAGAGGCACTTTGTGCATTTTGGCCAACAGCACCGCAGGCAGAGCCTGCAACAGGGGCGAGACCCCATAGACCAGGATGATATCGAATGTGTGCTTGCGCAATGCCCATGGCCCCAGCGTGGCGGCAGCGGCCAGGAACGACAGGTAGTTGAGTGCCAGGCGCAGCCGCGATTGCTGCCCGCGCGCAACAAGAGGTACACGGACCACCTCTACCCCCTGGTGCTGCTCCCGGGTAACGCCCCAGGCCCGGTATCCAGAGTAGATGTTACCTTGCGGGTAGTTGGGCTTGCCGGTCAGCACCGTGACCACATGCCCCCGGTCGGTCAGCAGCTTCGTCAAGTCGTTGATGACGAAGGCCTCAGGCCAATAATACTGGGTGGAAACGAGTATCCGCACTCACGGTGCCTTCTTTATCAGGTCGAGGAAGGTGGCTGGATCGAGAACCGGCGCGGAAGATTGGGTCTGACCGAGATGGCGCATCGCCGCCCGGGCGATCGACCGCGCCGAGAGAGGGTCGAAAGTCTGCTGCGGCGCCAGCAGGTCTCGCACATAGTCACGTTCGGGTGCGAGGACCGCAAGACCCGCAGTCTGCGCTTCGAGCATGGGAATGCCAAAAGCCTCGAACAGCGACGGATAGATCAGAGTACCGCTCTCGGCCAAGAGGCGCGCAACTTCACCGGGGTTCGAAACAGCCCGCAGGTGAATGTCGAGGCCCTGGTCCTCCGCCTCGTCCTTGACCCAGCGCCAGAGCGCGCCGTCGCGCTGCTCCGTCAATGTCAGGCAGAGCGAGGGGCGGATATCCATCTTGGCGAGATAGGTCCAAGCCTCGACCAGGCGGCGGTGGTTCTTGTGCGCTTCGCCAGAGGCGACGTAGACGAAGTCGAACTTTCGGATGGCATTGCCATCAAATGCGGGCGCCGGCAGCGCCGGGGCAAAGCCGATGACGCGTGGTGTGCGACCAAACTTGGCTTGCGCTGCAGTGGCCATTGTCTGTGTCTGCACTACCAGTTCGGCATCACGCAGGCCCAAACGGAGTAACATCCGCTCCACGGCAATGCGTAGGCGCACTCGGAGCGGCAGGCCGCTGGTGGACAGGTTTTCGGCGAGGTACCGGTTGTGCAAGTAGACTCGGACCGCAGCCTTGCTGGGAAAGAGCGGTGGCAGATTGCCGAAGCACAACAGGACATCTCCGGCCGAGGCTCGCCGGGCGAGGTCCCGCTCGCCAAGCCACCGGCCTAAAATGGTTGGCTTGACCCGGAAGATCGCCACATCGGGATGGAGCGGCGGCAGGTCGGACAGGCGTTCGTCAATATAGACCGTCGCAGGCCCCTGCAGGGCCTGCAACAGCGGGAGCAACAAGGTCTTGCCTCCGCCGACGTGAATATTCGACGCCTGGATGAACAGGCTCAATCGCCGCTCCGCGGGCGAGCCAGGACCATGAGTGTTTCGCCGCCGAGCAGACGGACACCCAGGTCCTTGTTGAGGGCATAGACCACACGTCGAAGCAGGCCGGCAAGGCGCGTCTTGAGCGAGAGTTGCGGCGCATCGAGCGAGGCGTTGGTGTAGCGCGCTTCGATGACCTCGTAGCCCGACTCTTCCAGCAGTGACACTGCTAGGGTCTTGGTGAAATAATGGAGGTGGCCCACCTTGTCACGCACCAGCAGAAGCGGCTTCTCCCGCAGCACACTCGAGGCGGATAGGTCCAGCGGAATATGGCAAACGATCAGTTTCGCGCGGCTTTTGAGGCGGGCGAGAAACTCCCAGGGATTGCCGAGATGCTCCAGAACGTCGACGATCAGCAGTGCATCCGGCACCGGCGTATCCAGTTCGAGATAGTCGCCCAGGGTGAAGGCAATGCCAGCCTTGCGGCTCTCGGGCCAGAAACGCTGGGCGTCTGGCGCGATATCATAGCCTTCCATAGCAGCCTCGGGGAAAGCGCTACGCAAGGCCACCAGCACGGCTCCCGAGCCGCAGCCAACTTCGGCGATGCGTTGCGGCCGGATGGAGTGATCCCGCAAAATCTGCGCTATCTTGCCTGCTTTCCAGGGCGAGTCCCCCGAATCCCAGTCAGGGTTTTTTTCCGCATAATCACCATTGAGGTAGCGGTCCAGTGTCGGGTCTGGAGTGGTCACGGTCATTGATCCTCGTTGCGGCAAATGACGGGTGCCCCATCCGCCCGGAGAGGCCGTAGGCA
The DNA here is from genome assembly GCF_014926585.1 of Devosia beringensis. Lineage (NCBI taxonomy): Bacteria > Pseudomonadati > Pseudomonadota > Alphaproteobacteria > Hyphomicrobiales > Devosiaceae > Devosia > Devosia beringensis. The sequence continues at coordinate 1,212,106 of NZ_CP045422.1, read as the reverse complement.
GGACCAGTAGCAATTGGCGCGCTTGTTGTCTTGGCTTGAATTGCCCCGTCAACAGCTTCCGGCTGTCAGCGTGCCTCGGCTGTCCTGCCCAATAGCGCGGAATATTCTCTGGTGATGGTTTGTGGCGAGTGCCGCGCGATAACTGATGCCGTGTAGGCCTGCGGTATCGGTGGAGGATTGTCCAGGAACGCAGCCAGGCGGGCAATGTCATCGCCTACAGGTTTACCGTCTGATCCCGACAGCAGCAAGGTGGCCGGATGATCCTCAAGCGCGGTGAGGGACGTATCGTCCGGCAGGGTCACGACATTGATGATCGGCCGCCCCACAGCCATATATTCAATGACCTTGCTGCCCAGCTGCGACGTGGAATGGTTGCCGATATTCAGCACGGCATCGGCTTCGGCCATGGCACGCGTCACTTCCTCGCGTTCAACCAGGCCATGCACCACGATAGAGCCGGGCGCTGCCACCAGGTGCCGCTGCAGGATGTCGTGGCAATCGTTCACCGCTCCGTAGAAGTGCATTTCATAGGTCTTGTCGGGGCGCGCTGCCCGCAGGGCTTGGTAGCGGTCCAGGAAGTAGGCGGGATTGCGTATGGTGCGATAGAGCGTGCCGACAAAGACGATCCTGATGGCGCCACCACGCGGGCGCGTGCGGACAGGGCTGGGCGGCAGGGACAACAGGGGGCCGATGACTGCCAGCTTTCCACGCGTGACCGGGAACCCTCCTTCATAGAGTCGCCGCGTCGCTTCCGTTGTTACGGTGATCCTGTCGGCACGCCGCAGGACGCGACCTTCGGTCCATCGACCGAGACCTTGATAGAGCAGGCGGTTATAGGGCGCCGGCTCGTCCATCTGCGAATAGGGGTCGCCAATATCCACCAGCCAGCCGGTGCCGGTTGCCCTAGCGCCAGCGCGCAACCACACGACATGCCCGGAGAACGGGTGCGAGGTGGAGATCACCCAGTCAAAACCATGCTCCGCCTGCAGTCTGTCTGCCGCCGCGCTAGCAGGAATGATCCAGCCGCAGGCATAGTCGGGCCAGTAGACCTTGCGCCAGGCCTGGACGAGCATGGATTTGAAGCGGCGTACCATGCTCCTCTTTACTGCCAGGGGTGCCCGGTCAGCGGCGGGAGATGAGGGCCGCTGGTTGCGCCGTCCCAGGATCGGGTCGGCCACCCGGTGAATCCTTGCCCTGCCGGCATAGGGCGCGTCGGCTCCCGTTGCACAAAGGACATGCACGTCGTGCCCTTGGGCCGCAAGTTCCTCGGCAATGGCGGCTAACCGGAAGGCCCGCGGTGTGAGGTCTGGCGGGAAAGAATGCGTGATGATCAATATCTTCATGACGGGCTCATGCGCTCGATCTGCCCGTAGCCCGGGGAGAAATCAATGGGGTCGGCGGTTGGATCGGAAATTGTGTGGCCATCGGGACTGAAGTCGATGACGATGATCCGATCATCCTCCACCTCGACGCGTCGGTAGACGTCGAAACCATAGCCGCGGTGGCGCCCCACAAAGCCTCTTGCCCCGAAATAAAGGCATTCGCCTGCGGAAGCGCCGCGCAGGTCGAAGATGCCGAGCGTCAGGTTGGCCGGCTCCGCGTCGCCATGGCGGGGCGCATGATGCGACTTCACCGACCGGTAGCGGTTCCGCATGTCGGGCAGGGCGGTGTAGATATAGCTGCCAGGGTCACGGATCAGCGATCGGCCATCCACCATCACTTCAATGGCCAACTGATCGCAGTGGGCATGCGGGCCCAAGCCGCCAACACCGATCTCCCCACAGCGAATGGCCACGAACAGGCGGGTGCTGCGCAGCACATAGCAGCCCATTCCATCAAAGCCTTGATATTCGAGCTGGCCGCGCAAGCCTGGGCCGCCCGGGATCTCGCAGCGCCAGATGCTGCCAGGCGGAGCCGACTGACCGAGGGCGGTCAGCTCGTCCCAGCGGACATCGTCGCCCCGATTGCCACAGGGCTGGGGATCGTAATCCATTGCAGGGGCGTCCCCTGTTCGTCCGGCAAACGTCGCCAGGATACTGGACGCGGCATCGGCTGAGGGCTTGCCCAAAAAACTGTCTGTACCCTCGCAGAGGCCTCGGTGGTCAAGAGACGTAGCCGGATTGACGCCGTCTCGCCAAGCCCGCTGTTCCTGCGATCCCAGAATCAGGAACCGGCCGCTGTCATTGTCGCCGAACTGCACGGCGAGCCCGTCCGGGCGTGTGACGCAACGAGTAAAACGCGCCATGGCGGCGAGCTGTTGACGCATCTGCGGCGAAATCGGCGTCGGCTTGCACGAGGATGGCACGTTGTGCATGGGCAAGGGCGGCAGAGGACGGCGCGGCGGCACCGTCCCGTTCCAGCTATGGGGTCGAGCAAGAGCCTCCAACCGGGTTTCAGTCAGGTTGTCCAGCAAGGCGCACGCCCAGAGCACAATCTCAGCAGATAGGCGGTGATAGCAGGTGCTGGCCTCGAAGTTACTTCCATCCGCATGGAACTGATAGCCGACCTCGCCGAGCAATTCTCGGGTCGCAAAGGCCAACCAGCCATCGGTCTCCTGGCTTTGCGGAAGGTCGGTTGCAGCAAAGAGCAGGCCGGCGAGGTCGGCAAGGTAGTGATTACCCCGATAGAGCGGCGACCATTCGAGGTTGCCGGCGATGTGTCGCGCATGGGCAAGCACACTGGCATCGAAGATTGTCTCGAAATCGACATCAAGGTTCGCGCCGGCAGCCAGCAGCAAATCATGGGCAACCACCATATTGGCCACTCTGATCCCCACATCCATGGCGCAGGCCCAGTTGACCCCGAAGCCTGGAGGATTGGTCGCGATGAAGTCCAGCAGTTGATTGCGTACTTCTCGCGTGAATTCTGGGGCGTCGCTGTCGGCATCGCAAGCAGCAAGCGCTAACATCGGAAGGTGCTGCAGCCGCGCGAGTTCCCAAGGCACTTTTACATCCGCCCCGAGATGATGGCCAAAGCGGATGGCGCCGTGCCAAGTGGATTCGCTCCAGCGATAGCCGGATTTGAAATCCAGCTGCCAATCGATTGGCACGTAGGCCGGATCGATCAAGCGCCAGATGCGCTGCGCTTCCGCGAGGTTGCTTGAATTGATCCGCCCGGCCAGCCAATGACCGGCTTCATCGATGGCCGGTGCCGCCGGACGGGCGAACCGAATGCCGGCCAGCCCTTTGCATGTCATGTCGTAAGAGAGGGTTACCCGGCCCGACCCCAGCAGATCAAACCGGTGGGCAACGGCCTCCCTGGCAAGTTCGACCACAAGCGTTCGGTGCCAAGGCGTCTTTCGCCAAACCTGGTCCATGAATGCTGCATTGGCGAAGCCGAAGCGTCCGCTGGCGCTTCTCGCCTGTCCCGATCGGACAAAGGTCGGGCGCAGCCGGGCCATGGCCTGCTGTCCGGCCTGGACAATAATGCGTTTTACCCTTCGGCCTACGCGACGCTGCAGGTCAAGAAGCGGCATTGGCGGAGAGCCCTGTCTGTCCAGAAGCTACCGGAAGCCGTGCAACCTCGCTACGAACCACCTGCCACACCAGAACCGCCGAAACCAGTGCAACGACGATCTGCGTGAGCGCGGCTCCCCATATGCCGATCCACAGTACCATGGGAAGACCAACCAGAAAGGCGGTGGTGGTCGTCACCACGGCAATCCAGGTGCCCTGGCGGATCGCGCCGATACCCAGCATGGCAGCGCCAGCGATCGCATAGCTGCACCAAATCCAGAATCGCAGCATCAATACGCCCACCATCAAGCCAAGCCCGGCATAGCGCGGGCCTAGCAGCCACCGTTCGAGGCCCCAAGCCAGAGTGCAGACCCCGATGGCAGCCAGGGCGCCGGCCACGATCAGGCCAATGGTCCAACGGCGCAATTCCGCGACGAATTTGGTGCGGTCCTGCATCAGCCCGGTAAAATGCGGTGTCGCCACGCTTTGCACTGAGCCAGCCAGGCCGCTGATGGCGAAAAAGAAGATTGTGCCCAGGGAATAGACGGCCACAAGGTGTAGGTCGGTTGACGCCCAGTCCAGCAGCATAAGGTCTGCATACTGGCCAACAGTGGTGACGAGCATCCCGGCCAGGCTGTACCGCGCCAAGGTGGCGAAGTCTGCGGGAAGTGCAACAGGATCGCGACTGGGTCGAGAGGCCAGGAGCAGAGGAATGGTTCCAGCGGCCACGGATGCGATCGTGGCGACGAGAAAGCCTGCCACTCCAAAAAACCAGAGGCCCAGCACGGTCAGCACCAGGGACAGGCAGCGGATGAGGATCTGGGAGTAGGCCAGGAAGCGGAAGCGCTGCTCGGCCTGCAGGTAAACCAGGCACAGGCTGGTGGCGGCTAGGGCAGGGACCTGCAGCGCATAAGCCGACAGGATCATCCCCTCGTTGCCGCTGCGGCCCGACAGAAAGATGATCAGTAAAGCCAGAATGGATACGCTGGCAGAGATGGCGCCCAGCCAGCGTAGCGCGACGCCCAGCCATGCCCTTCGCTGCTCGGGAGACGCCGATATGTCGGCGCAGTAGCGAAGGATCGGCGCCGTCAAGCCGCCAACCCCAAGAATTGTCGCAATGGCCGCATAGGCAATGGAAATGCGTATCAGGGCGAATTCATCGGGTGGCAGCAGACGGGCGACCAGGATCACGCCGGCAAAGGCCAGGCCCTGCTGGGCAACGTTGGCTACCATCACGTGCGGGAGCCCGCGCGGGATCAAAGCCCTCAGTTGGCCGAGCCTGCCTGACTGGGGCGGTGCCGGCTCCTTTGCCGTTCGACTAGCCATCGATCTTCAGCTTGATCTTGCCGCCGGACGAGCGGATCGGTGCATTTACCAGTTCGAGGCTCCAGTCGAGGTCAAGGCCAGAAAAGTCGAAGCCTGCCGCGAGCGCAGCCTGATCCTGCTTGCCGGGGGTTGGTACCACGAGCAGCGTCATATGGCCCGGCACGGTCTGTCGGACCTGAAGGTGCTGCACGTCGTCGAAGGATCCGTGGTGCCGCCCGAAAATAATAGCTGTGAGGGCGTGTCGGGCACCCGAGCGGTCCACGACGAAATCTCCGATCCGTCCCTGGGCGATACGGAAGGCTAAGGATGCTCCAACGCGGGCCACCGGTTCAACAAGATCGCCGGTGTCGTATCGAATGAATGGATGGACGCGATTGTGCAGTGACGTTGAGACAAGGCGGTGGCTAGGACCCGACCCAACAGGGACCGCTTCCGCATAGCCATAAGTGGGCATGGACTGGTAAATGCCTGCCGCCGTCTCGCCGGCCAGCAGCGCCATTTCGCTGTGCCCGTACCAGCTCAGTATATTGGTGCTGAGGATCTGTCCGATTGGCTCACGATAGACCCGGGCCGGGAATTCCGAGCCCAGCAGCACACCGTGCAGTCGGCTGCGAAACCGAGCGGCTTCGCCGTCCGAGGAGGCGGCCAGCGAATGCGCGAATTCGGCGACTAGGCTGGGATAGCCGTGCACCCATCGGACACAGTAGCGTTCGATCAGCGCTAGCAGCGCAGCCACGACCTCGGACAGAGGGCAATTTGCGTTGACGATGAGTTCATTGTGCCTAGGATGATAGCGGAAAGGCTCTGCCCGGTCATAATGCGTGCCGCCAATACGCAACTTCATCGCTGACGTGCGATAGCCACGGGCCTTCCACAACTCATGCATATGGGCCCATTCTACCGAGGGAGCATCCTTCGGTAGTTGGAAGACCAGAGGACGCCCCGATGTGCCGCCGGTATTGGAGAGTACGCTGCCTGCCCCCGGTACACATCGCTGTTCGACGGGGACTGTCTGGAAATCCTCCTTGCGGACGACGGGGACGGCGTCCCAATCCTCAAGGCTTGCCAACTGTGTGGGATGAAAGCCCTGATCGCCGTAAAATTGTCGATAGAAGGGCACGTTGTTATAGGCAAAGGCGACCATGCCCTGAAGTCTGACGAATGTCTCGCTGCGAGCCCGCTCCTGTTCGTACGTCTCAAAACGGCGAACTTGCCGCACTGCTGCGGCATAGCCACGGCCCACCCGGAAACGGTCAGGCAGGTGCACCAACAGAGGCGCCAGAGATTCCGAGGCGGCCAATGCCTTTTGCCGTATGCTTGTCATTGTCCGCCTACTGCAAGGCCAATCTCTTCGTAGGCGGCCAGCATGTCTTGGGCCACCACGCGGGCATCATGATATCGCAGCGCGTAGGCTCGGCTCCTCGCGGCGATATCCCGGCGACGATCCGCATCCCCGATGAGGTCGCGCAGCACGGCGGTAATCGTGTCTGGGTTGGCGTTCACCAGGGGCAGGTCGGCCGGATATCTGTCCACCAGGTCGGGGCGAATGTAGGTTACGGTGCACTTGCCGCAAGCCATAGCTTCGACGGCGGTCACTCCATGTGAGCCGCAGCGCAGCTCGTCAATATAGACGTCGCAACTGGCCAGCTCCGCATAAAATTCCTTCTGCGTCAGCTGGCGGACCATGCGGAAGTCGAAATCCAGCCCTTCGGACCGCAGCGCCTCTATGGCCGCTACAATCTGCTCGGTTCCTTTCACATGAGGCTCGGTGGGAACATGCAACAAGACGGGACGGCGTGGCGCGTCAGGGGCCACATAGGAGAAACGCCCCATGTCCACCGGCTGGCGGAAGGTGAAAACCTTGTCGAAATATGGCGCCACATACTCAGCCATTTCGCAGTCAGTGGCTGCATAGCGGATGTAGCGCGAGATAGATTTGAGATATCGCCGGATCGACTCGTCCCGGGCCGGATCTTCTTCCCGATAAAAATAGGGGTTGTTGCGCCGCGCCATGCTAACTATGCGGGCGTCGCCGCCGCCAAAGCTGACGAGCATAGGTATCTTGCGGGCTGCGAGATACGGGCCTTCGAGCAGATGGTGCATGCTGCCGCGCAGCAAGTGACTGCCATGATAGTGCACCAGCGAATAACGGTCCGGCACGCGAGCCAGGAATCCGGCACGGCTGGCAAATCGCGACAAGCGGGAATCGGTCTTCTTTGCCAGCGCAACATGATGCGGCAATCGGCGGTCGAGGTCGAAGACGTCGGTGTCCTCGGGAATGACATTGACCGACGGCTGGCCGATCGCCGTCAGCCCCTCGGCGAGCCAGTAGGGCCAGGCCGCCAGGCTGCCATATTGCAAAATCGGATTGTTGAACACCGGTTGGGTCACGTCTTGGCGGTGTACTTCATGTAGAAGCTCTTGGGGATCAGGTCCGCCTTATACATTGCCCAGAAGAACGGACGCATCCGCTCAAAGGTCTTCTTGTAGGTGACGTAATCCTTATAGGATTTTTTCGGTAGGTTCATCACACGCTCGAAATCGGATTTCGAGTAGCCTAGGCGCTTGACGGTAAAGTCGACGAGGTCATCCTCGATATGGGGCGGCTGCTGCATCAGGTCCAACGCTTCCTCGCGCGTCATCCAGCCGTTGCGGCAGTAGGCCGAATAGCCGGCAATCCGGAAGTCGATGTCCCAGCGCGTCGGCAGGAAGTAACTGTGATAGAATGCGGTGAACCGATTTTCCAGGTGATGGCCGCCATACCACTGCCAGCCATATTTCTCGGCCAGCAGCTTCTTGGCTGCTTCCTTGTCATAGTCCATGTAGTACAGCGGCCGAACCTTCTTGATCCGACTTGTCAGCATCCATCGAAGCTGATCGCTCAACCACAGGTTGGGGAAAGTCTTCATCGGGACCTTGCCGAACTGGTTGTGCACGGACTGGATGTATTTCCCGTCCATATAAATCCAGCCGAGTGGTGCGATGCCCTCGGTGCGGAAAGAGTGGCCCTCGATCATGTATTTGATGCCGAACTTCTCGGCGGCGCGATAGAGGGTGGTGGCCAGCCCTATATCGGTCGGAGTCTCGAGATCTTTGACACCGGCCTCGAAGAAAGATCGGTAGAGATCGTCATATTCCTTGTTGTCCACCACGATTGTGAAGAGGTCCACATTGAGCTTTTCAAGAACATTGTGAATGTTCTCTGTGGCAATCGTTGAATTCCATGTATTGTCGAAATGAGCGGCAAGCAGACGCAGGCCATATTTTTCCTTCATCTCGTGGACAAGATAGGAAGAGTCGCAGCCGCCGCTGACGCCGATCACAGCGTCATACTTTTTTCCCCTGCCCGAGGCGCGAATTTCCTCGATCATTTGGTCGAGTCGCGCCTGGCCTTTCTCACCTGTCGGGTATTCAAGTTCCATTCCCTCGATCTGGCGACAATAGCTACAGACTCCATCATTGGGGTCGAAAGCGATATTCGGCACAGTCTCGTCGTAAATGCAGCGGGAGCAGACTTGCATCTTCAAATCCTTATGCGAATGCGGCTTCCTGATCCTTGCGGGACGGAAACTTGATCAGGACGCCCAGGTCCTTGCCTTGAAAAACCGCCATGCTGCCGATAGCCACTGCAGACGCGCCACCTTGCTTTACTGCAGCGCTGACATCATCGAGCGACCCGGCGCCGCCCGTGGCAATCACGGGCACATTGACCGTGTTGGTCACATCTCCCAGGAGCTTGAGATCGAAGCCGGACCAGGTTCCGTCTCGGTCCACCGAGTAGAGCAGTAACTCACCAGCGCCCTCGTCTACGAAAAATCTCGCAGCGTCAACTGCCGAATAGCCGGTGTCTTTGTCTCCATTCCGGATCTTGACCGAGTAGCGCCCGAGCATGGATTTCTTGACGTCCAGCGTCACCACGATGGCCTGCGTGCCGAATTCGGCCGCTGCCTGTCGAACCAGTCCTGGAACTTCGAACGCTGCTGCGCCGAGGGAAATCTTCTCGATGCCGATCGCGAAGAGCCGGCGCATGTCCTCGATGGACCTTATCCCCCCGCCATAACAGATGGGCATGAAACACTCGGTGACCAACTTCTCGATCGTCTCGAAGTCTATACCAGCATTCCTGGTCGTCGCGTGAATATCGAGCAGGATGAGCTCGTCGACTTCTTTCTGATTGAAGATGCGGACCGCGTTGCCCGGGTCCCCCACATAGGTGAAGTCCTTGAACCGCACGGTCTTGACCAATGCGCCGTTGCTCATCAAGAGGCACGGTATAAGGCGGGGGTCCAGCATGCTCAAAGCTCGATATAGTTCTTCAGCAATTGCATGCCAAAGCGATGGCTTTTCTCGGGATGAAATTGAACACCCATGACGTTGTCGCGATGCACGCCGGCCGCAAAGTCTATACCATAACGCGCCTCTAGGAGTATTTCCGCCGGGTCCTGCGGGTCGAAATAGTAAGAATGAACGAAGTAGAAGCGTACGCCGTCCTCAAGACCGCGGGTCAACGGGTGTTCCGCGGCACGAGAAATCCGATTCCAGCCCATATGCGGGATTTTGAGGTCGGCATTGTGACGGTCGAAGTTGAAGTGGCGAACCGTACCGGCGATCATGCCCAGTCCGGGCAGCAGGCCTTCCTCACTGCTATCAGCCAGCAGTTGCATGCCCAGGCAAATTCCCAAGAGCGGTGCCCCACTGGCGGCGTGGTGCTTGATCGGTGCGATCAAATCCAGTTCGCTCAGTCGGCGCATCGCATTGTCGAAACTGCCCACACCGGGCAGTATCAACTTTCCGGCCTCGGCGACTTCGGTCGGTGTGCGAGCAAGGGCCGGGGTGCCGCCGACCTTTTTGATCATGTTGACAACCGAGCCCGTATTGCCGGCGCCGTAGTCGATTACCGTGACGACGTTCTTTTCCTGCATGTCAGAGCAATCGCACTTTCATCGACCTGAGAAGGGTATCGGCCGATATGGACACTTCGCCTTCGACTTGGCACTCGTCCAGCACCATGGCCCCCGACCCGCAGGCTATCACAACTTTGCCGGAGGACACTTCAACAACCGCGCCGGCCGTTCCCCAGAACTGCCGCGGCTCTATATGAGCTGACCAGATCGTCAGCTTGCGGCCATCGGGCAGGGTCGTGAAAGCGCCAGGATAGGGTTTGGTCTGCGCCCGGATGAAGTCATGCACGCGCTTGGCCGGCCAGGTCCAATCGATACGGCCATCGGCAGGAATGCGCATGCCGCAATAGGACGGTGCGCCATCGGGCTGGTCAAACTTGACCAGCGTCTGCGCCTGCCAATTCTGCGCGAACTCATCGAGCATCGTGTCGACCAGTATCTCGGCGGTGGCTAAGGCGTCGGCAATCGTGTCGCCCTGATCCAACGGAAAGAAACGCTGGCCGACCAACTGACCGTCGTCGAGCCCGGCACTCAATTGGAAGAGGCTAATACCAATTTCCGCTTCGCCGTTGATGATCTGCCAGACCAGCGGTGCACTGCCGCGATAGCGGGGCAGGGGAGAATAGTGGAAGCCGTAGAAGTCCGTCTGAGGATACTCATCCACCGGAATGATTCTATACCAACCATGCACGATGGCCGCAGACGGCTGATAGAGGGCGACGAAACCGGCCAGGTCGGCACGATTGCGCACTATGTGGAGCGGCAAGTCCTGGGCGTCGGCAAACGCTTGGAACTGGGCCGCCAGTGACCTTTCGTCGTCGGAGTCGTCAGGACACGCAATGGCGGCCAGCAGACCGCGCGGCACGCCTGCGGCCAGTCGCGTCAACGCGGCGAGGCCGGCCGCCTTGCTGCCCATGAACACAAGTGGCCGTAGCGTCATTATTGCTCCAAGACCGCTGCAATGGCCTGCGTGACCTGGGACACTTCCAGACCTTCGAAGCAAGGCAGGGTTATCGTATTGGATTCCAGCCAGCCGGAATTGGGCTGTGGGGTGTTGTACTTGCGCAGGAAGTAGGTGCCATGGCTCATCGCGTATGTGCCGATGGTTGATTCGACTCCACGCGCCTTGAGCCCCGCGATCAGACCGTTGCGATCGCACCCATCCGGCACTTTGAAGACCAGTGACTGGACATTGTGGTGGACGTTCTGTCCGAGACGCTGGATGTGGAAGCCTAGCGGCGCGAGATCTTCGATGTAGCGGTCGCGTATGCGGTTGCGGTCGTCGATGATCTCGTCCAGCTTGGCGAGCTGCTTGCGCCCCATGATCGACTGGAGTTCGGGCAGGCGGAAATTGTAGCCATAATCAACGAAATCGAGCGCAACGCCCTTGATGCCGCTGGCGCCGTGGGCCAACTTGATTCTTAGCCAATCTGCCCAGTCATCGCGGTTGGTGGTAATGGCCCCGCCCTCGCCGGTGCACAGCAGCTTACGCGGATGGAAGCTGAAGCACGTGACGTCGGCAATGGCGCCGCAGCGCACGTTGCCCTCGCTGCTGCCAATGGCGCAGGCGGCATCCTCAATCAGTGGGATCCCCAGGCTCCTGCAGATCTGCTGGATCTCAGTGAGGCCAGTGGGATTGCCCAGCGCGTCGACGAAGATGACGGCTTTGGTGTTGGGGGTGATTGCTGCCCGCAGCGAATCGGGCGTCATGTTGAACGTGTCGAGCGAGACATCGGCAAAGATGGGACGGGCGCCCAGATCCTCGACCACGTTGGCCGTCGCCGGGAATGAGAAATCCGAGACGACCACGTCATCGCCCGCCTGAATTCCGAGCATCTTGAGCGATACCCAGAGCGCCGTGGTGGCCGAAGTTGCCAGGTGCGTGTGCTGGGCACCGGTATAGTTCGACAGCTCATCGCGGAATGCCTCGCATTGTGCCCCCCGGGTAAACATACCGCTGTCGAAGACTTCGCGAAAATCCTCTTCGACTTCGTTGAAAGTGATATGCGGCTTCATCAGCCTGACCGTGTTCACCGCGCGATCTCCTTGGCCCGGTTTGCGTACCAGTCAAGCGTTGTCCGGAGACCGACGTCAAAGTCAGTGAGCGAATACTCGATCAGGGACTGGGTCTTTTTGTTGCTGGCCGCGTGGCTCAGCACGTCAGCGTGACGCGCCGGTTTGCGTGCAATCTCGCCATCGTAATTCATTTGGGCGCAAATGCGATGCACCAGATCGGCAATGGTCACCTGATTGTCGGTGGAAATGTTTGCCGATTCGCCAGCCGGCAGAATGGCGAACAGCTTGACCACAGCATCAATGGTGTCCTTCACGTAGATAAAGTCGCGGCTTTGCGTCCCCTCACCATGAATTTCGGGGGTGCCGCCGTGCAGAATGCGCCAAGCGGTGATGGGAATTATACCTGCCATCAGGCCCTTATGGTTCTGGCGCGGGCCGTAATTGTTGAAGGGGCGCACGATCAGCGCATCGAGGCCGAACATGCGCACATAGCTCTCCACGGCCATGTCCGCTGCGGCCTTGCCCGCCGCATAGGTAGTGGTGGGATTGCGTGGATGAAGCTCGTCCATCGGTTCATAGACGGCCGAGCCATAGACCTCCGATGTCGAAAAATGACAGAGGGTCTGGAAGGTGCCGCGCCGCTGCAACTCGAGAAGGTTAAGCACCCCAGTCACATTGGTCGCGAACGCATTGGCGGGATTGAGGAAGGAATAGTTCAACGCTTTGGTGGCGCAGTTGAACACGATGGAGATGTCGTGGCGCGAAAAGACGTAGTCCAGGCTGGTGGCGAGTTCGACGTCGTCGCGATACAGCGTCAACTTGCCGGTGGCCTGGGCCTGGGCGAGGTTGTCTTCTGCCCCTAGGAACAGGTTGTCGATCACCACGACTTCCCGTGCGCCCTCGGCGAGCAGACGATCGACCAGGTGGCTGCCGATGAATCCGGCCCCGCCCGTTACCAGAACGACTTGGTCATTCACACTTCTCTTGGTCATCACACCATTACCGCCTTCTGAATTTGGTCGCATATCTCCATCGCCGCCAACCCTGCTTCGACACCCGGCGTGTCAAGCGTTGGGCCCGTCCGGCAACTGGCGACAAATGCCTGCAGCTCAGTCAGCAGGGCCTCCTGGGGGCGGACTTCTATCGCCTCTTGAATTGCCGATATCGTATAGGGCTGCCCCTCAACCTGCGTGATTTCGGACTGGCGTGTGATGATTATCTCTTTGCGCAACAACTCGCAGTCCACGAACATGTCAATGCATGTCGCTTCAATCAGGCGCTTCTTCTTGTCGGTAATGCGGCTGGCTTGAATGCGCGAGAAGCGTCCGTTTTCATGGGTCAGCAGCGCTGAGGCGAAATCGATCATCTTGTCGCGCACATAGCCATGGGCGACGATGTCGCGTGCCGGGCCGTTCAGATGCAGCGCCAAGTCAATGTCGTGGATCATCAGATCGGTGACGACATCGACATCTGTGATGCGCGCGCTGAGTTTGTTCGTACGTGTGAAGTCGATGCTAACGATTTGCTGGGCTCGATCCAAAATGGCCTTGAGCTCCTGCACGGCCGGGTTGAACCGCTCGATAAAGCCGACCTGAATATTGATCTTTCTGGTCCGGCAAAACGCCGCGATGAGCTGAGCTTCATCCAGCGTTCCTGCTAACGGCTTTTCCACGAAGATATTGTTTACGTGTTCGGCAGCCTGCCGAATCATCTCGGCATGGGTGACTGTAGGGGTACAGATGACCACAGCGTCCGTCCCTGCCGGAATTGCCGAAAGCTCATGGATGGCCGGCACGCCCAGGCTAGTGCTCGCACGCTGGGCCGTAGCATGGTCGCTATCGGCGACGAAGACCAGTTCCACCCCTTTGAGCATGGAGAGGACACGCAGATGGTTCTGCCCCATCTTGCCCAAGCCGATCAGTCCTACCCGCAGGAGCGCATCCGCCATGCTCAGAGGTCTCCGACACGATTGCCGGCCATGTCGATCCTGGCCGTCGGGCGGGCTGGATTGCCCTTGACGAGCGTGTAGGGCGCCACATCCCTGGTCACCACGCTGCCGGCGGCGACCATGGCATATTCACCAATGGTCACGCCGCACACAATGGTGGCATTTGCGCCGATGCTCGCACCGTTCTCGACCGTGGTCTCGGTGATTTTCCAATCAGCATTGAAAGCGCGCGGAACCTTGTCATTCGTGAACGAGACATTGGGTCCGACGAAAACGTCATCGCCAATCGTGACGCCGTTATAGACCGAGACGCTGTTCTGGATCTTGCACCGGTTGCCGATGCGCACGCCGTGATCAATGTAGACATCCTTCGAAATGATGCAGTTCTCACCGATCACCGCATCTTCGCGGATCTGGACGTTGATCCATACCTTGCTGCCGGCGCCGAGCCGGACATCTTGGGCTACATGTGCCGAACTGTGAACGAATACGTCTTGCATATCTGGCCTATCGATCATGCGGTCGCCATTGCCTGTGCCACGACAGCAGTGACGCGTTCAAGCTCGATATCGGTCATATAGGCGAAAAGGGGAAGGTTGAGGACACCCGCGCACAATTTCTTGCCCGCCGTGCCGCCAACATGGCCGCGCGTGTATTGGGCGGCCCCGGCTTGTGTCGAGATCACGCCGGGATAGATATTGCCAAAACCAATGCCCTCCTCACTCAACCGAAGCTGAACGCGCTTCCTGAGCTGCTCGTCGTCGAACAGACAGACATTGCAATAGCCGTTCTCGGCATATTGGGCGGGAGCGTCCATGAGCTGAATGCCCAAGGCCGGCAGGGTGTCGCGGTAGTAGCGCGCTGAACGTCGCCGGGAAGCAAGGCGCGCCTCGAAGTGGCCCAGGCTGAGATTTAGGAATGCAGCTTGCAGGCTGTCGAGGCGGGAATTCCAGCCTACCTCGCCATAACCGTAATGCGAGGTGCGCCCGTGATTGGCCAGCTGTCTGACCTTTTCGGCCAGCCCGGCATCGTTGGTCAGCACCGCGCCGCCATCGCCAGCACCGCCCAAAACCTTGGCCGGATAGAAGGAGGTAGTGGAGATCAATGCGCCCTCCAGCACCGGTCGGCTATCGATCAAAGTACCGAAACACTGCGCTCCGTCCTCAATCAGGTGGACGCCTGCTTGCTTGCAGATATTGCGAATGTCCAGCAAGTGCGCGCTCGCCCAGCCATAGAGATGCGCAATGATCACTGCCGTGGGGCTTAGGTCGGCAAGAGCCTGGCGCAAAGCCGCCACCGAGATACCTCCGTCGGCGAGGTCGACATCGAGCGTGGCGGGCGTCGCGCCCACATTGACCACCGCTTCGAAAGTCGCCCAAAAAGTAACGTCAGGCACGAGAACCGTGTCGCCGCGTCCCACGCCGAGGGCCCGCAGCGCCAATTGCAGGGCATCGGTGCCATTTGCGCAGGAGACGACGAAGCCAGCGCCCATCAGCGGGGCAAGCTTCTGCTCGAGCAGGCTGACCTCATCTCCGCCCATGAACTGGGCATTGGTGACCATTTCGCCAAACTTGGCCGTAACGGCGTCTACGAAACCGGGTTCGTAACGCTTGATGTCGATAAACGGTACTTTCAAGGCAAATCCTTTGACGTCCGACCACTGGGCGACACACGATTTCCGTATCCGATGAGGGACCAGAATAGCGCTCCAGTGGCTGGTTCATAGATAATGGGATAGACGAGCATCCAGCAAGAGAGGACGAGCAGGCAAACCAGAGCGCAGATATCCTCGACATGACCGGTTGCGCGTGCGTCACGAAAGAGGCGCAAAAATGCCCTTGCCATCAGGAGCACTACGATGGCCAACGTCGCCAAGCCACCGGTAATATAAATTTCCATATAGGAATTGTGCGGCAGCATCACTCCGGCATCGTATCCCAGGACTTCCTGGGCAGCGCTACCTGCGACGCCAAATGACAGACCGAAAACCATGTTGAAGAGTTTGAGCGCACTATAGTTGCCGTCGGCAGCGAAAAATATTCCGTCCTGCCGGTCCACAAGGTCGTCGACCAGGGAAGGCTCGCCATTTATCTGGCCCAGAACGGAGCGTATCGAGGCACTCAAGTAATCGCCGGCGTGTAGGGCAAAAACAAGCGCCAGCCCAACCAGCAGGCCGAACACTATACGGTTGAGGCTCTTTGTTCGCCGGAACAACAAATCGGCGACGACAATGGCTATGCAGGCGACCACCAGGCCCAAGGCCGCTGCCTTTGAAATAGTCATGAAGACAAAAATTACAGATGGCGACACGACCAGAATGGAATAGCGTAGCTTTGTAGGCAGGAATACTCCTATTACAACACCGATGACCGCGATCATGCCCCCAACATTGGGCTCCCCAAGGACCGTCATATAACGAACCAAGTCTGCCCTGATGGCAATATAGTCACCTACCAGGGTATCGAGGCTCCCGCCCCAAAATTGATAGAGATGCGAGGCCAGCGCCACGAAGACAACACCGACATAGACTAGCAATACGAGCCGGACGTGCTGGTGATCTGTGAACAGAAGCGCGACAAGAGGCGCTATCACCATGACATTGGCGAAACGCGCAGTTCCCGCAACGCCCATCGCGGCGCCGAACAGCAGATATGTGTGGAGGCCGGCCATCACCAACAGTGCACCCAGCACCCAGAACAGAGGCGAAAGAGCGAGAATGCGCCCTGGTGCGGCGGCGATTGCCAGCCCGCCAACGGTGGCTAGCAGCGCAAACCGCCCCAGTGATGCGAAGGGGAACACCAGATAATGCTGCAACTGATAGAGTGCACAGACCGCAATTGTGATGACCAGGAGGATCCTGGTCATACGGTCTAGGCGAGACGGCAATCCTATATTGGTCACGTTGTCGATCATCGTACTTTCCGGTCAGCTTTAGCTTTGGCAATAGGCAACGCGATTGAACCCCCGCCGCAGCGTTGCCTGGCTAAAATACCATTTGTAAACAACGCAATCGCGACAACGGAGCGATGCCTATCACGGAAGCCAATGCGAGAAGGTGGACATTGGAAAAGCCGTTCCCAAGCTAATCATTACAGCTTCGCTACTTTTCCGGGTTCTCCAGCTTTTCGTACAATCCAGCCCGCTCCCAGCGCCAAGCCGCCAATGACGCAGATTGTTCCTGGATACATGAAATTATAGAGGCTAGCGAACATCCCGTTAAGCGAGAGCTGTATGGCAAGATACGAATAAATCGCCGCGAACCCGATGGCGAAGAGACCCATATTCAATCTGCTAGCGAATTCTTGGATCGCAATAAGGGTAAAGAAGACCATAGGCAATGCCAGGCACACCCCCAACCGTCCCCCTATCAAGTACGCTTCCCCCACAAAGGGCACGCTCACGCCGCCAGGCGTGTTAGCCTCGTACTCGTGCAATAGAGCGGACAGATTGACCTGTTCGTGTTGGAGTAGCCCTCGCATTGTCGGAAGCACCGCAATGCCCAGAGGCCCGCGATCATGATACATGCTGATAGCCGCAGCAATAGTCTCCGGGTAGGCTACAAATACTCGATAGATAAATCTCTGGGCTAGAGCCGTATACCCGACTAATTCCGTCGTAGCGTGAATATAGCCGAACACCATCGTTGCCACGGCGATCACAGAAAATATCCAAAAGACCTTGCTACGTAATATTCCGTATGCCGTCCGGCCAGTCATGCCTAAAAAGGTGACGTAGGCAACAGAGAGCGACAGAAGAAACCCCAAAAGGCCGCCTTTAGAGCCTAGTGATAAACTTGCGCCGAAACTAACAAGAAGACAGGCGAGCGGGACTATCTTCAATTTTCCAGAGCTGGATAGAAATACTATTAGCCCGTGATTGGAAAGCAAAATGGGTATAAAAACAAATGCAAGGCTGTAGATAGGCCAGTTCGATATGCCGTAGACGTACTTGTCCCTGAAAGAATATGAATTATCGACATCCATGCTTCCGTCTAGCGCGGATTGGATGAGAAAAATTCCCGTTTGATGATAGTAAAGCGCCGCAATAGCGAATATTGCGGTCATTGATAACGCGATCAAAAAACCATCATTGTATTCAAATCTATAATTAGTGGGGCGTGGCTCTCGCAATAGAACGTATGTCCCGCAAATCGCATAAAATATAATTGCTTGGGAAACGAGCAGGATTGCTAATTCAGAAGATACTGGCTGAGTGTCGAATGCTAGCCAATAAATCTTTTCAGCGGAGAAGACGCCTATGCTTCCCACAGCATTGAAGGCAATCATGCCGATAAAGGCAAAGCACACTACTGGGAATCGCCACACACGTTTGGACGTAGCCAATAATGCAACGCCCGGAGCATAGGCTGTCAGAACCAAAACGTATAGAACTAGCTCTGTCACAATGTTAGCTCTGCGAGCATCTAAGCCGACGCCAATTCAGGTTGGTTTTAAATTCGTGCGTCGACCGCAATCGCGATCCTCGTCGCCTGCGCCTGTTGCCAGAGCGGGGAGGGCCATTCCCGTCCCAATCGGATGGCGTCGGCGAAGCGGCGAAGTTGATTTTTCTGCCCCTTGTCGGCCTTGCGCAAGTCGAGGGTTTCATTGCGTTGGCCGACGATGTTCAGTGTGCGATAATCGTCCATGTTGTACACGCTCCCTTCGGCAAAGATCTCCATGGTTTCCTTGGAATAGGCAGACGAGCCGAGTGCGGTATAAGTCAACGTCGCCACCGAGCCATCCTTGAACTGCATTGTGGCCACGAAATTGTCCGACGGCGAATAGTGAGCCGTGGTTGGAGAGATGGAAATGGCCTCGACAGAGGTTACTTCCGCCTGAGTCAAAAAGGTGAAGAGGTCGTAGATGTGGCAAGCCTCGCCACGATTGCGTCCACCGCCTTCTGGTCCGTGCACCCAGTGGTCCAGCGGAATATAGCCGGCATTCATCCGGTAGTTGATAATCATGGGGTTTGATCGCGAGGCAAGCGTCTTGGACACACTTTCCATGATTGGCGAAAACCTGCGGTTGAATCCGGTGAGCAAAAGTGGTGCTCGCTGGTTGGTCTCGTAGAAATCTTCAATGCCCGCTGTCTCGGCCTCCGTCAGTGCAAGGGGTTTTTCCAGAAGGACATGCTTGCCTGCTTGCAGAGCCTCTATGGCCACTGCGCTGTGCGTATCGTGCCGAGTGGCGATGATCACTGCATCGACCTCGGGATCGTCCAAGACTTGGTGGTAGTCAGTTGTGCTGTAGTCGGCGCCGAAGCGCTTGGCCGTCAGGGCGGCATTGTGGCCTGTACGGCTCGCCACCGCGCGCAGATGAAACAGGTCGGCCATCTCGGCGATATTGGGGAGGTGCATGCCCTTGGCGAAGCCGCCGGCGCCAATCACGGCGAGGCGAACCCGATCTACCGCCCGCTTTGTCGCGATGGCGGGCGTGGCTAGCCTGCGATCGGGCGTAACCTTGGCGTCCTGACTATAGGACAGCAGCACCAGTAAAGGCTTTGTCGCGCCTCCGGCCTGCGTGGCGCCATACGCGTCCGATACTTTTTCCAACGGATGGATGACGGATGGCAGCTTGCCCAGGTCGACCAGGCCATCCGAGATCAGGCGAAGGTATTCGGCCATGTTGCGGCCCTCGGTCCAGCGCACGTAGCCGATGGGATAGTCGAGCCCCTTGTCTTCGTAGCGATCGTCGTAGCGACCGGGACCATAGGAGGTGGAAATCAGGAAATCGAGTTCCTTGGCATAGAAGTCGGCACGATTGAGATCGAGGCCGACATCGCCTACCAACACGACCCGCGCCTTGCGGCGGCACATGCGGAAAGCGGTCGAGACGATCTCGTCCGAGGGACTGGCGGCAGTCACGATGACGCCGTCTGCGCCCGCGGCGGTAAGCCGGATGACTTGGTCCACCGTGTCGCCATCCTCGGGATGGACGCTCCAGTCAAGGCCCGCTTCCTTGGCTGCTGCGATCCTGTCGCGGTCGACATCAACGCCAATGACGCGGCAGCCGTTGGCGCGCAGCATCTGGACGGTCAGCTGACCAATAAAGCCCAGGCCGACTACGACAAAGATTTCGCCCAGTGTAGGCGCCGCGCGCCTGATGCCCTGCAGCGCTATAGCGCCAAGGGCAACCGTTGAGGCCGCAGCGAAGTCCACATTGTCGGGAATGCGCGCCGTCAGGTTCACGGGGATGCTGACGAACTGGGCGTGAAAGGCACTCTGTGCGCCAGCGCACGCAATGCGGTCGCCGATCCGGAACTCGGTGACGCCCGCACCAAGTTCGATGACTGTGCCTGCGCCCGAATATCCGGTGGGCAATTCCACCGAAAGCCGTTCGCGCACTAGGTTCACCGCCGAACTCAGCCCATCCGAGCGCACCAGGTCGATGACCTTCTGCACGTTCTTCGGTTGGTCGAGGACACGCTGCAGGACCGAACGCCCGGTCGCCTGAACGCCCGACATCTCCGTGCCTACGGAAACGCAGGAATGATGCATGCGCACTAGGACTGCGCCAGGCTGCGGTGCGGGTGCCGGAACATCCGCCAAACTGACCTTGCCCTCGCTGACGATGACCTGTTTCACCGCCAAACGCCTCGCGTGTCGATTATGGTCTTGTCGGCGAGTCGGGATCTGTCGAGCGACTTGAAAGTCTTGTGGTCGACCAGCATGACGACGATATCCGCCCGTTCAATTGCTTCTTCCGCGGGTGCCAGTTCGGCCTTGCCTACAAGAGTGCGGGGCAAATGGTCGATGAAGGGCTCGGCCACCAGCAACTTTGCTGAGGGTGCCCGTTGAGCGAGGATTTCGACGATGGCCAGCGCGGGGCTTTCGCGCAGGTCATCGACATCAGCCTTGAAGGCAAGGCCAAGGCAGGCAACCGTCTGGCCCTCTGCCTTCGACAAGGCGTCAAGCACCTTGTCGACTATCCAATGGGGCTTGCCGTCATTGACCTGGCGGGCCGTACGGATCAGTCGCGCCTCCTCAGGCGCAGCATGGACGATGAACCAGGGATCGACGGCAATACAGTGTCCGCCCACTCCGGGTCCGGGGTTGAGGATGTTGACGCGCGGATGCCTGTTGGCCAGCGCGATCAACTCCCACACGTTGATGCCCAGTCGATCGCAGATCAGCGACAGTTCATTGGCAAAACCAATGTTGAGGTCGCGAAAGGCATTCTCTGTTAGTTTGGTCATTTCGGCGCTGCGGGCATCGGTGAGCACGCATTCGCCGCGTACGAATGTTTGGTAGAGGCTCCTGGCTCGTTCGGCGCAGACCGGCGTTATGCCCCCAATGACGCGGTCGTTGTCGACCAGCTCAGTCATGATCCGGCCCGGAAGAACGCGCTCGGGGCAATAGGCCACCTGGATGTCGGCGCCGGTCGTGCCCTGCTTTGGAAAAGAGAGATCCGGCCTCAGCGTCACCAACAAGGCCGCCACCTGCTCAGTCGTGCCAACTGGTGAGGTCGACTCGAGAATGACTAGTGCGCCCGGCTGAAGCATGGGGGCAATGGCACGGGCTGCGCTTTCGACATAGCTGGTGTCGGGCTCGTGGTCATTCTTGAACGGCGTCGGTACGGCGATGATATAGGCGTCCGACTGCTCAGGGGTGAGCGAGGCGCGCAGTTTGCCTTGGCTCACTACCGCTTGAACCAGTTGGTCGAGGTCGCGCTCCACAATGTGAATCTCGCCGCGATTGACCGTGTCCACCACGCTGGGATTAACGTCCACGCCTACCACGTCATGGCCGACACTGGCGAGCATTGCGGCCGTTGGAAGGCCGATATAACCTAGGCCCACCACTGTGATTTTCAGCTTCTCAGAATTCATCAGTACTTACATTGCCTCGGATGACGCCGGCGATGCGCTCGGCTGCCCGCCCGTCGCCATAGGGATTGTGCGCCGTGCTCATGGCCAAATAGTAGGCCTGGTCGGTCAGAAGTCGACTAGCCTCGTGGAAAATCCTGTCCTCGTCCACGCCGACGAGCTTTACCGTGCCAGCGGCAACGGCCTCGGGCCGCTCGGTTGTCTCTCGCATGACCAATACTGGCTTGCCTAGGGAGGGTGCCTCCTCCTGCACGCCGCCCGAATCGGTGATCACCATATAGGATTCGTCCATCGCCGAAACAAAAGCATGGTAGCCCATCGGTGCAACGAGGTGAACATTGCTAACCTCGTCGAGCAGGCGGTGTACGGGCTCCATGACGCTCGGGTTGGGATGGACGGGAAAAACGATGCTCACGTGATGCGCTTCTGCCAGGCGGCGCAGCGCGGCGCAAACCGCCTCAATACCGCTGCCGAAGCTCTCGCGCCGGTGTCCGGTGACGAGAATCAGCCGTCGTGTCGCGTCATAGGCAGGCAGCGCGGAGAGGAGCGCAGCAGCGCGGGGCTTCTCGAGCACATCCTTGAGCGCGTCGATCACCGTATTGCCGGTAACCCAGATACGGTTCGCCGGCACGCCCTCGGCCAGAAGGTTATCGCGCGCAGTCCGGGTGGGCGCGAAATGCAACTGCGCCACCTGTCCGACAAATCGACGGTTCATTTCCTCGGGCCAAGGTGCATTTATGTTGCCCGAGCGCAAGCCGGCCTCGACATGGCCGACGGCAATCTTCTTGTAGAAGGAGGCCAGAGCCGATGCAAAGGCAGTGGTGGTATCACCATGCACCAGTACCAGATCCGGTCTGACTTGGTCCAGCAGGGCGGAAAATTTCACCAAAATATCGGACGTGAGCGAATCCAGAGCTTGTCCCGGAGTCATAACATTCAAGTCATAGTCGGGGTCGATATCAAACAGGTCGAGAACCTGATCCAGCATTTCACGGTGCTGAGCTGAAACGCACACCGTCAGGTCAAAATCATTGTTCTTGCTGAGTTGCTTGATCACCGGAGCCATCTTGATGGCCTCAGGTCGGGTGCCGAATACGATCAGGATACGACGGAATTCCATAGGCACTCCCCTAGGCGCCACCACGAACCGCCAGCCGAGGTAATTAAGGGCTTCGGTCTGCCAAGTCTAGGTGATGTTGGTCAGTCGCACAGGAGCCAAGCAGCATTGAACCAACAATTGCTGGATTGCTTTCAGCGAAGGTAACTCGAAGAAGGAGGCAATTGTGGTTCCTGGCGGCCGCCACGGTCCTCTTTTGCCACTTGGCGGCCCGTCAAGATCGCGATGCCCAGCGCTTGGGCGGCACTGTTTACCCTGCCCCCGCAGATGGCATCGTGCTCATATCATTTTTGGTAGAAGGTTGGGGGGTAGTTTCAGGTTCACTGCGGACCTCAAAAGAACGACGCGAGTCGTGCCTGTACCAGGCCGACACCCTGCCAGGGCACTGCTGAGGAATTGTGTTACGTGACCTTTCACAGAGCAGGAGTGCGCGCAGAAATAAATAGATTGTGCAGCGTTGCGCCTAGACTGCGCTGACTGTAGAAGCGCGCCGACACGGCACATGGGCACGATGGTTCATCGCAACAATTTCGACTTAGTACGATTATTCGCCGCGGCTGAGGTCATGCTGACACACGGCGTCGCTCACCTGAAGCTGCCCATACCCGCCCTGTTAGACCAATTGCTGAACGCTTTTCCCGGCGTCCCGATCTTCTTTGTCGTTTCAGGGTTCCTAATTTCTGGCAGCTATGGCCGGCAAAAAGACATCCCATCGTACGCCGCCAGCCGTGTGCTGCGAGTCTATCCCGCCCTTTGGGTCAATTTGGCAGGCATCACGATTATGCTGGCCGTGGCAGGCAACCTCGCGCTGGAGCCCAGTACATTTCGGTTCTGGCTGTGGCACGTCGTGGCATTTGCTCTAGGTTCGGACTACCTGGCGTCAAACATCATAGGAGGCATTTTCAAAGGCGATGGCGTGTTTGGTTTCTACCCGTCGGGGGTTCTATGGACTCTGCCGATAGAACTGAGCTTCTACGTTTTGGCTCCCGTCATTTTGGGCAAGCGTTTGGCTGCGCGTGGATTAGTCGGGTTGTCCATCGCCTTCTGGGCCGCGGCCTCGCTTCTTTGTTTCTTTGCCATCAAGCGGGAGGGTGATTGGATCGTCTTCGTCGGCTTGTATCTCTGGATATTCTTGCTCGGTGCCGCCGCTCAAAGGTACTGGGAGCGCTTGGCTCCTTTGTTCGAGGGGCGCGCTGCTTGGTGGCTCATTGCGCATCTGGCATTGACCTTTGCAATCATCGCCAGCGGATCGTCGCCCGTCTATGTCTCGCCGCGGTGGTTCAATATCCTCCACACCTGCACCCTTGCGGGTGCAGCCTTATCTTGCGCGCACACGCTGCCAACGCTTTCCTACAAATTCCTGCGTAACCGAGATATTAGCTACGGACTATACCTTTGGCATATGCCGGTTTTTTGCACGTTTTGGTTGCAGGCTTGCTAGGAAGCTGGTGGTACTTCGTAACTGCGGTTGCCATAGCCGCTGTCATCGCAGATTTGTCGCGCCGCTTCATCGAAGAACCCGCCAGTGGGCTGAAACACAAACCGCGATCGACTCAATCGACCGCTTAAGAGGGCGTCCGCTTAGCTGCGTCGGTCACTGTCGACAAAAAATTGGCAACCATCTGTACGCATGCACAATGGTGATGCTGTATGGCGGACCTCCGATGGCGCGCTAGCCAATATACTGCCAGTGCGCCAAGTCCGGATTCTACGGCATGTCACTGTGATTGGATTCGTTCCAACCTGCGGCCGGTCAAATCACTATTTCAGCTTATATGATGCTCCAAAGGCCGCTGTCCGCAGTGCCTTTGTGTGGGCGTCGCCTGCCCCGGTTAGTTCTGGAATTGACATCGTCGTCGCAACCTTCACCGCTGCAGGGCCCGACCAACCTGACGACTTGTCTGGCCGGGTCTATTTGGGACAATTTTGGGACAAAATGCCGTACCAAGTCATAGAAAATCGTCTAGCGTAATGTCAGAACATGCTATACATATCAGTATGTTAGATAACTTAACCAACTGGCTAAATAGGGTCCGTTTTCGCTCCGAAGGCAGGGGTCATTGACTAGCCAGGGCACGCTTTATCCACTTCTGTAATCACAATTATTGCCATACGCTGCCGTCTGTCTCTGGTCGTAGTGGGACTTGGTGCGTGGTTGGCGGAAGCAGGAAATTGGTTGAGACCGAGAAGCTCTCAGCGAGGGTGCAGTCGCTCGTGGAGGCCAGTTTGGCCGACAATACACACCGCACCTATGGTAGTGCAATTCGGCTTTTTCGCTCTTGGTGCGCTGACCAAAGATGCGACGCTTTGCCCGCGACGGCTGAAGTGGTTGCTGAGTATATCGCATCGCTCATCGCCGCCGGCAAACGAGGTTCTTCAGTGAAGATCCACGCCTGCGCTATTGCGCATTTGCACAAGAGCAACGGGCATTGCAGCCCCACCGACAACTACCTTGTTAGGGCAGTTCTGCGAGGATCCATGCGTTTGCGCGGAGGCCTCGTTGATCAGAAGTTACCGGTGGTGGCCGCTAAATTTAAAGACATACTTCAGCACATTCCGGGAACGCTCAAGGGGCGTCGCGACCGCGCAATGCTAGCCTTGTGTTTTGCAGGTGCGTTGCGACGATCCGAAGTGGCCGCCCTACGCTTTGAGGACATAGATTTTTCGGAACAGGGTGCAACGATCATCATAAGAAAGTCGAAGACTGACATCCGTGGTTTAGGTACGCATATTGCTGTGCCCAACGGACCGTCGCTGCAGGCCGTGTCCCTATTGAAGGATTGGTTAGATGCGGCGAATATAACCAGGGGGGCAGTGTTTCGACCCGTCTACCGCAGTAGGGTGCTGCCCCGGACAGTTGAGCCACTGTTGGTTTCTCGCATACTAAAAGCCTACATGAAAAAGGCCGGTTTCGACCCAGCGCGATATGGTGCGCACTCGTTGAGGGCAGGTTTCATCACCAGTGCCGCAGAAGCTGGGGTCAGCTTGGATCGTATCATGGATCATTCAAGACATGTCGAGCCTAGGCACGTTCGAGCGTATGTTCGACGGGCAAATCTCTTCCAAGATCATCCCGGTGATGCGTTCCTGTAGATGTATGGTGACCCTGGAGCGCATGCACCAAGACCATTTAATGACGGAAATTTATCTAGCAATTTCAATCACGTAAGTGTTCGCAGTTTCATTCTGACCGGCGCGCCACACACTTTCAATGACATCCGACGCGCTCGTGCGGCTCGACCAGCCGGCGCAAGCTGTGGGCGCGGATCGGCCTTTTTCCGCGCCACAAGCCTTGGATCCGTTACTGTCGTTGGGCCGGCGCCGCTACCCTGCGGCAGGAATGCGGGCGACGACCTTGATCTCGAAATCGAAGCCCGCCAGCCAGTTCACGCCAATGGCGGACCATGCAGGATAGGGCGCCTTGGGAAAGATCGTGCTCTTGACCGCCAGCACGGTCTCGAACTGCTTTTCGGGATCGGTATGAAACGTGGTCACATCGATAATGTCGGAAAACGTGGCGCCGGCGGCGGTCAGCACGGATTCCAGGTTGCTGAATGCCAGCGCAACCTGTGCGGCAAAGTCGGTCTCCGGCGAACCATCCGGCCTGCTGCCGACCTGACCGGCAACAAACAGCAGGTCACCCGATCGGACGGCGGCGGAATAGCCGTGCTTTTCATAGAGGTCATGGCGACCGGCGGGAAAGACGGCTTGGAGCTGAGACATGATCATATCCTGTAAGAGGTGTTCTGGAACGGCGGGCGCCTGAGCCACGCGAGGGCATTGCGCATTCTAGATACGCAACGTATGTGAATACCTAGGGATGCGGGTGGCCTCTGTCAACTCACATACGCATCGTATATGAATGGAGTGCGGAATGGTGCGCAGGCGTCGCGTCGACACCATGGAAGAAAATCGGACCAAGCTGATCGCCGCGGGCCGCGCAGCCTTCGCCCGGTCCGGCTTTGCCGCGGCCTCGATGGATGACATCACCGCCAGCGTCGGGCTGACGCGCGGCGCGCTCTATCATAATTTCGGCGACAAGCGCGGCCTGTTCGCCGCCGTTGTGGCGCAGGTTGATGCGGAAATGGCCAGCCGTGCCCAGACTGTCGGCAGCGCGGCCGGTTCACGCTGGGACGGACTGCTGGCCGAGGGAGAGGCCTATATCGGCATGGCGCTCGACGCCGAAGTGCGCCAGATCGTGCTGCAAGACGGTCCCGCCGTGCTGGGCGATCCCTCCAGATGGCCCAGCCAGAACGCCTGCCTGGCCGTGACCCGCCAGACCGTCGCCCAGCTCATCGCCGATGGCGTCATCAAGCCTGTCGATGTCGAGGCGGCGGCCGGCTTGTTGAACAGCACGGCCATGAGTGCGGCGCTCTGGGTTGCCGCCAGCGATGCACCCGAGACCGCCTTGCCCAGGGCCATCGAGGTGTTCAGACACCTCGCCGGCGGGCTGATTGATCGTCCGCCGTTTGACTCTTAAATAGGACTATAATACTCAGCTTTAAAGCTTAAGCTGCCGGGGTGTCGGGATGTTTCATCCGAACATGGATGCAATTACCGAGGGCTTCGCCGTGATCGGTGATCCCAAATACCGCTCCTGGCAGGGCGTGCTGGCCGACATCTGGCATGTCGAGGCCAGGCCTGGCGCGGCCGGCGAATATCTCTCGCTCCATCCGCGTCTTTTTGTCGTGCTCGACGAAGCCCATGCCGGCTCCATCACCATCGACAGCGTTCCGGCCACCGCGCCTGCCGCACCGGCCCGGCTCAGTTTCATTCCCGCCGGCCTGCGCACCCGCTCCCATGTCGCCGCCGACACCAGGCTGCGCCATCTCGACCTGCATTTCGACATCCCCAACCTGGTGGCACGCTTTGCTGGTGACCTTGATGCCGGGCGCCTCGGCGTGCCGCGGCTGATGTTCGAGGACGAGCGCATCCTGGCTTTGGCGCGGCTGCTCGCCGCCGAATGCGTCAATCCCGGCCTGCATGATCTCTATGGCGACAGCCTGGCGCTGGCTTTGTTCATCGAACTGTTCCAGGTGCGCCGCGACACCGAGCGCCGGTCGGGGCAACTGGCGGCGCGGCGCCTGCGCCAGGCGGTCGACTATATCGAGGACAATTGCCTGCGCGCCATCAAGCTGGCCGAACTGGCCGACCTCGTGGGCCTGTCGCAATCCTATTTCAGTTCCGCCTTCAAGGCCTCCACCGGTCTTGCCCCCCATCAATGGCAGATGAAGGCCCGCATCGAGCGGGTGAAGGCGCGTCTGCTGCAGCCCGGTGCCAGCCTGGTGCAGGTCGCCCATGCCACCGGTTTTGCCGATCAGGCGCACATGACGCGGGTGTTCAAGCAGTTTGTCGGCGCCACCCCGGCCGCCTGGCTGCGCCAGCAGTCGCCGGACCTGTGAACAGACCGCAAAAACGTTCAATCCGCCCAAAGGACCGACAAACCAGCAGTCGATAGCTGAGTTAAACACTCACCTATTCTTTGACCATTCCTTGCCGTGTCCATATCGGGCGCGGGTGCCATTTGGGGGCTCCACGACATGACCATGATGCGCTATCGCGCCATCTCCACCCTGCTGCTGGCGACCACGAGCCTGCTGGCTCTGGGCGGCAGCGCCGCCTTTGCCCAGGCCCAGCCGATCGCCCTGGGCGAGATCGTCGTCGAGGCCGATGGTGCCGCCACTACAGCCATTTCCACCACCGCCGGCTCCAAGCTGGCCGTCGCCATCACCCGCGTGCCGCAGTCGGTATCGGTGGTGAGCCGCAAGCAGCTCGACAAGCTGCCGGGCGCCAAGGCCGATGAGACGCTGCGCTATACTGCCGGTGTGAACCCCTCGACCTATGGCACCGATGCCGACTTCGACTGGATCCGTGTCCGCGGCTTCCAGGCCGATCAGACCGGTATCTTTCAGGACGATCTGCCGCTCTATCAGTTCGGTTTCGGCTCCTTCCTCGTGGAACCCTTCCTGCTCGAGCGCATCGACGTGCTCAAAGGCCCGTCCTCGGCCCTTTATGGTGGTGCCAATGTCGGTGGCGTCATCAACTATGTCAGCAAGCGCCCCATGGGCGAGCGCCTGCGCTATACTGAGACCGGCATTAACAGCTTGGGCAACGCCTATGCGGGTTTCGATGTCGGCGATGCCAATGCGAGCGGCGATCTGGCGTACCGCCTGACCGGCAAGGTTTCCGGCGGTGGCTGGGAAACCAAGAACGCGTGGGACCTCAAGGGCTCATTGCTGGGCAGCGTCACCTGGACACCGGATGCCGCGACCGAGCTGACCGTCTATGGCCAGTACCAGAGCGGCACCCTGGATCACACCTCGACCGGGTTCCTGCCTTACGTCGGCACCGCCATGGATGCCGCCGGCGGCGTGCGCATTCCGCGCAACCTCAACTATGGCGATCCCAACTTCGATACCTATGATCGTCGGCAGGCCATGGTCGGCTATGAGCTTGAGCACGATCTGGACGATACCTGGACGGTCCGGCAGAATGCCCGCCTGGCCGGCGTCGCGCTCGACGAGCAATATCTTTACACCTATGGCAATCTCAACGCAGCCAACGAGCTCGATCGTGTCGCCTTCCGACACGATACGGATATCCTGACCTTCACCATTGATAACCAAATTGCCGGCACCGTAGACACCGGCCCGGTGGAACATTCGCTGTTGTTGGGTGTCGACTACAAGAACGTGGCCTTCAGCTCCGTCCAGGGTTCCGATTCAACCTTCAACAGCGCCGTCCGCGTGCCCCGCATCAATGTACTCAATCCTCAGTATGGCGTGGTGAGCCCGACTATCAGCACCTATGCCAATGACGATATCGCCCTGCGCCAGCTCGGCATCTATGCGCAGGATCAAATGCGCTTTGGCAATGTGATCGCCACGGTCAACGGCCGCTATGACCAGGTCGGCATCAACCTCGACAACAAGTATGCCGGGTCATCGTCTGCCTCCAACGAAGGCGCCTTCACCGGCCGCGTTGGCCTCGGTTATGAGTTCGACAATGGCCTGACGCCCTATGTCAGCTATGCGACCTCGTTCAATCCGACGATTGCAACCAATGTTGCCAACCAGTTGCTGCCAACCGAAAAGGGCCGGCAGTTTGAGGTCGGTATCAAATATGCGCCGACATCCATCGACGGCCTGATCACTGCCTCGATATTCAACATCAACCGAGACAATTTCGCCGTTGCCGATCCCTTGGTCTACGGCAAGTCCGTCGCTCTGGGCGAGGTCAACATGCGCGGCTTCGAGGTCGAGGGGCAGCTGAATTTCGATCAGGTTTCGCTGATGGGCGCACTGACCTACCTCGATGCCAGCGTGACCAACAGCAGCAATGCCGCCCTGATCGGCAAGTCGCCCGTGCAGGTGCCGACCCTTACCGCTTCGCTGGGCGTCGAATATGCCTTCAACGAGGCGTTTGAGGGTCTGGTGCTGGGCGCCGGTGTCCGCGTCCTCGGCGAGAGCTGGGCGGACGACAGCAACACCACCAAGCTGCCGACGACCACCCTGTTCGACGCCAGCCTGCGCTACGACAAGGACGATTGGGGTGTGTCCCTCAACGTCTCCAACATCCTCGACACCACCTATGTCGCCAGCTGCCAGAGCCTGACCGCCTGTGGTTACGGCGCCGGCCGCACCGCCAGCCTGAGCCTGCACAAGAGCTGGTAGATCCAGACCGGGCAGTACGGCTGTCGCACGAAACAGGGGACGGTCGCTGCGGCGGCCGTCCTCGCTTGCATATTACCGATGAATGGACCCCGCATGACCGCTTCTCGCCGCCACGGCCTTGCCCTCGCGACCTTTACCGCAGCGCTGCTCCCTGCCAGCCTGGCCTGGGCCCAGTCGGCGGCGCCCGGCACCGACCTGCCTTCGGCCATGCTGGGCGATCTGCCGCACGACCTCTCCCCCTGGGCCATGTTCATGGCCGCCGACCTGGTGGTCAAAGCGGTCATGATCGGCCTCGCCTTCGCGGCTCTGCTCACCTGGGTGATCCTGGTCGCCAAACTGCTCGAAATCGCCGGCGCCAAGGCGCGCGCCCGTGCCACGCTGCGAGCCTTGACCCAGTCCCGCACGCTCGACGAGGCCCTCACGGCGCTGCAGACCCGGCGCGGCGCCGGCATCACCCTGCTGCTGGCGGCGGACGAGGAGGTGCGGCTGTCCCAGGACGCACTCGATACCGCTGGCGGCGACGGCCTCAAGGATCGCATCGCCTCGCGGCTGCAGCGCCTGCAGGCCGCCGCCACCCGGCGCCTGTCGCGCGGCACCGGCATTCTCGCCAGCATCGGCTCGACCGCCCCTTTTGTCGGGCTATTCGGCACCGTCTGGGGCATCATGAATGCCTTTATCGGCATCTCCGAATCCCAGACCACCAATCTGGCCGTCGTGGCTCCCGGCATTGCCGAGGCGCTGCTGGCCACCGCCATGGGCCTCGTCGCCGCCATTCCGGCGGTGATCATCTACAATGTCTTTGCCCGCTCGATTGCCGGCTATCGCCAGACCCTGGCTGATGCCGGCGCCGCCATCGAGCGCCTGGTCTCGCGCGATCTCGACTACCGCACCCTGCCAGCCCGCAGCGAGCCGCGCTGATGGCTGGCCGCATCCGCGAAACGAGCGCTGACGACGATGGGCTGGAGGAACAGCACGAGATCAATGTCACTCCTTTCATCGACGTCATGCTGGTGCTGCTGATCATCTTCATGGTGGCGGCGCCGCTGGCGACCGTCGATATCAATGTCGATCTGCCCGGCTCGACCGCTACGGCACAACCGCGTCCCGACGAGCCGGTCTATGTCACCCTGCGCAAGAATCTCGATCTTGATATCGCCAATGACGCCGTCAGCCGTGACGGCCTCGCCACCGCGCTTGATGCCGTCACCGCGGGCGACCGGCAGCAGCGCATCTTCCTGCGCGCCGATCAGACCGTGCCCTATGGCGAGCTGATGGATCTGCTCAACCAGCTGCGCGCTGCCGGCTATCTCAGCGTCGCTCTGGTCGGGCTGGAGCTGGTGCCGCCAGCGCCGGCCGAGCCGGTCACCACCCCCTGATGCAGTCGGGCGAAACCATCGGCACCGCGCAGTTTGCCGGACTGACCGCGATCGACGCCGCGCGCTGGGCCTTCGCCCTTGTCGTCGTCGTCGCCGCCTTCGGTATGGGCGGCGTGCTGCTGACCCGCCACTGGGCGCCACCGACGGGCGAAGCCAGCCTCGCTGAGGCGTCGGCCATCATGCTGGAACTGCCCCCCATGCCCGAGCCCGAAGTGGCGATGGAGCCCGCTCCGCCCGAGCCGGCGCCAGAAATGGCCCCGCCAACGCCCGAGCCAACGCCCCCCGTCGCCCTGCCGGAACCGCCGCCGCCTGCGCCGGTCGAGCCCGTTGTGCAAGAGCCCCTGCAACTGCCGGAACCTATTGTCGAACAGCCACCGGAACCGGAGGTGGCTAAAGCCCCGCCCGAGCCCGAGCCGGAACCCGAGCCGGAGCCGGAGCCCGAACTATTGCCCGAGCCTCTGCCCGAGGCCAAGGCGCCTGCCGTGGCTTTGCCCATGCCGGCTACGATGTCGGCCGATCTGCGCCAGCGCCGCCTCGATACACCGGCCACGCCGCGCCCGCAGCGTCAGCCCGCGCGGCCAAAGCCGACCGCCCAGCCTGCCGCAACGCCTGCCGCTGCGCCGTCACAGGCTGTCGCCGCACCCGGACCGTCCCCCGAGCAATGGCAGCAGCAGGTGCTGCGCTACGTTGATCAGCGCAAGCTCTATCCGCGCGAGGCGCAGCGCGCCGGCCAGGAGGGCGTGGCCCGCATCACCTTTGCCATCGACAGCGCCGGCCGCGTGCTCTCGGTCAGTTTGGCCGGCTCCTCGGGCATTGCCGCGCTCGATCAGGCGGCGCTCGACACCGTCCGCCGCGCCTCGCCGCTCCCAGCTCCGCCGGCCACCATGGGGCAGGGCAGCCTGACCCTGACCGCCTCCATCCGCTTCACGCTGCGCTAGCACTGGTGCCAGAAATTACATGACAATGAGTGTCCGATTTATTAGCGTGCGGCCGAACTCGGAGATCACGATGCCCTTCCGCCGCCGCAGCTTTTTCTGGCTCGCCCTCGTTGGCCTCATGCTGCCTCTGCCGGCTTTGGCCCAGCCTGCCTTTCCGGCCACGCTGAGCCATGCTTATGGGCAGACAGTGATCGAAAAGGCGCCGCTGCGCATCGTTACCTGGGGCTGGGGCAACGAGGATGCCTTGATCGCTTTGGGCGTGGTGCCGATCGGCATGCCGTTCCAGTCCTATGGCGGCGGCGAGGATGGCGTGCAGCCCTGGGTCGATGAGGCGCTCAAGGCGCTGGGCGGGGATCGACCCCTGCTGCTCGACATGGCGGGCGAGCCGCCCATCGAGCAGATCGCCGCCCTGCAGCCCGACCTGATCCTGGCCGTCTATTCCGGCATCACGGCCGAGCAATATGCCCTGCTCAGTTCCATCGCGCCCACCGTCGCCTATAGTGGCGACGCCTGGACCACGCCCTGGCAGGATATTACCCGCACCATCGGCCAGGCCATTGGCAAATCCGCCGAAGCCGAGCAGCTGGTGGCCGACACCACGGCCTTCATCGCCGAGACGGCCGCTGCCCATCCCGGACTGGCCGGCACCAGCTTTGCCGGCGTCAACGATTATGACGGCGCGCTCGCCGTCTATGCCGCCGCTGATTCCCGGGTCAAATTCCTGACCGATCTCGGCCTGGTTCTGGCGCCCAGCGTCGTCGCCCTCTCGCCCCAGGATGGGTCCTTCTATTTCCCGGTCAGCTATGAACTGGCCGACTCCATCCAAAGCGACATCATCGTCACCTATGCCGAAGATCAGGCCATTGCCGATGCCTTCCTGGGCAAACCCTTCATCCAGAACCTGCCGCAATATCGGGCCGATGCCATCGCCGCTTTGGTCGGCACCGAACAGATCGCCGCCGTCTCCCCGCCCAGCGTGCTGTCGCTGCACTGGGGCCTGCCGACCTATGTCGATGTGCTGGCCAGGGCAGCCGGCAATGCTGCCACGCCTTGATTGACCGTCGACAGGGCAGGGGATTGGACAGGCGCATTTCGCTGCTCGCCGCGCTGGCTCTTGCCCTGCTGGCGGCGCTGCTGCTGTCGCTGACGCTGGGCGCGCGCCCGGTGCCGCTGTCCATGGTCTGGACGGCGCTCACCGCCTTTGATCCCGGCGTCATCGACCACACTGTCATCATCGACCTGCGCCTGCCCCGCACCCTGCTCGGGCTGGGCGTCGGCGCGGCGCTCGGCCTGGCCGGCGCCGTGCTGCAGGGCGCCACGCGCAATCCCCTGGCCGATCCGTCCATCCTGGGCATCCATGCTGGCGCCAGCTTCTTTGTCGTGCTCGGCATCACCCTGTTCGGGCTCACCGACCTGCGGCACTATATCTGGCTGGCCTTTGCCGGCGCGGCCTTGGCCACCGTCGGCGTCTATGCCGTGGCCTCGATCGGGCGCGACGGCCCGAGCCCGATCAAGCTGGCACTGGCTGGCGCCGCCGTGACCGCCGCGCTGACCTCGGTGGTCTCGGCCATTCTGCTCACCCAACCGACCACGCTCGATCAGTTCCGCTTCTGGCAGGTCGGGGCGCTGGCCGGCCGCGACATGGCGGTACTCACCCAGGTCGCGCCGTTTCTGCTCGTCGGCATCGTGCTGGCGCTGGCCCTCGGCCGCACGCTCGATGGTCTCTCCATGGATGAGGCTGTGGCAAAAGGGCTCGGCCAGCGCATCGGCCTTGGCCGCGTCCTGGCGGGCCTTTCCGCCATCATCCTGGCCGGCGGCGCCACCGCCGCTGTCGGCCCCATCGCCTTTGTCGGCCTCACCGTGCCGCATCTGGCGCGCGGCATGACCGGCCCGGCCTATCGCTGGATCCTGCCCTTTTCTATGCTGCTCGGTCCCATTCTGCTGCTGGCCGCCGATGTCGTCGGCCGCCTCGTCGCGCCGCCCGGCGAGGTGCAGGTCGGCATCGTCACCGCGCTGATCGGGGCCCCCTTCTTCATTGCGCTGATCCGGCGTCGCAAGCTGGCCGAACTCTGATGGCCATCACCGCACAACGCGATACCGCCGCCATCCGGCAGATCCGCCACAACCTGTCGCGCCATACCCGGCGGGTCTGCCTCGCCCTTGCCGCCATGCTCCTCATCGCCTTTGCTTTGGCCCTGGCGCTGGGCGATTATCCCGTGCCGCTGCCCGACCTCGTCGGTGCGCTGCTCTCGCCGCTGACAGGCGTTACCAATCCGGGCATAGACTTCATCGTCCTCAGTGTCCGCCTGCCGCGCGCCCTGCTTGCCGTCCTGTCGGGCGCCGCCTTTGCGCTATCGGGCGCCATCTTCCAGACTCTGCTGCGCAATCCGCTGGCCAGTCCCGACATTATCGGCATTTCCCAGGGTGCCAGCGCCGCGGCGGTGTTCTGCATCATCGTGCTCGGCTGGAGCGGCACGCCGCTGGCCCTCGGCGCTCTGGCCGGTGCCTTTCTGACGGCCTTGGCCATCTATGCCCTGGCCTGGCGCGACGGCGTTGGCCCCTATCGTATCGTGCTCATCGGCATCGCCATGGCGGCAATCCTCTCCGCCTGCATTGCCTATCTCTTCACCCGCGCCCGCCTGACCCAGGTGCAGGAGGCGCTGACCTGGCTGGTCGGCAGTCTCAATGCTGCCGGTACCGCGCAGATCGGCCCGCTCGCCCTCGCGCTCGTCGTGCTGGTACCGGCTGCCTTGCTGCTGTCGCGCGCCCTCTTTGTTCTGCAGCTGGGCGACGATACCGCCCGGGCCCTGGGCGCTCGGGTCGAGCTGACCCGGCTGGGGCTCATGCTCACCGGTGTTGCACTCGCCGCGTTTGCCACCGCTGCCGTGGGGCCTGTTGCTTTCGTGGCCTTTGTCGCCGGCCCGATTGCGCGCCAGCTGCTTGGTGCCGGCCGCCCCGTCCTGCTGCCCGCCATGCTGGTGGGTGCCATCACCATGCTGGGCGCCGATCTCCTCGCCCAGCATGCCCTGCCGGCCACGCAGTTGCCCGTCGGCGTCGTCACCGGTCTGTTCGGCGCCCTGTTCCTGATCTGGCTCCTGATCAGCGCCAACCGTGCCGGCAACCTCTAGCCATGGATAGCCAAACGTGACCACCGCCCACACCCTTGCCGCCCAAGGCCTCAGCCTCGGCTATGACGACCGCGATATCGTCACCGGGCTCGATTTCGCCGTACCCCAGGGCAAGTTGACGGTCATCATCGGCGCCAACGCTTCGGGCAAGTCCACCTTGCTGCGCGGCCTCTCGCGCCTGCTGGCGCCGCGCGACGGCACGGTGCTGCTCAATGGCAAGTCGATCCATGCGCTTTCGACGCGGCAGGTCGCCACCATTATGGGCGTCTTGCCCCAGTCGCCCACCGCGCCCGAGGGCATACTCGTCGCCGATCTGGTGGGGCGCGGCCGCTATCCGCATCAGGGCTGGTTCCGCCGTCTCAGCCACGACGATGACCTGGCGGTGGCCGCGGCCCTGGCCGCCACCGACATGGCCGATTTTGCCGATCAGCCCGTCGATGCCCTGTCGGGCGGCCAGCGCCAGCGCGTCTGGATCGCCATGGCCCTGGCCCAGGGCACCGATCTGCTGCTGCTCGATGAACCGACCACCTTTCTCGATATCCACCACCAGGTCGAAGTGCTCGACCTGCTGACCGATCTGGTGCGCCATGCCGGCCGCACCGTGGTCGTGGTGCTGCACGACCTCAACCTCGCCTGTCGCTATGCCGACCATATCGTGGCCATGAAGGACGGGCGCCTGGTTGCCGAAGGCGCGCCCTCGGACGTGGTCACCGAGGCCTTGGTTGCCGAGGTCTTCAACCTCGCCGCCCGCGTGGTGCCCGACCCGGTCTCGGGCACGCCGCTGATCGTGCCCATCGGTCGCCACCATGCCGGCGACACGGCCGCGCAGCCATGACCAGTACGCGCCCCTACCGCATCTTCAACGTCGCCCTGGCCCGCACCGCGGACCTCTCCGCCCATCTGCGGCGCCTGACCTTTGCCGGTCCAGAGATTGCCGACATGACCACGCTGGCGCCCGACCAGCGCATCAAGATCTTCTTCCCCGGCACCGATGGCCAGCCGCCCGCGCTGTCCTCGACCGGCGACTGGTACAAGGACTACAAGGCCCTGCCACCCGACCAGCGCGTGCCCATGCGCAGCTACACCATCCGCCATCTGCGCGCCGATTCTGGCGAGCTCGACGTCGATTTCGTGCTGCATGGCGAAACCGGCCCGGCCTCGCGCTGGGCCCTCCATGCTCGGCCTGGCGATCGCCTGCAAATGTCGGCGCCCAACCGCCACGCCCAGGGCGAGATCGGCGGCTATGAGTGGAAGCCGCCCGCCTCGGCCCGCCACATCCTGCTGGCCGCCGACGAAACGGCATTGCCCGCTCTGGCCGGCATTCTCGAGCAACTGGCGTCCCGCTCAGACCGACCCAGCGTCGAGGCCTTCATCGAAATCCCCACCGCCCAGGGCCAGATTGACCTGCCGGCTTGGCCCGGGCTCGACCTGCGCTGGCTGCCCCGCGACGCCGCTGGCGCTGCAACCCGCCCCGGCGACCTGCTGCTCGCCGCCATACAGACCGCCACGCTGCCGCAAGCGACCACCCGTGCCAACGAGGGGCTGGAAGATATCGACATCGACCGCGTCGTGCCCTGGGACCAGGCCGAGACCAGCGACGGCGATTTCTATGCCTGGATCGCCGCTGAATCCGCCGCCGTGATGGCGCTGCGGACTTTTCTGGTCAAGCAGCGCGGCCTCGACCGCCGCGCGCTCAACCTCATGGGCTATTGGCGCCTCGGTAAGGTCTATGACTGACCCGGCGCCACTCAGCCCAGCCGCGCGCCGATGCTCAGGGCGTCGCGGCGGTTGAGTTCCAGCATGCGGGCCATTTCCACCCGTGCCGTCTCGCCCTGGCGCGCCGCGATGGCCTCGGCCACCCGGATATGGCCGTCGCGCGACGGCACCACGTCGTGCTGCAGCACCGCGAAATCATACGACACCCGCAGCATGGTGACGATCAGCGGCCGCATCTGGCGCAGCATGCCATTGCCCGTCGCGTCCAGAATGGTGGCGTGAAACCGGCAGTCCGCCGCGAACATTTCCTGCGCATCGCCCTGTTCGGGATGCATTGCCTGCGCCGCTTCGACAATGGTGGCGATCTGCGCCGCCGTGGCCCGCTGCGCCGCCAGTTCGGCGGCCGCCGGTTCGAGGATGATGCGCAATTCGGTGGTTTCGATGAACATGGTCATCAGCCGCGGATGCCCCGGCTCGTGCCAGGCCACGACGTCGGAATCGAGCAGGTTCCATTCCTCGACCGGGCGCACCCGCGTGCCATAGCGCCGGGCGGTCCGTACCAGGCCCTTGCCCGACAGCACCTTGATGGCATCACGAATTGTGGCGCGGCTGACCTGCAGCGACTCCGCCAGCGCCGGTTCGGTCGGCATGATCTCGCCGGGCAGATAGCTGCCATTGGCGATCCGGCGTCCCAGCAGGTCCACCGCCAGCTTGGCCGCCCCGGTGGGCAGCGCATCGCCATACATCACCGGCGCCTGCAGTATCCGCTTGTCCATAGTCAGCATCGATCAGTGCCCAGTCTGCCTCTGTCTGCGATCCAGCGATCAGCTTGGCCCTGCGATAGCATTGATCTGAACGCCTCGCCATGCCGCCAAAAGCCTGTGTCTCTACATCTGATTTAAACTTGACATCAACCATGCGTGGACGCACGCTTGCTCTACGGGGCAAAGACCCTGGGAGGAGAATGCATATGTTTGTACTTCTTGGCCGCCTTGCGCGGCAGCGGGGGCTTTTTGCCCTCAGCACGGTCGCCATGCTTACCGCAATCGTGCCCGCACACGCCCAAACCACCATCAAATGGCTGCACCTGGAAGCCAATCCCGATCGCCTCGCGACCTGGGAAGATATTGCGGCCGCCTATGAAGAGGCCCATCCCGACGTCAGCATCGAATTCCAGTTCCTCGAGAACGAGGCTTTCAAGGCCAAGCTGCCCACCCTGCTGCAGTCCAATGAAGCGCCCTCGATGTTCTACACCTGGGGCGGCGGCGTGCTGAAGGCACAGTCCGAAACCGGCGCCATTCGCGACCTCAATGCCGCCATGGATGCCGATGGCGGCGCCTGGCGCAATGCCATCAGCCCCGCGGCGGTCGATGGCCTCTCCATCGATGGCAAGGTCTGGGCCGCGCCGGTGCAGTCCGGCCTTGTCTCGTTCTTCTACAACAAGGCCCTGTTCGAACAGGCCGGCGTCGATGCGACGACCATTGCCACCTGGGGTGATTACCTGGCCGCCGTCAGCGCGCTCAAGGAGGCCGGCATCACCCCGATCGCCGGCGGTGGCGGCGACAAGTGGCCGATCCACTTCTTCTGGAGCTACCTGGCCATGCGCGAACTGGGCCAGGATGGCTTTGCCGCCGCCAAGGGTGGCGAAGGCTTCCAGGGCGAAGGCTTCCTGCGCGCCAGCCAGAAGCTGGCCGATCTGGGCGCGCTCGAGCCCTTCCAGGATGGCTATCTCGGCGCCAGTTGGCCCGATACCCAGGCTGTCTTCGCCGATGGCCGCGCGGCCATGATGCTGGCCTTTGAAAATACCGCGACGCCATCCAACCAGGCCAATGCCGCCACCGATGGCAAGGGTCTGGCCTCCGACAATATCGGCCGCTTCGCCTTCCCCGTGGTCGAGGGCGGCGCCGGCGTGATCACCGACGATTTCGGCGGCCTCAATGGCTGGGTCGTCACCACCAATGCCCCGCCGGAAACCGAGGACTTCATCCACTTCCTGACCATTGAAAACGCCGGCCTGCTGGCCGAGCGCAACAATACCCTGCCGACAGCGCTGGGGTCCGACGCCAGCGTCAAGGACCCGAGCCTGGCCGATAGTGCGGCCCAGATGGCCAAGGCCACCTGGCACCAGAACTATCTCGATCAGGATCTCGGTCCCAATGTCGGTCGCGTCGTCAATGACATGTCGGTCGAGCTGGTCTCGGGCGGCGTGACGCCCGAAGAGGCGCTGCAGCAGATCCAGGACGCCTTCTCCATGGAGATGTAAACGCGGCGGGCGGTCCGGATCGGACCGCCCGTTCTTGTCTGCGGCAGCCAAGGACGTTTCCCATGAGTCAGCTAGCCTCGTCTGCATTGAGCCTGCCATCGACCAAAGCCCGCACGCGTCGCCGCGGTGTCGGCAATCGGGGCAAATGGCCCGTCATCGTGCTGTTCCTGCCGCCCGCTCTGCTGCTGTTCACCCTCTTCGTCATCCTGCCCATGGGCGAGGCGGCCTGGTATTCCTTCTTCAACTGGAATGGCTATGGCCTGCCCGAGCAGTGGGTCGGCTGGAAGAACTACGAGCTGATCTTCAAGCAAAGCGCCTTCCGCAACGCCCTGGTCAATAATGGCCTGATCATCGTCGTCTCGATCTGCATCCAGATCCCGCTGGCCCTCTGGCTGGCCACCATGGTCACCAAGCATATCAAGGGCGCCTTGGTTTTCCGCCTGATTTTCTTCCTGCCCTATGTGCTGGCCGACGTTGCCGCGGGCATGATCTGGCGCTTCGTTTACGACGGCGAATTCGGCCTGGTCGCCAATGTCGCCCGCTTCTTCGGCCAGGACCCGCCCTTCTGGCTGGCCGACAAGGACGTGGCCTTCTATGCGGTGCTGGCCGTGATCGTCTGGAAGTATTTCGGCTTCCACATGATGCTGTTCATTGCCGGGCTGCAGGCCATCGACAAGAGCGTGCTCGAGGCCGCCGATATCGACGGCGCCACCGGCTGGCAGAAATTCACCCGGGTCACGCTGCCGCTGCTGGGCTCCACCGTGCGCCTTTCGGTCTTCTTCGCGGTGGTCGGCTCGCTGCAGCTCTTTGACATGATCATGCCGCTCACCGGCGGCGGCCCGTCCAATTCCACCCAGACCCTTGTCACCTTCCTCTACAGCTTCGGCGTCATGCGCATGCAGGTAGGCTTCGGCTCGGCCGTGGGTGTCGTGCTGTTCGTCATCTGTGTCACGCTGGCCTTCAGCTACAAGCGGGTATTCATGAAAAATGACTGACAGCGCCCCTCCCATCGACGCCGCCATCGCGCCCAGCAGCGGTCGCAGCCTCGGCATCAAGACCAAGACCTATCTCTATGCGGCGCTGCTCATCGTCGCCGCCGTCGTGCTGGTCCCGCTCATCACCACCGCCCTTGGCGGCTTCAAGACGCTGGGCGACCTGCGCGGCAATGCCTTCGGCCTGCCGCAGACCTGGATGGTCTCGAACTATGCCGATATCCTGTTCAGCCAGCGCTACTGGCTGCAGATGGGCAATTCGCTGCTGATTGCCGGGCTCACTGTCTTTCTGGTGCTGACCCTGGCCGCCATGGCGGCCTTCGTCTTTGCCCATGTCCGGTTTTTCGGCTCCGATCACCTGCTCAACTATTTCCTGATCGGCCTGATGTTCCCGGCCGCCACCGCCATCCTGCCGCTCTTCATCCGCATCCGCGATCTGGGCCTGCTCGATACCTATTGGGGCGTCGTCCTGCCCCAGGTCGCCTTTGGCCTGGGCATGAGCATCCTGCTGTTCCGCAACTATTTCCGCGGCATGCCGTCCGAACTGTTCGACGCCGCCTTTGTCGATGGCGCCG
The DNA here is from genome assembly GCF_014926585.1 of Devosia beringensis. NCBI lineage: Bacteria > Pseudomonadati > Pseudomonadota > Alphaproteobacteria > Hyphomicrobiales > Devosiaceae > Devosia > Devosia beringensis. The sequence continues at coordinate 1,170,858 of NZ_CP045422.1, read as the reverse complement.
GCTACTTCCGCTTCTTCTGGCACATCACCCTGCCGCTCAGCCGGCCCATCATCGCCACGGTGGGCATCATCAGCTTTGTCGGCAGCTGGAACAGCTACATCCTGCCGCTGATCATGCTGAACTCGGAATCAAAATATCCCTGGCCGCTGGGCATCATGGTCTATCGCGGCGAGTTCAGCACCGACTGGCAGCTGATCCTGGCCTTTATCACCCTGACCATTACCCCGACGATCATCGTCTTCTTTGCCGCTCAAAAGCACATCATTGCCGGTCTGACCGCCGGCGCCGTCAAATAATCGGAGAACAGCATGGCCGGTCTTGAGCTGCGCAACCTCGCAAAAAGCTATGGCATGGTGTCGGTCATCGAGGGCATCAACCTCGATGTCAAAGACGGCGAGTTCGTCGCCCTGGTCGGCCCCTCGGGCTGCGGCAAGTCGACCATCCTGCGCATGATCGCGGGCCTGGAGGATATTACCGAGGGCGATATCTATATCGGCGGCGAAGTGGTCAACGAGTTGACGCCCAAGGAGCGCAACATCGCCATGGTGTTCCAGTCCTATGCGCTCTATCCGCATATGACGGTCTATCGCAACATGGCCTTCAATCTCGAACTGGCCGGAAGGCCCAAGGCCGAAATCGACCAGCGCGTCCGCGTCGCCGCCAAGATGCTCGAGCTCGAGCCGCTGCTCGATCGCAAGCCCAGCCAGCTCTCGGGCGGCCAGCGCCAGCGCGTCGCCATGGGTCGCGCGGTGGTGCGCAATCCGTCCGTCTTTCTGTTCGATGAGCCGCTGTCCAACCTCGATGCCAAGCTGCGCGTGCAGATGCGCGCAGAGATCAAGCTGCTGCACAAGAAGGTCGGCGTCACCTCAGTCTATGTCACCCATGATCAGGTCGAGGCCATGACCCTGGCCGATCGGGTTGTGGTGCTCGACAAGGGCATCATCCAGCAGGCCGGCTCCCCCATGGAGCTCTATCGCCAGCCGGCCAATACCTTCGTGGCCGGCTTCATCGGCTCCCCGTCCATGAACTTCTTTGCCGCCACCATCGTCGGGGGCGTCGCAAAGATGGAAACCGGCGAAGCCTTCCCGTTCAATCCCCGCGAACAACTGGCCGAAGGTCAGGCGGTGACCGTCGGCGTGCGCCCGGAACATTTCCAGCGCAGCGGCTCGGGGCCAAGCCTCAGCGGCCCCATCGACATTGTCGAGCCCACCGGCGGGCTGACCTTCGTCACCGTGCACCTTGCCGGCCAGCCCACGGTCGTCACCATCAGCGGCGACGACACGGTCAAGCTCGGCGCCAGTCTCACACTCTTCACCCAGCCCGAGCAGGTCTATGTCTTTGACGGGGCCAGCGGCCGGCGCATCAGCGAGAACTAGGAGGCAGCCGGGACTTTAGTCGATCTCGATCACGGCCTTGATCAGCCCGCTCTTCTGGCTGGCCCAGCGCGGCAGGTCGGTCACCGCGCCCGTCAGCGTGGTGCGATGGGTAATCAGCCGGTCGACCGGCACCTGGCCGGCGCCGATGGCGGCGATGACGCGTTCGAAATCCACGGCAGTTGCGTTGCGGCTGCCCAATATGGTCATTTCCTTGCGGTGGAAATCGCTGTCGGCAAAGCTGATGTCGCCCTTGACCACGCTGACCAGCACATAGCGCCCGCCATGGGCGACGAAGTCGAAACCCTTTTCGATCGAGCCCTGGTTGCCGGTTGCGTCGAACACCACGTCAAAGCCCTCGCCATCGGTGACGCTGCCGACCTGGGCATCGACAGCGTCATCGGCCAGGATCGTGCCGGCAATGTCGAACAGGTCCGCCGCCACCGCCAGCCGCTCCGCATCGCGGTCGAGCACCGTGACCCTGGCGCCCGACAGCGTCGCGAACAGCACCGCGCCAAAGCCGATCGGGCCGGCCCCGATCACCAGCACCCGGTCGCTGCTGTCCAGAGCCGCCCGCCGCACCGCATGGGCGCCGATGGCGAGAAACTCCACACAGGCACAGGCATCGGCCGACAGGCCTTCGGCGCGCACCAGGTTCTGTGGCGGCAGCGACAGCAATCCGGTCATGCCGCCATCGCGATGCACGCCCAGCACGGCGATTTTCGTGCAGCAATTGGGCTTGCCCTTGCGGCAGGCAATGCAGCTGCCGCAGGAGAGATAGGGATTGACCACGACGATCTCGCCGGCCCGGAAGTCGCTCTCGCCGCCATCCACCACTTCCACGGCCAGCTCGTGCCCCATCACCCTTGGATAGGCGAGGAAAGGATGCTTGCCCTCATAGATGTGATAGTCGGTGCCACAAATGCCGACACGGCGCGGCCGCACCAGCACCTCGCCCGCCGCGCGCGCCGCTGCGGGTCGCTGCACCACTTCCAGCGTGCCGGGGGTTGAACAGAGCAGCGCGTCCATAGCTTCCATCATCGTTTCCTGACAAGCGTTTAGAGCAGCAGGGCGAGCGGGCTTTCCACCCTCACGCGCATCTGCCAGTGGCGTAGGTTCGCATCGGCGCGCCGCCGCAGAGCGACAAAATCTGCTGTCCAAAGCAGCGTCAATATGTTTTTTATGGATAATAGAAAAAACGGGATTCCGCTTCAGTGAAAAGCGACACAGTTTTCAAACGGGCATTCAACGACATGCTCACCATAGTCGGCGCCCAGGAGATCGGCGCCGTTCTGCCATCGGAAAACGACCTCAGTGCCCGGCTGGGGGTGAGCCGCACGACGGTGCGCAAGGTGCTGTCCCAGCTCAGTGCGCGTGGTTATGTCAGCGACAACGGCCGCAACCGCCTGGTGCAGGGCACCGTGCCCGGCGATGCGCACTTTCCCCAGGTCGAGACGGTACCAACCGCCCAGCAGGTGGAAAAGAGCTTCATGGAATGGATGCTGCGCGGCGACACCAAGCCGGGCGCCCAGATCAACGAGCTCGAAATGGCGCGTGCCTTTGGCGTCGGCACCACCGGCATCCGCGAATTCCTCAACCGCTTTCGCCGCTTCGGGCTGATCGAGAAGCGCCCCAATGCCGGCTGGCTGTTCAAGGGCTTTACCCAGGATTTCGCCATGGAACTGTTCGAAATCCGCGAGATGTTCGAGCTGCGTTCGGCCCAGGCCCTGGCCGTCTTGCCGCCCACCGCGCCGGTCTGGGCCGCGCTGCGCCAGCTCGAGCGCGAGCACCACGCCTTGCTCGGCGATATCGATGGCCGCTTCCAGGACTTTTCCGACCTCGACAACCGCTTTCACCGGCTGATCAATGCCGCCGTGCCCAACCGCTTCATCGACGATTTCTACGACATCATCACCGTGATCTTTCACTACCACTACCAGTGGAACAAGCGCGACGAGCGCCAGCGCAACGAGGTGGCGATCCGCGAACACCTGGCCTATTTCGAGGCCCTGTTCAGCCGCGATCCGCAGCGCGCCCGCGCCGCCTGCAGCCGGCATCTGGCTTCGGCCAAGCACACCATGCTGGCCGCGTTCTCGGACGACTGAACCCTGCCTGGCACCGGCCACCGCCGGCGCTGGCGTTGTTTGGAATAAATGCACTTCCACAGACAACAACGGAACATCTGTTCTTATTCAGTTTACTCTGCATAAAAAACATTTTGCAGACCCTTGCAGACGTGCATAGATATGCGGGCGCCGCCGGGCCCCGAATGTCCGTGTCGAGCACATCATGGGAGAGTAGCATTATGATCTTGAGCAAGCTGAACCGCCGCGCGGTTCTGTCCATCTCTGCTGTCGCACTGGCCGCCGGCATGCTGGGCGCAACCCCGTCCATCGCGCAGGACGTGACCATTCCTATCATCGTCAAGGACACCACGTCCTTCTACTGGCAGATCGTGCTGGCCGGCGCCCGCGCCGCCGGCAAGGATCTCGGCGTTAACGTACCCGAACTGGGCGCCCAGGCCGAAACCGACATCAACGGCCAGATTTCCATCCTCGAAAACGCCGTTGCCGGCAGCCCCGCCGCCGTGGTGATCGCCCCGACCGAAAAGTCGGCTTTGGGTGCGCCGATCACAGAAGCCGCCAATTCCGTGCCGATCGTGGGCATCGATTCCTCGGCTGACTCCACCGCCTTCACCTCCTTCCTCACCACCGACAACGTCCAGGGCGGCCGCATCGCTGCCGACGGCCTGGCCGCTGCCATCATGGCCGCTACGGGCAAGGAAGAGGGCGAAGTCGCCCTGATCACCTCAGTGCCCAATGCCGGTTCGCTCGAAGAGCGCAAGCAGGGCTTCATCGAACAGCTGGCCAAGTATCCCGGCCTCAAGCTGGTTGCCGACAAATATGCCGATGGGCAGGCCGCTACCGGCCTCAACATCACCACCGATCTGCTGACTGCCAATCCCAACCTGGTCGGCATCTTTGCCTCCAACCTGATAATGGCGCAGGGCGCCGGCCAGGCCCTGGCTGAAAACGGCGTGGCCGACAAGGTCTCGCTGATCGGCTTCGACAGCGACGACAAGCTGGTCGGCTTCCTGACCGACGGCACCATCGACGCCCTGGTGGTCCAGGACCCCTACCGCATGGGTTACGACGGCATCAAGACCGCTCTGGCTGCCTCCAAGGGCGAAAAGGTCGAGGCTTTCGTCGATACCGGTGCCAACCTGATCACCACCGCCAACATGAACGACGAGCGCAGCCAGGCGCTGCTCAATCCCAAGGTCGACTGACCATGCTGGCCGGGGAGCGCTGCGGATTGACTCCGCCGCGTCCCCCGGCTCCAATTGCGTGGTGGTGACGGCCCGGCACAGGGGTCGCCCACCAGAGGAGTGGCGGGAGAATTATCGTGACAGAGCTCTCATCGGGAGCATCAACGCCTGGGGTCGGTCCCGGTGCGCTGCCCCATGCTGACGCCGACCTGATCCTGGAGCTGCATGCGCTCGAAAAGCGGTACGGCTTCATCCAGGCGCTCAAGCCCGCAACACTCGCCTTCCGGCGCGGTGAAATCCACGCCATTGTCGGCGAGAACGGCGCCGGCAAGTCGACCCTGATCAAGCTGCTGACCGGCGTCATCCGCCGCACCGGCGGCAAGATCCTGTGGAACGGCCAGGAAGTCGAGCTGTCGACCCCCAACGAGGCCATCGCCCACGGCATCAATGCTGTGCACCAGGAAGTGGTGCTGTGCCGGCATCTTTCGGTTGCCGCCAATATCTTCCTCGGTGACGAAACCGTCCGCTTCGGCATCCTGCAGAAGCGGGAGATGACCCGCGCCGCCCAGAAGATCCTCGACGATATCGGCTTCAACCTGCCCGCTGACGCGATCCTGGGCTCGCTCACCATCGGCCAGCAGCAGCTGGTCGCCACTGCCCGCGCCTCGCTGCGCGGCACCAAGTTCATCATCTTCGACGAGCCCACGGCCTATCTTACCCGCTCAGAGGCCGCCCAGCTCTTCGCCCTGATCCGCCGTCTCAAGGATGAAGGCGTCACCATCGTCTATATCAGCCACCGCATGGAAGAGGTTTTCGAGCTGGCCGACCGCGTCTCGGTGCTGCGCGACGGCACCATGGTGGGCACCCGCGACATTGCCGAGACCAACGATACCGAGCTGGTCGCGCTGATGATCAACCGCACGCTCGACCAGATCTACCACAAGGAAACCATTCCCTTCGGCAAGCAGCTGCTCGAAACCCGTTCCCTGTCCGGCAAGGGCTTCAACGACATTTCGCTCAGCGTGCGCGCCGGCGAGATCGTCGGCCTCTATGGCCTGATCGGCGCCGGCCGCAGCGAATTCGCCCTCAGCGTCTTCGGCCGCAATCCCAAGACCGCCGGCGATATCGTCTGGCAGGGCGAGGTGGTCGACATGCGCAACGAGCGCACCGCCATCGACCTGGGCATTGCCCTGGCCCCCGAAAGCCGCCGCGACCAGGGCCTCAACCTCAACCTGCCCATCGGGCTCAATATCAACCTGCCGGTCTATGACCGGATCAATTCCGGTATTGTCGTCAATGTCGCCGAGGAGAAGAAGCGAGCCAACCAGCAGATCAAGGATCTGGGCATCAAGACACCGTCGCGCCATACGCTGGCCTCCTCCATGTCGGGCGGTAACCAGCAAAAGATCGTCATCGGCAAGTGGCTCAACCACGGCGCCGACCTGTTCATCTTCGACGAGCCCACCGTCGGCGTCGATGTCGGCACCAAGGCCGAGATCTATCGCCTGTTCGCCCGCCTGCTCAAGAATGGCGCCGGCATCATCCTGATCTCATCCTATCTTCCCGAGGTCTATGAGCTGGCCGATACGCTGCACGTGTTCCGCGATGGCCGCCTGGTCGGCAGCCAGGCCTATCGCCAACGCACCCATGAAGAAGTTCTGGCCGAGGCCATCGGCGTCTGACGCCCCAGACTGGAGAAGACGACAGTGACCACCGAAGTAACCCCGACCGAGCCGACCAAGCGCAATTACAGTTTCCTCTTCGCGCTGACCCTGCTGGGCCTCTTGGTCCTGCTCTGCGTCGCCCTCTCGATTGCCACGCCCAGCTTTGCCACCGGCAACAATATTTCGAACCTGCTGCGCCAGGGCTCGATGATCGCGATCCTCGCCATCGGCCAGACCTTCGTCATCATTACCGGCGGCATCGATCTGTCGGTGGGTGCGGTGGTGGGCTTTTCCACCGTCGTGGTCGCCGGCCTCATCCAGTCCGGCATGCCCATTCCCCTGGCCATCATCATCACTTTGGTGGTCGGCCTGCTGATCGGCTGCTTTCATGCCTTCGGCATCGTCAAGATGGGCCTGCCGCCCTTCATCATGACCCTGGCGACGCTCACCTCCTTGCGTGGCATTGGCCTGCTGATGACCAATGGCTCGACCATCAACATCACCAACGAGGCGTTCACCCAGTTCTCGCGCGAGAGCTTTATCGGCGTGCCCAACCTGTTCTGGATGGTGGTGATCGTCGCCATCCCGTCCTTTATCTTCCTCCATCTCTCCAAATGGGGCCGCTACCTCTACGCCGTGGGCTCCAATGCCGAGGCCGCCCGCCTGTCCGGCGTCTCGGTGCCCAAGATGATCTTCATCGCCTATGGCCTCTCCTCGATGTTTGCCGCCTTTGTCGGCATCATGCTGGCGGCACGCCTGGGCGTCGGCAATGCCACCCAGGGCGACGGTTGGGAATTGCAGGCCATTGCCTCGACGGTGATCGGCGGCACGTCCCTGTTCGGCGCGGTCGGCTCGGTGCACGGGCCCCTGATCGGCGCCTTTATCCTGGCCACCATCGCCAATGGCGCCAACCTGCTCAACGTCAACTCCTTCTGGCAGCGCATCATCACCGGCGTGCTGATCATCGTCATCGTCTTCTTCGACCAGCTCCGCCGCCGCAACCGATAGCGGCACCCACAGCAAGCCGGCCTGGGCGAGTCCCGGGCCGGCATACTATGCCCCATTGAGCGGACCTCTTGGCGGGATACTCGCCGGCCGCAGCGCCGCAGTCCAGGCCCGCAGCTGCCGGCCACCACCCCCATCCAGCCCCGACCGTCACCCCCGCATCCGCCAAGGCTTGCGCTCGTCACGATTCCAATGCATAGACACATTCGAATATACTAATGTTCGGAGTTGTGATGTCGATTTCCCGTGCCGTTACCGCCTTTGCCGGAGCGATGGTTCTGCTGTCAGTCCTGCTGACGGCACTCGTCTCGCCGCATTTCGTCTGGCTTACCGTCTTTGTCGGCGCCAACCTGCTGCAGTCGGCCTTTACCGGCTTTTGCCCGGCGGCCCGCCTGTTCCGCGCCATCGGCCTCAAGCCGGAAGGGGGACGCTGAGATGGCCCGCACCACCACCACGCTCCTCGCCGTCACCGGCCTGCTGTTGACCCTTGCCAGCCCGGCTTTGGCTGGATCATTGATCCTGGCCCCCCAGTCCCTGCCGGTCTGGAAGGCCGTCTATGGCCAGGTCGAGGCCCGCACCACCATGCCGGCGCGAGCCCGTATCGGCGGCACCCTGATCGCGCTGGACGTTACCGAGGGCGACATGGTCACGGCCGGGCAAGTCATCGGCACGCTGCGCGACGACAAGATTGGCTTTCAGGTTACCGCGCTCGACGCCCAGCTGCGCGCCCTGACCGCCCAGTTCGACAATGCCCAGTCTGAACTGGCGCGCAGCCAGACCTTGCTCGAGCGCGGTGTCGCCACCGCCCAGCAGCTCGATCTCCTGCGCACCCAGGCCGATGTGGTGCGCAACCAGCTCGCCGCGACCCAGGCCCAGCGCCAGGTCGTGCTGCAGCAGGCGTCTGAAGGCGCGGTGCTGGCGCCGGCCGATGGCAAGGTGCTTACCGTGCCGGTGACAGCCGGTGCCGTGATCATGCCGGGCGAGCCGATTGCCACCATTGGCGGCGGCGGCTTCTTCCTGCGTCTGGCGCTCCCCGAGCGCTATGCCGCCCTGCTCGAACAGGGCGCGACCTTGCGCGTCGAAACGGGCGACACCAGCGCCACCGGGCAGCTGGTCAAGCTCTATCCGCAGATCGAAAACGGCCGCGTCGTGGCCGATGTGGAGGTCGACAATCTGCCGACTGCCTTCGTCAATGCCCGCCTGCTGGTGCGGGTGCCGGTTGGCAAGCGCGAGGCGCTGATGGTGCCCATGGTCGCCCTGGTCAGCCGGGCCGGCCTCGACTTCGTCACGGTCCAGACTGCTGACGGCACCAGCGAACGCGCCGTGGTTATCGGCGAGCGCAACGGCGACAATATCGAAATCCTGACCGGGCTTGCCGCCGGCGACGAGGTCATCACGCCATGAAACTGGGTATTGCCGGCAGCCTGACCAAGACCTTTATCCGCTCGGCGCTGACGCCCCTGTTCCTGCTTGCGGCCCTCGCGGTTGGCCTCGTCGCCCTGATGACGCTGCCGCGCGAAGAGGAGCCACAGATTTCCGTGCCTATGGTGGACATCCTCGTCCAGGTGCCCGGCCTCAAGGCTGATGACGCCGTCAAGCTGGTCACCGAACCGCTCGAGACCATCGTCAAGGGTATCGACGGGGTCGAACACGTCTATTCCCAGACCCGTGACGAGGGCGTGATGGTGACCGCACGCTTTGTCGTCGGCACCTCCTCCGACGCCGCCGTGCTGCGCGTGCACGACAAGGTGCGCGCCAATGCCAGCATCATCCCGGTCGGCATTCCCGAACCCATGATCGTCGGTCGGGGCATCGACGATGTCGCCATCGTCGCGCTGACCCTCTCGCCCAAGCCGGAGGCCGCCACCCGCATCTCACCCAATGATCTGACGCGCATCGCCCGCGAATTGCGCACCGAAATCGCCAAGGTGGAAAATGTCGGCCTCAGCTATCTGGTCGGGGAAACCGGCGAGGCCATCCGCATCGCGCCCGATCCCGAAAAACTGGCGCTTTATGGCATCACCTTGCAGCAATTGTCCGGCAAGGTCACCGGCGCCAATCGCTCGCTCTCCACTGGTCTGGTGCGCGATGGCGGTGACCAGATCGAGCTCATTGCCGGCCAGACCCTGCAGACCCCCTCCCAGATCGGCAATCTGCTGCTGACCAGCCGCGATGGTCGCCCCGTCTATGTCGGCGACGTCGCCGATGTCGCCTTTGTCACCGATACCTCCGACCTCTACGTCTCCACGGTTACCCGCGCGGCCGATGGCACAATATTGCGGGTGCCCTCGGTCACCCTGGCGGTGGCCAAGCGCGCTGGGGCCAATGCCGTCACCGTGGCCGAGGCCATCCTGCATCGCGTCGAAGCCGCCGAGCACACGCTGATTCCCCACGACATTGTCGTGGAAGTGACGCGCGACTACGGCGAAACCGCCAATGAAAAAGCCAATGAGCTGCTGTTCCATCTCGGCCTGGCCACGCTCTCCATCATTGTCCTGGTCTGGGTAGCCATCGGCCGCCGCGAGGCCCTGGTCGTGGCGGTGGTCATCCCGGTGACCATCCTGCTCACCCTGTTTGCTGCCAAGGTCATGGGCTATACGCTCAACCGCGTCTCGCTCTTTGCCCTGATCTTTTCCATCGGTATCCTGGTCGATGATGCCATCGTGGTGATCGAGAACATCGCCCGCCATTGGGGCATGGGCGATGGCCGTGATCGCCAGCAGGCCGCCATCGAGGCAGTGGCCGAAGTGGGTAATCCCACCATCGTGGCCACGCTGACCGTGGTGGTGGCCCTGCTGCCCATGCTGTTCGTCTCGGGCATGATGGGCCCCTATATGAGCCCGATCCCGGCCAATGCCTCGGCCGCCATGATCTTTTCCTTCTTCGTCGCCGTCATCGTCACCCCCTGGCTGATGCTCAAGGTCGCCGGCAAGGCGCCCGTCCATGCCCATACCAGCCATCACGGGCCGGGCGGCATTCTGGGCCGGGCCTATACGGCCGTGGCGCGGCCCATCCTGTCGTCAAAGGCGGCCAGTTGGTCCTTCCTGATCGTCGTCGGTATAATGACCCTGGGCTCGCTGGCGCTGTTCTACACCCGCGACGTCACCGTCAAGCTGCTGCCCTTCGACAACAAGTCCGAACTGGCCGTGATGATCGACCTGCCCGAGGGCTCGTCGGTGGAGGCCACCGATGCCATGGCCCAGGCCATTGCCGCCGTGGCCCTGACCATGCCTGAAGTGCTCTCGACCCAGACGCATGCCGGCACCGCCGCGCCGTTCAACTTCAATGGCCTGGTGCGTCACGCCTATCTGCGCGCCGAGCCGCAACTGGGCGATGTGCAGCTTAACCTCACGCCCAAGACAGATCGGCAACGCTCCAGCCACCAGATCGCGCTCGACCTGCGCACCCAGCTTGCCGCGCTGCCCATGCCGCAGGGCACTTCCATCAAGGTGGTGGAGCCCCCGCCGGGACCGCCGGTCATGGCGACGCTGCTGGCCGAGATCTATGGCCCGGACGCCCAGACCCGCCGCGACACGGCCGCCAGGGTGGAAGCCGCCTTCCGCTCGGTACCCTTCGTGGTCGATGTCGACAATTCCTTCGGCACCCCTACGCGGCGCATCCGCGCCACCATCTCGACCGATGATCTGGAATTCTTCCATGTCGAGGAGGGCGACGTGCTCGATACGCTGGCCATTCTCAATGGCGGCAGCACGGTGGGCTATTCCCATCGCGGCGACGGGCGCAGCCCGATCCCCATCGTGCTCGAACGGGCCAAGAGCGACAAGGTGCTCGACGAGCGTTTCCTGTCGACGCCGCTGCCGGCCAATGTCCTGCCGGGCGATCGCGGCGTCGTCGAGCTGGGCGATGTCATCCAGACTCACGCCGAGACCGCGTCTTTCCCGGTCTTCCGCCACAATGGCCGCGCTGCCGAAATGGTGACGGCAGAGCTGGCCGGGGACTATGAGGCCCCGCTCTATGGCATGCTGGCGGTGCAGGCCGCCCTCGATGCCCAGGACTGGACAGGTCTGACCAAGCCCGAGATCGCGCTCAACGGCCAGCCGACCGACGAGACCAAGACGACCCTCCTCTGGGATGGCGAGTGGGAAGTGACCTGGGTCACCTTCCGCGACATGGGAGCGGCCTTCGGCGTTGCCATCATCGGCATCTATATCCTGGTCGTCGCCCAGTTCGGCTCGTTCAAGGTGCCGCTGGTCATCCTGACCCCGATCCCGCTGACCTTCATCGGCATCCTGGTCGGCCACTGGCTGTTCAAGGCGCCCTTCACCGCCACCTCGATGATCGGCTTCATCGCCCTGGCCGGCATCATCGTCCGCAATTCCATCCTGCTGGTCGATTTTGTCCGCAATACCGCCAGCCCGGACCGACCGCTGACCGAGGTGCTGATCGAAGCGGGTGCCATCCGCTTCAAGCCCATCCTGCTCACCGCGCTGGCCGCGATGATCGGCGCCGCTGTCATCCTGACCGATCCGATCTTCCAGGGCCTGGCGATCTCCCTGCTGTTCGGCCTGGCCTCGTCAACCCTGCTCACCGTGCTGGTGATCCCGGCCATCTATCGGGTGCTGCGCACCTAGCAGATCACCTGGCATTTCCGGTCGGCGCGCGTTGCAATGATGCGCGCCGACCCTATAGTGCCGGCCATGAAAACCTATTCCGCACAAGACGTTCGCCAGGGCCTTGATTGGCCCGTCCTGCTTGCCGCCCTAAAGACCGCCTTTGCCGAAGGTGTCGAGGCACCTTTGCGCCAGCACCTGCATGTCGGCGGCGACGCCATCAACGGCAATCTGCTGCTCATGCCAGCCTGGCAGCCGGGAAAGCACATCGGCGTCAAGCTGGTGACGGTGTTTCCGGAAAACGACCAGCGCGACTTGCCCGCCGTGGCCAGCGTCTATACCCTGTTCGACGGCCAGACCGGCGCCATCCGCGCCCAGATCGATGGCGGCGAACTGACCGCCCGTCGTACCGCCGCCGCATCGGTGCTGGCCGCGACCTTTCTCGCCCGCCCCAATAGCCGCAACCTGGTCGTGCTCGGCACGGGCCGCGTATCGAAAAACCTCGCCCAGGCCTATTGCGCCATCTTCGCCATCGACAAGCTGACCCTGTGCAGCCGCAGTCTAGAAAAAGCCCAGGCCCTGGCCGATGAACTCGGCCCCGTAGCGCCACAGATCGTCACCACCACCGATTTCGCCAGCGCCGTCAGCGACGCCGACATCGTCAGCACGGCGACACTGAGCAAAAGCCCGATCGTGCTCGGCGCGCTGCTGCGCCCCGGCACCCATGTCGATCTCGTCGGCAGCTTCCGCACCGACATGCGCGAGGCCGATGATGCGGTGCTGGCACGGGCAGGGGGTATCTTTGTCGATACCTTCGAGGGCGCCAGCAAGGAGACCGGTGACATCACCATCCCCCTCGCCGCCGGCACGCTGAACCGCGAGGGTCTGCTGGCAGACCTGGCCATGCTGTGCCGCGGCACCCATCCGGGGCGTCAAAGCGACACCGCCATCACTGCCTTCAAGTCTGTCGGTACGGCGCTCGAGGATCTCGCCGCCGCCGTCGCTCTTACCGCAGCCGATCGCGCCTGATCAGCTGATCCTGGGCCAAGTGTCCGACAGGCGATAGCCGGCCGGCCAGGGATCGGCCGGATCGAGCATTTCCTGCCGCGTCCCGGTAATCCAGGCGCGGCCGGTAATGGTTGGAATGATCGCTGGCTTGCCGGCCAGGTCGGTCAGCGCCTCGAGCCGGCAGTGAAAGGTCGAGCCAATGATCGAGCGGGCCAGATATTGGTCGCCCACCCCCATCAGCCCGCGCGCCTGCAGCACCGCCATCCGCGCCGAACAGCCCGTGCCGGTGGGCGAACGGTCGATCTTGCCTGGCTGGATCGCCACCGCATTGGCCCCGCTCAGCATGCCGTCCACCGTCTCCAGCGGCCCGGCCAGCTGGCAGAACGAAATATGCGCCCAGTCCGCATTGGTCGGGTGGGTAAAGCCGAGCTGCTCATTGGCCGCCCTAGTGATGCGGATGCCCGTCTCGGCCAGCTCGCGCGCCTCGTCTGCCACGATGGCAAAGCCCAGCGCCCGCGCATCGGCAATCACGAAACTGTCCCCGCCATAGGCGGTGTCGACGGTCAGCGTGCCGATCCCCTCGACCTCGATGGTGGCGTCGAGCCTGTCGACAAAGCTGGGTACGTTACGCACCGTGATCGACTGCGCCTTGCCGTCGCGGCACTGCGCCACGATCTCGACCAGCCCGCCCGGCGCCTCCAGCACCATGCGGGTTTCCGGCTCGGTCATCTTCACGATGCCGGTATCGAGCAGCACCGTCGCCACGCAGATCGAGTTCGATCCCGACATCGGCGGCGTATCCTCCGGCTCCATGATGATCCAGCCCATCACCGCCCTTTTGTCCTTGGGCGGGACCAGCAGGTTGATGTGGCGGAACACCCCGCCGCGCGGCTCGTTCAGCACGAAATTGCGCAGGCTCTGGTCTCGGGCGATCCAGCGCGACTGCTCCCAGATCGTCTCGCCCGGCGGTGGCGCCACCCCGCCCACGATGACATCGCCCACCTCGCCCTCGGCATGGCAGGAAACGATGTTGATCGAGCGGGTGGAGCGCATGTCAGGTCCTTGGAAAAATCAGTCAGGCAATATGCAGCGCCGGCGTCCCCAGCACGTCCTGCCGCGGCGTCACGCCCAGCCCGGGCGCATCCGAGGCCGTCATGAAGCCCATGACCCGTTCGGGCGCGCCCTCGGCAATCGACACCGTGCCATAGCTGTTGAAGTCGGTAGCCGAAAAGCAGAACTCTTCCGGCGTCGAGCGCGCCAGGTGGGCGATGGCCGCGGTGGTGATGTCGCCGCCCCAGGTATCCTCGATGGTCATCGGAATGCCGCTGGCCACGGCCAGATCGCGCATCAGTCTGGCCTTGGTCAGCCCGCCGACCTTGGAAATCTTGAGGTTGATCACGTCCATGGCGTCTTCGGCCAGGCCCTTGACCAGCGAACCGACATTGTCGATCACCTCGTCGAGGATGAACGGCCTGCCGGTACGGCGGCGGATCGACAGGCATTCCTCATAGGTCATGCAGGGCTGCTCGATATAGACGTCGACATCGGCCACCGCCGCCACCACGCGCGCCGCCTCGGCGCGGGTCCAACCCGTATTGGCATCGGCCACCAGGATATCGCTGGGATTGAGGATCGCCCGGCAGGCCCGGATACGCGCAATATCCTCGTCGGCATTGCCGCCCACCTTGAGCTGGAACTTGGTATAGCCCTCGGCGCGATAGCCGGCGATCTTGGCCGCCATTTCCTCGGGCGATTGCTGGGAAATGGCGCGGTAGAGCGCCACCTTGTCCTGCGCCGCCCCGCCCAGCAGCGCATAGACCGGCAGCCCCGTCAGCTTGCCCAATATGTCCCAGCAAGCAATGTCGATCGGCGCCTTGACGTAATTGTGCCCGCGCAGCACGGCGTCCATATGCCGGTTGATCTCACCCAGATTGGTGGGGTCCATGCCCAGCAGCTTGGGGCCGATCTCCTGCAGCCCGCTGCGCACGCCCAGCGCATAGGCCGGCAGGTAGGCCGAGCCCAGCGGGCAGCATTCGGCATAGCCGGTAATCCCGGCATCGGTCTCCACCGCCACCACCGTGGTGTCGAACACCTCGACGAAATTGCCGTTGGACCAGCTATAGCGGCCCTCCTTGAGCGGCAGGTCGACCTGCCAGGCGGTGATGGCGGTAATCTTCATGGCGCAGTGTCCTTGGGTTAGCTGACGAGGAAGCCGTGCTTGAACGGGTCGCGGTCATCGACAAAAATCGTGTTGAGTCCGGTCATCCGCGCCCAGCCGGCGATCGAGGGCACGATGGCCGGTAGGCCGCCCACGCTCAGCGTCTCCTCGACGCGCCCCTTGAAGATCGAGCCGATAATGCTCTCGTGGATGAAGGCGTCGCCCTGCTTGAGCTTGCCCTTGCCATGCCACTGCGCCATGCGCGCCGAGGTGCCGGTGCCGCAGGGCGAGCGGTCGATGGCCTTGTCGCCATAAAACACCGCATTGCGCGCCGTGCCACCTGCCGTCTTGGGCGCGCCGGTCCACATGATGTGGCTGAGCCCGTTGATCCCAGGCTTTTCAGGATGCACGAAGCTGTGCGCCGTGTTCAATCGCTGCCGCAGTACCGGGCTCCAGCGGATGAAGTCGGCCGCCGAGAACTGGTCCATGTCACCAAAATTCTGCTGCGGATCGACGATCGCATAGAAATTGCCGCCATATGCCACGTCGACCGTGAGCAGCCCGAGGTCCGGGCACTCGACTTCGAGACCGGTCTTGTAGAGGAAGGAGGGTACATTGTTTATTTTCACCTCCTCCACATAGTCGCCAACCTTGGTATATTCGGCGATCACCAGCCCGGCCGGGACTTCGAGCCGCACCACGCCCTCGACCTTCGGCGTGATCAGCCCCTGCTCGATCGCCATGGTCACCGTGCCGATCGTGCCGTGGCCGCACATGGCCAGGCACCCCGAGGTCTCGATGAAGAGGATCGCCATGTCATTGGCCGGGTCATTGGGGGGATAAAGGATCGAGCCCGACATCACATCATGGCCGCGCGGCTCGAACATCAGCGCGGTGCGGATCCAGTCATGGTTGGCGAGGAAATCGGCGCGCCGCTCCAGCATGGAGCCGCCCTTGAGCAGCGGCCCGCCGCCGGCCACCAGCCGCACCGGGTTGCCGCAGGTATGTCCGTCTATGCAAAAGAAGCTGTGTCGTGCCATGGTCTGATGTCCGGATTAGAAACGTGTCGCCGCAAAGGGCGTGATGTCGATTGAAGGCTTGGTGCGGGCGATGAGGTCGGCCACCAGCCGCCCCGTCGCCGCCGATTGCGTCAGCCCCAGATGGCCGTGTCCGAAGGCATAGATGATATCGGGCGATGCCGAGGATGGTCCGATCACCGGCAGGCTGTCCGGCAGGGACGGACGGAAGCCCATCCACTGCTTGCCGCCCTCGGTCTTCAGCCCCGGCATGAAACTGGCCGCCTTTTTCAGCATGGCATCGGCCCGGGCGTAATTGGGCGGCAGGTCGAGCCCGCCCAGTTCCACCGCGCCGCCGACGCGAATGCCATTGGCCAGCGGCGTCACGACAAAGCCGTGCCCGCCAAAGATCAGCTGGCGCTGTAGCGCGAAGGCACCGGCGGGCAGGGTGGTATTATAGCCCCGTTCGGTGTCGAGCGGCACCGTGTCGCCCAGCGCCGCCGCCAGCGGTTTCGACCAGGCGCCGCAGGCGATTACCACCTGCTTGGCGGTGATCTCTGTGCCATTGTCCAGCGTCACGGTAATGCCGTCGCTGCTGGGCACCACGCTGCGCACCGCCTCGGTCAGCAGGCTGGCCCCCTGCGCCAGCAGGGCTTCGCCCAGCGCACAGGCAAATTCATAGGGTTCGCTCACCGTCTGCCATTGCGGCACGAAGGTCCCGGCGACAAAGCGCGGTGACAGGCCCGGCTGCAGCTCTTCGAGCCTGGCCCCGCGCACATGCTCAAAGCCGATATCGTGCTCCTGCCGTACCGCCCAGCCGGGCAGGCCGGCAGCAAATTCTGCCTCGCTCTCGTAAAGCTCGAGCGAGCCGTCCGAGCGCACCATATGCGCGGTGCCGGCCGCCTTGGTGAGGTCGGCCATCTCGCTGCGCGCCAGGTCCATCAGCGCCACCTGCGCGGCGATGCTGGCGTCGCGCCTGTCCCGCCAGCCGGCGCGCCAGAAGCGCACCAGCCAGGGGGTAATCTGCGGCAGATAGGCCGGCGGAATGCTCAGCGGCCCCAGCGGGTCCATCAGCCAGCCGGGCACCTTGCCAAGCATCCCCTTGGCCGCCATCGGCAGCACGTCGGTAAAGGCAAAGGCCGCGGCATTGCCGAAGCTGGCGCCATGCGCCATGCCGGCGCGGTCGATCAGGGTCACCTGGCGCCCCGCCTGTTGCAGGCGGAACGCTGCCGACAGCCCGATGATGCCGGCCCCGACAATGACGATATCAGCCGTTGCGGCCGTGCCCATCTGTGGTCTGCCGATCGGTTACAGTACGGGCAGCTGCGGGCGCGTATCGATGGCGGTCTGCACGATCTTTTCGATCATCGCCCGTTCCTCGCCGATCAGCGTCAGGCGCGGTGCGCGGACCCATTCGGCGCCTTCGCCGGCCATCTGGTTGGCCAGCTTGATATACTGCACCAGCTTGACCTTGGTATCGAGATGCAGCACCGGCATGAACCAGCGATAGATCGCCAGCGCTTCTTCGACGCGGCCGGCCTTGGCCAGCTTGAACATGGTCACCGCTTCCTTGGGGAAGCTGTTGGTCATGCCCGATACCCAGCCCACTGCGCCGAACAGCACGTTTTCCAGCATCAGGTCGTCGACGCCGCAGAACAGGTCGTAACGGTCGCCCAGAACATTGATCATGTCGGTGATACGGCGGCTGTCATGGCTGGATTCCTTGACGGCCACGATGTTCTTCTGGTCGCTGAGCGCCGCAAAATCCTCGGGCATCAGGTCGAGCTTATAGGCGACATGATTGTTGTAGATCATGATGGGCAGGTCGACGGCCTGGGCCAGCGTCTTGAAGTGTTCGACGCCCTCGCGCGCATCCTGCTGATAGACCATGGTCGGCAGCGCCATCAGCCCGTCGGCGCCCGCTGCCTTCATCCGCTTGGCGGCGGTAATGGCCAGCTCGGTGGTGTATTCGGCAACGCCGGCAATCACCGGCGCGCGGCCATTGGCCGCTTCCACGGCGGTGCGGACCACCAGCTCTTTTTCATCCAGGCTCAACGAGGAGTTCTCGCCCAGCGTGCCCAGCATTATGAAGCCTTCGCAGCCGGCCTTCAGGCTCGATTCCACATGGCGGGCCGTCGCTGGCATGTCCAGCGCGCCGCCCTGCTTCATTTCGGTCATCAAAGCCGGGATAACGCCTTGCCAATTTACAGTCATGTCAGTCTCTCAGTCTCGGTTTGAAGAAAATTCAGTCGCCCAGATAGGCCTGGACGATGGAGGTATCTGCGCGCAGCACAGCCGCCTCGCCCTGCATGCGGATATGCCCGCTTTCGAGCACATAGCCGTAATGGGCCAGCTTGAGCGCCAGCCGCGCATTCTGTTCGACCAGCAGGATCGTCGTGCCCGCCTCGCTCAGCCGTTTGACGATTTGCATCGTCTCGATCACCAGCTTGGGCGCCAGCCCCATCGAGGGCTCGTCCAGCAACAAGAGCCGCGGCCCATGCATCAGCGCCCGGCCAATGGCCAGCATCTGCTGCTCGCCGCCCGACAGCAGCGAGCCGTCGCCATGCTGGCGCTTTTCGAGCACCGGAAACAGTCCGAACACCTCTTTCATGCGCTTGTGGCGCAGGGCCGGATCCTTGACGGTAAAGGCGCCCAGCTCGAGATTCTCGCGCACGCTGAGGCCACGCAGCACGTGGCGGCCCTCGGGCACATGCACGAGGCCGCGCCGGGCGATCTCATGCGCCGGCACTTGGGTAATGTCGTCGCCCTCGAACAGCACGCGGCCGCCCGAGGCACGCACCAGCCCGGAAATGGTTTTCAGCGTCGTTGTCTTGCCCGCGCCATTGGCGCCCAAAAGGGTCACCATGGAGCCGGTCTGCACCTTGATGCTGATGCCGTTCAGCGCCACGATCTTGCCATAGCCGGCAGTGACGTTTTCCAGCTCGAGGATGGTTTGCGGAGCGGTACTCATAGCAGGTCCTCCCCGTCTTCCTGGCCCAGATAGGCCTCGATCACCTTGGGATTGGCCTGCACTTCCTTGGGCGCCCCCTCGGCGATCACCACCCCATGGTCGAGCACGGTGATGCGTTCGGAAATCTTCATCACCATGCCCGTGTCATGCTCGATCAGCAGCACCGAAATGCCGAGCTCGTCGCGGATGCGCCCGATCAGTGTAAGCAGGTCCGCCTTCTCGCCGGCATTGAGCCCGGCTGCCGGCTCGTCCAGCAGCAGCAGCTTGGGCCGCGTTGCCAGCGCCCTTGCGATCTCCACGCGCCGCTGATGCCCATAGGCGAGGTTGGTCGCGTCGCGGTCCATTTCATCGGCAATGCCGACAAAAGCCAGGCACTCGATGGCATGGGCGCGGATGTCAGCCTCCTCGCGCCTTTGGCTGGGCAGGCCCAGAATGGCGGCAATCGCCCCGGCCTTGGATCGGCAATGGCTGCCGCTCATGACATTTTCCAGTACCGTCATCTGCTGGAACAGCCGCACATTCTGGAAGGTGCGGGCAATGCCGGCCTGGGTTACCCGATGGGGCTTGAGGCCAAGCAGTTCCTGGTCATCAACCTTGATCGAGCCGGACTGCGGTTTGTAAAAGCCGGTAATGCAGTTGAACAACGAGGTCTTGCCGGCGCCATTGGGGCCGATCAGGCTGGCAATGACGCCGCGCCCGACGCTGAAGTCGACATTGTCCAGTACCGTATTGCCGGCAAAGCTCAGATTGACGCCGTGCAGTGCGAGAAGGGGATTGCTCATGCTCATTTCCCCCTTGCCGGCCAGATGCCGCTGGGGCGGAACAGCATCACCAGCAGCAGCCCGACCGCAAACAGCAGCAGGCGGAATTCGCCCATGTCGCGCAGCAGTTCGGGCGCCAGCACCACGATGAAGGCCCCCAGGATGACGCCGGGGATCTTGCCCATTCCGCCCAGGATCACCGCCATCAGGATCAGCACCGATTGCTGGAAGGAAAAGCTCTCCGGCGATATCGCGCCCAGATTGACGGCAAAGAAGGCGCCGCCAATCGAGCCGAAAATGGCGCCGATCACATAGGCGGCCAGCTTGACGCGCACCGTGTCGATGCCCATCGCCTCGGCCGCGTCCTCATCGTGCCGCACATAGAGCCAGGCCCGGCCCAGCCGCGAATGCTGCAGCCGCACGCTGACAATCACCGCAATGACGGCGAGCACCACGAATACGTAGTAGAATTCGAACGGCGTATTGATGTGCCAGCCGAACAGCCAGGGCTGCTGGATGCCTGAAATGCCGCTGGCTCCACCGGTAATGTCCAGATTGCGCGCGGTAAAGCGCACGATCTCGCCAAAGCCCAGCGTCACGATGGCCAGGTAATCCGAACGCAGGCGCAGGGTTGGCGTGCCGATCACCACGCCGGCCACCACGGCCGCGCCCACAGCCACCGGCAGCGTCAGCCAGAAATTGAAGCCGAAGGTGTGGGTAAGGATGCCCACCGTATAGGCGCCCACGGCAAAAAAGGCCGCATAGCCCAGGTCGAGCAGGCCGGCATAGCCGACCACGACGTTGAGCCCCAGCGCCAGCACCACATAGAGCAGCGCATTGGTCAGGATCACCGTGGCATAGGGGCCGAGCGAAATCGGCGCCACCAGCAGCAGCGCCAGGATCACCGCGAAAGCCGCATAGCGTTTCCACGGCGTATCGAATTGGGCGATCAGATTGTTGAACAGGTTCGAGCGGGTCTGGGCCATGGCTACATGCGCTCCTGCTCGGACTTGCCCAACAGGCCCGTCGGCTTGAGCACCAGCACCAGGATCAGCACCGAGAACGAGAACACGTCCTTCCACTCGCTGCCAATGCCGGGGATCTGCGTGCCAAAGGATTCCAGCAGCCCTAGGATCAGCCCGCCCAGCATGGCGCCGGGTATCGAGCCGATGCCGCCGATCACCGCGGCGGTGAACGCCTTGATGCCGATCAGAAAGCCCATGAAATACCAGACCGAGCCATAATAGGCGCCGGCCATGGTGCCGGCCGCTGCCGCCAGCGCCGAGCCGATGAAGAAGGTCACGGCGATGACCGCCGTCACATTGATCCCCATCAGCCGGCACATGTCCTTGTCGATGGAGATCGCCCGCATCGCCCGTCCATACTGGGTACGCGAGACGAAGAGCTCGAGCCCGATCATCAGCGCGGCGGCAGTGCCGACCAGGATCATCTGGTTGTTGCTGATGAACAGCAGGCCCAGATTGACCCCGCCAAAGCCGAGATCGGCGCCCATCGGCTGGTATTGCCCATGCGTCAGCGTCAGCACGCCGTTCTGCAGCACCAGCGACACCGCCAGCGCCGTGATCAGGATCGACAGCCGCGGCGCGTTGAGCATCGGCTGATAGGCAATGCGCTGGATGACGACGCCGAGAAAGCCCACCGCGATCATCGCCACCACCATGGAGACGGCCACGCCGCTCCAGCCCGGCCCGACGATCGGCGCCACCACCGACAGCACCAGAAAGCCGATAAAGCCGCCCACCATATAGATGTCGCCATGCGCGAAATTGAGCAGCTTCACCACACCGAAGATCATGGTGTAGCCCAGCGCCACCAGCGCATAGAACGAACCGAGCACCAGCCCGTTTACCAGCTGCTGCGCAAAGATATCAAAGATCGTCATTCACAAGCTCCCCACCAGCCACCATGTGGTTGGCCCCGCCGCCCTTATGGACGGCGGGGCCAGAGTCCAGCCTGTCTAGTCAGCCAGCGCCCACTTGCCGCCGGCGCCCTGCAACACCACGAAGTTGGAGCGCGCCAGGGTGTTTTCCCGGGTGAAGGTGATCTGCCCGGCAATGCCGGTATAGTCGCTGGCCTTGAGCGCTTCGGTGACCGCGGCGGCATCGCTGCCGCCCGCTGCCGTAATGGCTGCAGCCAAAAGGTTCATGCCGTCATAGGCCAGTGGCGCATAGGGGCCGGGGGCCGTGCCATAGGCAGCGGTATAGTCGGCGATGAAATCCTGCGCTTCAGGCAGGAATTCGGCGGTCGGGTTGGAAAAGCCCACCACGCCCTCGGCGGCGGAACCGGCAATGGCGAACAGCTCCGGCGAGTTGGAGCCGTCACCCACGGCGATCTTGCCCTGGTAGCCAGCCTGGCGCAGCTGGCGGATCAGCAGGCCACCATCGGCATAATAGGCGGTCCAGAACACGGCATCGGGATTGGCCGAACGGATGGCCGTGACGATAGCCGAGTAGTCCTGCTCACCCTTGTTGGCGACTTCGAAGGCCGGCACGGTATTGCCCGCGCCTTCCCAAGCCGTCTTGGTCAGGTCGGCAAGGTCCTGCGAATAGGCGTCGCCCTGGTTGACGATGGCCAGCGACTTGACGCCCTGGGCGGTGAAATATTCTACAGCCTTGGTCACCTGGTCATTGCCGGTGGAGTTGATCATGAAGGCATTGCCCGGATTGGCCGGGATCAACTGGGTCGAGTTGGCGGCGGCAATCACGAAGGGAATGCCGGCATCGCCGAAGATCTTGAGCGTCGGCACGGTGGCGCCCGAGCAATAGCCGCCCACGATGCCCACAACGTCCGAGGAGGCCAGCTTGCTGGCCGCATTCACGGCTGCCTGCGGGTCGCAACCGTCATCGCCGATCACCGAGGTCAGCTGTTCGCCCATAATGCCGCCCGCGGCATTGATTTCGGTGATCGCCAGGTTCACGGCATTGGCCATGTCCTGGCCATAGGTGGCTTCCGAACCCGTCGTGGGCACCAGAATGCCGATGGTCATATCCGCATAGGCCGGCGCGGCGAAAGCCAGGGCAATGGCGGTGGTGGCGAGAAGTGCAGCTGTCTTCATGGGTAGTCTCCCTGTGGTCGAGCCCGGCATTGTTCCCCTGCGCCAGGCCCTCAGACGGAAAGATTTGCACGATTGTATCCAATATACAACATGCTATGTTGATAGCGGCACACGGCGATTGTGGCGGGTCTCCGGCACCGGTAAAAGCCGGGTCATTCCCGCCCGTGGAGGAAGTGGTTTGATCGAAAAGCTCAGCGCGCATGCTTCCGATCTGGGGGCGGGCGCCTCCTCGTCAGATGTCATCCACGATGCCCTGCGCGTGGCGATCATCCGCGGCGAACTGGCCGAGGGCCAGACCCTGCGCCAGGACGCCATTGCCCGCATGTTCAATGTCAGCCGCATCCCGGTGCGCGAGGCGCTCAAGCGCCTCGAGGCCATCGGCCTGGTCAATTCGGTGCGCTACAAGGGCGTCGTGGTCAGCCGCATGTCGAGCGCCGAGATCGAGGAGATCTTCGATTTCCGCGCCACCGTCGAACCCAAGCTGATCGCCCATTCCGTGCCGCGCATGAGCGCCCAGGCGCTCGATCATGCCCAGAGCCTGTGCGATGCCTTTGCCCGGGAGGAGGATGCCGGGCGCTGGGGCGATCTCAATCGCCTGTTCCATTCAGCCCTCTATGTCGATGCCGGCCTGCCCTACTTCTTCGCCGCCGCCGAAAAGGCCAATGATCGGGTCGAGCGCTATATCCGCGCCCAGCTGGCGCTGGCCCATGGCCGCGAGCGCGCCATTCTCGAACACCAGCAGATTGTCGACGCCTGCCGTGCCCGCGACGCCGAGCGCGCCGCCGACCTGACCCGCCAGCATATCCTGCAGGCCTCCGCATCCTTGACCGGCATCCTGGCGCAGCAGGGTTGATCGGGCCGCTGGCAGACGTCTCAGAAGAATGCGGTGATCGTCCGCGCTGCCATATAGAGCGCCACCACCACGATCAGCCCGGCAAAGGCGATGTTGAGCGCGCCCTTCTTGCTCGATAGCCGCCCCGCGACCCGGGTGCCCAGTAGTCCGCCCAGCACGCCGCCGCCGACAAACACCGCCGCCAGCGGCCAGTCGACAAAGCCGGAAAAGGCATAGCTGATCGCCGTCGTCAGCCCGAAGGCGGTCACGGCAAGCAGTGACGAGCCGATGGCGTTGAGCATCGGCATGCCGGTCGAGGCGACGAGGCCCGGCACGATGAGAAAGCCCCCGCCAATGCCGAAAAAGCCCGACAGCAGCCCGGTCAGGCCGCCATAGCCGACGACCTTGGGCGCCTTTTCGCGGGTGCAGGTCACGCCCGGCGTGCCCGGATTGCCGCGGCCGCGGAACATCAGCGCCCCCACCACCAGCATCAGCAGGGCGAACAGAAACAACAGCTTCTCGCCATCCATGGCCTTGCCCAGCAGCGAGCCGAAAAAGGCGCCGGCCACGCCGGCCACCGTATAGATGATGGCGCAGCGCCACAGCACATTGCCGCGCCGGGCATGGGCCACCAGATTGGCCGCCGCATTGGCCGCCACGGCAATGGCGCTGGTGCCGATCGCCATATGGGCCACCGGCACCCCCACCACATAGACCATCAGTGGTACGGCAAGGATCGAGCCGCCGCCGCCGAACAGGCCTAGCGTGAAGCCGACCAGGCTGCCCGAAAGCGTGCCCAGCAGATATTGGATGGGGTCGAGAAACATGGGCCTACTTTCGGCCGCAGGGCGCGGCGAGCAGCGTGCCGGCCCTTATCGGGCCGGCCGCATTGGTCAGAGCGTGGCGTAAAGGCTGCCCGCCCGCATGCCGGAGCGGCAATAGCCCAGCATCGGCTTGGGCATGGACTGCCAGGCGTCGTGGAAGCGGATGATCTGGCCTTCGCCGAGCATGCCCGACACCGGAATGTGCACGATTTCCAGGCCCGCCGCCTTGGCCGCCTTGGCCACTTCGGCAAAGGCCGGCTGGTTGGCATCTTCCTGGTCGGGGCGGGCGCAGACGATGGATTTGAAACCGGCTGCCGCCACGTCACCGATCTGCTCGGGCGTGATCTGCCCGGTGGTGGAAAAGTCAGGCGCAATCTTCTTGAGGTTCATTTTTCGGTCTTTCGGTTTGGAAGAGGTGAAGGGCCACATGGCTACAATCCGTTCACGGGCACTTTGAGATAGGTCTTGCCGTCCTTGTCCTTGGGCGGCAGCTGGCCGGCGCGCATATTGACCTGCAGCGACGGGATAATCAGCTTGGGCATGGCCAGCGTCGCGTCGCGGGCTTCCCGCATCTTGACGAAACTGTCCTCGTCGGTGCCCTTGCCGACATGGATATTGTGCTCGATCTCGTCGGCCACCGTGGTTTCCCACGCGATGTCGCGGCCGTTCGGGCCGTAATCGTGGCACATGAACAGCCTTGTCTGGCCGGGCAGGGCCAGCACGCGCTGGATTGACCGGTAGAGCGTGCGCGCATCGCCGCCGGGGAAATCGGCACGGGCCGAGCCGCCATCGGGCATGAACAGCGTATCGCCGACAAAGGCCGCGTCACCGGCCACATGCGTCATGCAGGCCGGGGTATGGCCCGGCGTGTGCATTACATGCACGGTCAGGCCGCCGATCTGGTAGCTGTCGCCGTCGGTGAACAGCCGGTCGAACTGACTGCCGTCGCGCTGGAACTCGGTGCCTTCATTGAAGACCTTGCCGAAGGTTTCCTGCACGATGCGGATATTCTCGCCAATGCCCAGCTTGCCGCCGAGCTTGCTCTGGATATAGGGCGCCGCCGACAGGTGATCGGCATGCACATGCGTCTCGATCAGCCATTCCAGCTTGAGCTGGTGCTTTTCGATATGGGCGATGATCGCGTCGGCACCGTCATAGGTGATGCGGCCGGCCGCATAGTCGATGTCCATCACCGAGTCGATGACGGCGCAGGCATTCGATTCCGGATCCTTGACCACATAGCTGATCGTATTGGTCGGTTCATCAAAGAATGCGGTGACTTCGGGATGCACGTCGAGTTCAGGCGTGAAGGGAAGGGACGTCATGGACATTTCCTTTGCATGGGTTCGGTCTTGCACCGCTCAGCGGCCGTCCGGCCGGCGTGTCGACAGGCCGAAAGGCGCATAGAGCGGGCAGAAGCTGATGCTGGCAGTGGCGATCAGCACTACGCCCACCACCACGCTGCCCCACAGCCAGATCGGTTCGGCAAACAGGGCCAGCCCGCTGACAAAAGGCGCCAGGACCAGCAGCAGGCCCACGATGGCCCGAATGATGCGGTCGACGCTGCCGATATTGGCTTTCATGAACTGCTCCTTGCCGAGTGAGGGGTTTGAGTGCTAATCAACGTGAATATATGTTTATTAGAACATTCTAATATGGTCAAGATGGAAATCGCAAAACTTGAGGCCAATGCCGAGCAGGCATCGCGTCTGCTGACCGCCATGGCCAATGCCAAGCGCCTGAGAATTCTGTGCTGTCTGCTTGATGGCGAGATGAATGTCAGCGATCTGGAGACGCGGGTTGGGCTGGCGCAGTCCCCGCTCAGCCAGCACCTGTCCAAACTGCGCGCCTGGAATTTCGTCACCACACGGCGCGAGGGGCAGCAGGTATTCTACGCCATCGCTTCCGATGACGTGCGCATGATCCTCACGACGCTTTACGGCATCTATTGCAGTTGAGGTCAGGCCGTCGTGGTCGCGGCTGAGCCGCGACCACCAGGGGTGGCGCCGCTCAGCGCGTCTCGGCCAGCCTGGACCACAGCACGGTCGGCGCCCAAGCAAAGTCCTTGTCGAACGGATATTGCGGGACGCTCTTGTGCTGGCGCTCCAGTCGTTCGACAAACTGGTCCACCACGCCGGGCGACAGCGCCATCAGGCTGGGATTGGCGATCGGCCCCAGCTCGGGCGACAGATAGCCCGATTTGACCACGACAATCCTCGCCGTGCGCGGGTCGAGCCCGAGCCGGGTGAAGTCGGCAATATTGTGGAAGGGCCGGCGGCGGGCCGTGACCACCAGGTCGATGCCGCCGATCCGCAGCACCGCTTCGCGCAGGTGCGGCTCACTGGTCTCGACCAGAAACCTGACCTCGGCCTCGGTCTGCACGACCACGCTGGACGGGTCGAGGCTGCCCCCGATCGTCACGCTGATGCTCGCGCCGACGCCAGCTGCATAGGCCGCGTCCGTGGCGGCCTTGTCGGCAATGCCGGCAAACACCACGCCCTGCGCATCATTGGCCATCAGTTCGGCCAGCACCTCCGCCCGGTCGCCCACGCCGCCCCCGGTCGGATTGTCGCCCGACTCGGCCAGCACCACCGGCCCGGTGGTCGCTTCCAGCGCCCAGTCGACGCATTCCTCGATACTGCCCGTGGTCGTGCCGAACACGAACTGTTCGCGAATGTCCCAATAGTCCTGCGCCAGCGTGCGGGCTGCCGCGGTCATGGCCAGCCGGTCGGTGCCGGTCACCACCGCGCAGGCCGTGGCGCGCGGCTCGTCGGCCCAGACATAGCCCACCTGGAACGAGGCATCCCAGATCCCGGTCGGATCCTCGGCAGCCTGCAGCTGGGTGTAGAAGCTGCGCGCGGGCTCGTCCTGGGTCGACGTGCGCTCACCCGGCAGCAGCACCGGCACCGGCGCCCAGGCCACCACGGGACGCTGCCCCGAGCGCAGCGCCCGCACCAGCATGGTCACGGCGCGGCGCATCGTGTCCTGCACGTCGATATGCGGCGCCGTGCGATAGGTGGAAAAGATGTCGAGGCTGTCGATGATGGCCTGGCTGACATTGCCATGCAGGTCATAGCTGGCCGCGATCAGCACGTCGGGGCCCACCAGCGCCCGTACTGCGGCGATGAAGTCGCCCTCGGCATCGAACAGGCCGTCGACGAACATCGCCCCGTGCATGGCCAGATAGACGCCGTCCAGCGGCAGCGCGGCCTTGATGCCGTCGAGGATTTCCGCCTTCCAGCGGGCATAGAGCGCGCCTTCCACCGGCCCGCCGGCAATCGCGCGGGCATGCAGCACGGTGATGAACTCGGCCGGGAAATGCGTCAGGAAATCGAAATAGGCATCCTTGAGCATGGTGGGCCCGCGCAACACGCGAAAATCGGCTTCGCGGGCGAGGACGGGATTATAGGTGCTGCATTCGGTATGCAGGCCAGCAACAGCAATACGCATCTTCGAAACCACTCCGTAGGACAAATCGTCAGAGGGCCATGCGGGCTATGCCCGAATGGCGAGGGATTTAGGTCGCGCCGTGGCGAGTCGCTCGGTCAGCAGCAGGCTGACCAGCAGCACCGGCACGAGGCAGGCAATGGCCAGCCGCATATCGGCATGTTCGGCGACAAAGCCGATGACCGGCGGGCCGACGAGGAAGCCCAGCAGGGCGACAAAGCTCAAGATGGCGACATTGGCCGAGGCCGTGCGATCGGTCAGGCTCGCCGCCGCGGTGACGGCCAGCGGGAACCCCACCGAGACGCCCAACCCGATAATGCCGAAGCCGACCAGGGCGATCGGCGTGCTGGGCGCGACAAACAGGATCGCCGCGCCGCACAGCGCCAGGCTGCCGCAGATGCGCGCCGTGTTGACCGCGCCGAAGCGGCGCTTCAGGGTATCGCCGCCAAAACGGCCGGCGGCCACCATCATGGCAAACACCGCATAGCCCAGCCCCACCGTGCCGGCATTGGCGCCCAGCGCATCGCGCAGGAAGATGGCCGACCAGTCGGCCATGGCGCCCTCGGTCATGGTGATGCCGAAGACAAAGAAGCAGATGCCCAGCAGCGCCCAGCTCGGAAACGCCCAGACGGAGCGCTGGTTCTCGCCTGTGGGTATTGCGGCCTGCATGACCGGCAGCGCATTTGCCACCAGCAGCGCCAGCGGCAGCACTACAACGGCCACCAGCGCGATGGCGTGGCCTGCCGCCAGGCCGAGTGCGGCAAGGCCCGAACCGAGCAGGCTTCCCAGCATGATGCCCACTGACCAGAAGCCGTGTGACGTCGTCATGATCACCGCGCCGGTGGATTTTTCCACCAGGTCCGCCTGGACGTTGAGGCCGAGCTCGACAAAGGACAGCGACGAGCCGGCCAGCATCAGCGCCACGAACAGCAAAGCCGGGGTGAGCGCCAGCGCCGGCAGGCAGGTGGCGATGGAATAGAGCATCATGCCGATGAGAATCGCCCGGCGCGGCCCGATCCTGCCCACCAGCGGTCCGGCAAAGGGCAGCGTCAGCAGCGTGCCACAGGGCAGGCCGAGCAGGGCGATCGCCAAGCCCTGCGGCCCCAGGCCCAGCGCCTGCTGGACATCCGGAATCCGCGGCAGCCAAGAGCCGAAGGCAATCGGCTGCAGCAGGAAGATCAGCATGGTCAGGCGCTGGGGAGAGAGCATGTTCTAGGCCTGGCGGGAGGTCGCCGCGCCCATCGGATAGGGGAGGTAGCCCGCAAACCCGGTCAGCTTCCACACCCCATCGACCTTGCGGCAGAAGTAGAGCGTCTGCCAGTTGAGCACGTCCTTGCCGCCATCGCTGAGCGCGATTTCGCCGTCGAACTTTTTATGCGCGATGGCGATGTCGCCATTGATCTCGATTTCGGTGAGGCTCGTGGCGCGGTGGATGCCTTCCAGCACGTCCTCGGCATAGTCCAGCTTCTGGCTGGCCTGGGCCTGCCCGATCCAGTCGTCGCGATAGGCCTCAAGGGTGGGATAGCTGATGCGCCAGTCATCGGGATTGCCCGACTTGCCGCCATTGATGCCCAGAAAACCTGTCTTGACGAAGTCGCCATCAACCTGGGACCAGTCGGCGGCGACAAAGGCGGCGATGTCACGCTCCACCAGCATGGTCCATATGGCACTGCGGTCGGCATCGTCGGCAAAGGGATTGGCACGGGTCATCGTCGGTCTCTTGGCTGGTGGCGAATGGGGCGATCGGGCGTCAGTCATCATGCGTTCATACCGGTGACCGAATGGCGGCAAGGCTGCCCGTCTTTGTGTTTCAAATTTTCATAGCGCTCATCCAACCCTGAACAGAGCGTTGAAGCCAGATGAATACCAATTTGGACAATCTGCGGATTTTTACGTGGCTTGTCCACACCGTCATCAGCGAAAAACACCCCATAAACGCCCAGAATTTCGCCAAAATGCTGCCCGTTTAAGCAAACCGCCATGGTGGCTTATATTGGTATTGTCATTGTGACGGATTCATGTTGACATTGCTTTCGGAACGATCCTAATCTTGAAAATAGTTTACAAAAAGCTCGACCGATCCGACAGAGATTGGCGGGATACGACAGGGACAACAGGCACACCATGCGGGTAGGCATCATCGGCCTCGGCTATCGTTTGGGCTATCTGGCGCGGGTCTTTTCCGCTGCCCGGGATGACTTCTCCATTGCCGGCTATGTGGATCCGGCGCCTGCCGGCCTGCCCTATGCCACCGAGCACGGCGTTTCGCTCGGCACCCAGTTTGATAGTCTCGAAGCCATGCTCGACAGCGAGCCGCTGGATCTGTTGATGGTCGGCTCGCCCAATCACCTGCATCTTGAGCATATTCGCATCGGCCTCGAGCGCGGCCTCAAGATTTTCACCGAAAAGCCGGTGGTGACCTCGGTTGAAGACACCATGGAGATTGCCCGGCTGATCGCCCAGTACGGCTCGGACAATCTGATGGTCGGTCTCGTGCTGCGCTATGCCCCGCTCTATGTCGATCTGCGCCGGGCGCAGGCCGATGGGCAGCTGGGCGCCATCACCTCCATCGAGGCCTCCGAACATATCCCGCCCTATCACGGCGCCTTCTTCATGCGCGACTGGCGCCGCTACGAGCGCTATTCGGGCAGCTTCATGCTCGAAAAATGCTGCCACGACCTCGACCTCTACAATGGCGTCATGGGCTGCCGGCCAAAATATGTCTCGAGCTTCGGCGGCCGCCGCACCTTCATTCCGGCCAATGCGCCCGCCAATGTCGGCGTCAATGACATGGAAGTCTATCACCGCAAGCCGAGCGGCTGGCAGGGCAGCGACAAGGTGTTCGACAGCGATGGCGACATCATCGATTTCCAGACGGCCATGGTGCAGTACGAAAACGGTGCGGCGCTGACCTTCCACACCAATCTCAACGTCCCCGACGATTTCCGCCGCTTTGCCGTGATGGGCGCACAGGGCATGGCCGAAGGCGACTTCATCCGCAATTTCCTGCGCGTCACGGACAGCCGCACCGCCGAGCGCCTTGTCGACACCACCTACAAGCTGAGCGAACTCAGCCAGCATTACGGCGCAGACGAGCAGATGGCCGAGGACATCCTCAAGCATGTGCTCGATGGCGATCCGCTGCCGGTGTCCATTACCGACGCGCTCGAGGCCGGCCTGCTGGCCTTGACCATGGACCGGGCCATGCGCACAAAATCGGTCATCGACATGACCCCCATCTGGCAAGAGTTCGATACCGCCCTCGGGCGCGCGGGCTAGGAGAGCAGGATGACCGGCAACCGTAGCGCTTCCCTCTTCGCCCTGGCCCTGCTGGCGCCGGCCCTCATCTACATCCTGATCATCGTCGCCTATCCGCTGTTTGATACGGTGGTGCTGTCCTTCACCAATGCGTCGCTGCGGCCGACCTCCGATTTCGTTGGCTGGGCCAATTACGAGCGCATTTTCGGCGCCGGCAATTTCACCGAAGTCATCATCCGCACCTTCATCTGGACCTTCTTCTCGGTCGCTACCAAGATGATCATCGGCACGCTGGGCGCCACCCTGCTCAACGCGGCTATCCCCGGCCAGGCCATGTTCCGCATCCTGATCATGCCACCCTGGATTGTCCCCATGGCCATCGGGATCTTCATGTGGGGCTGGATGTATAATGGCCAGTTCGGCATGATTTCGGG
This sequence comes from Devosia beringensis, assembly GCF_014926585.1. Classification (NCBI taxonomy): domain Bacteria; kingdom Pseudomonadati; phylum Pseudomonadota; class Alphaproteobacteria; order Hyphomicrobiales; family Devosiaceae; genus Devosia; species Devosia beringensis. Next base: position 1,139,192 of record NZ_CP045422.1, on the reverse strand, counting down.
CCTGCTGCAAAACTTCGGCGTCATCGAAAAACCCTGGCCCATCCTGGCCTATGGCGACAGCGCCTTCTGGGCCACCATCGTCACCGACGTCTGGATCGGCGTGCCCATGGTCACCATCTACCTGCTGGCCGCCATGCAATCGATCCCCAAGGATCTCTATGAGGCTGCCTGGACCGATGGTGCCGGCCGCGGCTACCGCTTCCGCCGCATTACCCTGCCGCTGCTGGTGCCGGCTTTGCTGACCATGAGCCTGCTCAGCCTGATCGCCACCTTCAATTCTTTCGACATCATCTGGATCCTGACCCAGGGTGGCCCGTCCGGCTCCACCACCACCATGATCATCGACACCTACAAGACGGCCATGGGCAGCCGTAAATATGGCGAGGGTGCTGCCCGCGCCGTGGTGATCTGCATCTTCGTCTCGCTGTTCTGCATCGTCTACTTCCGTGCCGTTCGGAAACTGTCGCAGGGAGAAGCCAAATGACTGACGTCGCCCGCACCACCGAAGTTGCCGCTGCCGACAGCAAGGCGCTGGTCAAGCCGGCCAAACTCCTGCGCGTTCGCTCGACCAAGCCGATGATCGATCGCTACAAGCTGCACGAAGTGGTGCTGATGTACGCGGCCATGGCAGTCTTCTTGTTTTTCATCCTGGCGCCCTTCATCGAAGGCTTCCTGGTCTCGCTCAAGCCGCTGGCGCTGCTGTTCTCCACCCCTTACAGCTTCTGGCCCAAGAACGGCTCGTTCGACGCCTATTTCAGCATGTGGCAGTCGGTACCGGCTTTGGGCATGCACATCTTCAACTCGTTCTTCATCTCCTCGGTCGTGACCCTGATCGTGGTCATCATCGTTGTGCCGGCAGCCTATGCCTTTGCCCGCTTCCAGTTTCCCGGCTCCAGCCTGATGCTGGGCGGATTCCTGGCGGTCAACATGTTCTCGGGCGCAGTATTGCTCATCCCGCTGTTCCGCCTGATGCGCCAGCTGGGCCTGCTCAACACCTATTGGGCCATGATTGTGCCAGGCGCCGCCTTTCTTATCCCGTCCTCGATCTGGCTGCTGCGCACCTATATGATGCGCATCCCCAAGGAGCTCGACGAGGCCGCCTGGGTCGATGGCGCCTCCCGCCTCTATACCCTGCGCCGGGTCATCCTGCCGCTGGCCATGCCGGGCATCGTCGTGGTCGCCATCATGACCTTCATCGGTGCCTATGCGCAGCAGTTCATCTTCGCGCTGACCTTCAATTCCAAGACCGAATTCATGCCTTTGCCGGTGGGGCTGTTCGCCTTCTTCGGCAAGCAGGAAGTGATCTGGAACGAGTTGATGGCAGCCAGTTTCGTCGGAATCCTGCCGGTCATGATCGTCATCGTGTTCCTGCAGCGCTACCTCGTCGCCGGCCTCACCGCTGGTGCCGTGAAGCAGTAACGCGGGCCCGAGGGGGCCTGAATCAAGGGAATCGAGATCGGGATCGCATGAACCCGATTGAGGGAAGTCGCCTTCCGGGGCGCGCACAAAGGGAGACTACAACGTGAAAAAAATCATCGGACTTACCGCGGTATCACTGCTGGCCATGGCCGCAGCGGTCCCGGCGACTTTCGCCCAAGACGTCAAGGAAATCACCTTCATCAACTGCGGTGACGAACTGACCGCTGGCTATGCTGAATACTTCGCCGAATGGGAAGCCGCCAATCCAGGCTTCAAGGTTGCCCCCGAGATCGTCGGCTGGGGCCAGTGCCAGGACAAGGTGACCACGCTGGCTGCAGCCGGCACGCCGGTTTCCCTGGCCTATGTCGGCTCGCGTACCCTCAAGCAGTTCGCGCTCAACGACCTGATCATTCCCGTGCCGATGACGGATGACGAAAAGGCCGCCTATTACAACTACGTGCCCGATACCGTGACCTTCGACGGCACCCAGTGGGGCGTCCCGGTCGCCTTCTCGACCAAGGCCCTGTTCTGGAACAAGGACCTGTTCGAAGCCGCCGGCCTCGATCCGGAAGTGCCACCCAAGACCTGGGAAGAAAAGATCGCTTTCGCCAAGCAGATCACTGAAAATACCGACGCAGCCGGCTATGGCCTCGTCGCCAAGACCTTCGACAACACCCTGCACCAGTTCCTGCACTGGGTTTACACCAACAATGGTTCGGTGATCGACGCCGAGGGCAACATCACCCTCGACTCGCCACAGGTCCTGGCTGCCCTCACCGCGCTCAAGGACATCGTGCCCTATTCCGAAGAAGGCCCGACCGCCTATGAGCAGAACGAAGTCCGTGCCATCTGGCTGGACGGCGGTGTTGCCATGATCGAAGCCTCCCCCGGTGCCGCGCTTCGTGCTGAAGAAGCCGGCATGAACTGGGGCGTTGCCGACCTGCCGCTCGGTCCTGATGCCCAGGGTCCCGGCACCCTGCTGATCACCGATGCGCTGGCTGTCTTCAAGGGCACCGGTGTTGAAGAACAGGCCACCAGCCTTGCCAAGTTCATCACCGATGGCGAACGCCAGTGGGCTGCCGAAATGGCCCAGGGCCTGACCCCGCTGCGTCCACTGCAGCCCCAGACCGATGCGCTGATCGCCGAGAAGGCCTACTGGAAGCCCTTCCTGGATGGCATCGAGTTCGGTGGCCCAGAGCCCCTGTTCACCGACTATGTCGGTCTGCAGAACGTGATGATCGAAATGGTCCAGTCCGTCGTGACCGGCGCTGCCGAACCGGCTGCTGCCCTGACGACCGCCGCTGGCGAACTCGAGCAGTACAAGTAAGCTCTCCTGATCTGGCCGTCGCCCCCTTTTTGGGGCGGCGGCACTCACGCCCCCCATGCCTGCCCGCGGGTATCAAGTCCCGCCGACCGGAGACGACCAATGTCGCAGCTGAGCCTCAAGCACCTCGAAAAGTCCTTCAACGAAGCCCGCATCATCAAGGGCATCGACCTGGACGTGTCCGAGGGCGAGTTCGTGGTATTCGTCGGTCCCTCCGGCTGTGGCAAATCCACCCTGTTGCGCATGATCGCCGGGCTGGAAGATGTCACCCAGGGCGAAATCGAGATCAGCGGCAAGATCGTCAATGACCTGCCCCCCGTCCAGCGCGGCATCGCCATGGTGTTCCAGAGTTACGCGCTCTATCCGCACATGACGGTCTATGAAAACATCGCCTTCCCGCTGCGCGTCGAACGGCTGCCGCAAGCCGAGGTCGATGCCCGCGTCGGCGCCGCCGCCAAGGTCTTGCAGCTGGAATCGCGGTTGCAGCACCGTCCCGGCCAGCTCTCGGGTGGTCAGCGCCAGCGCGTGGCCATCGGCCGCGCCATCGTGCGCCAGCCCAAGATATTCCTCTTCGACGAGCCGCTGTCCAACCTCGACGCCGCCCTGCGCTCGGAAATGCGCATCGAGCTCATGGAGCTGCACAAGCGCCTGGGCTCGACCATGATCTATGTCACCCATGATCAGGTCGAAGCTATGACCATGGCCGACAAGATCGTCGTGCTCGATGCCGGCCAAATCTCCCAGGTCGGCTCGCCGCTCGAGCTCTATCACAAGCCGGACAATCTCTTCGTGGCCGGCTTTATCGGCAGCCCGCGAATGAACTTCATCAACGGCACCGTTACCAAGGCCGATGGCACCACCATTACCGTCGATCTGGGCAGCCTGGGCAGCATTGCCCTGCCGCGCCAGTCGACTTCCGTTGTCGGGCAGGACATTACCCTGGGCGTGCGCCCCGAGCATCTCCAGCTCGGCACGGGCGATTTCAGTCTCAGGATCACGCCCAATATTGTCGAGCATCTGGGCATTCATACCGTGGCCTATTCGACCCTGCCGGGCGGGGAAAACTTCATCGCCCTGTTCGAAGGTGCCCCACCGATCGCCGAAGGCGAGGTCAGCGAGGTCGGCTTTACCCTGGATCAGGTGCACCTGTTTGATACGGCGGGCCTCGCCGTCTACTGACCTGTCTGGGCGTGCACGGGAAGCGGAGAACATGCTGGATATCGTTGGGCTGCTGCAGGCCGAAAAGAACGCCTTCACCCGCTCCGAGCGCGCGCTGACCGAGATCGTGCTGGCCGATGTCGACGCTGCCCTAAAGCTCTCCATCGTCGATCTGGCGGCCCAGGCCGACGTCTCGCCGCCCACCGTCACCCGCTTCTGCCGGCGCCTGGGCTGCGATTCCTATGCCGATTTCAAGGTGCGGCTGGCGCAGTCGCGCTTTGTCGGCCAGCGCTATTTTGCCCCCGCCGCCGGCCCGTCCAGCGTGCATGAAATTGCCCAGGGCGTGGTCAACGGCATCCAGTCCATCATCTACGAAACCTTTGATCATCTTGATTTCGCTGCTGTCGAGCGGGCAGCCGAAAGCCTGGTCAAATCCAGCTTTGTGCTGGCCTTCGGCTCGGGTGGCGCCTCATCAATGATGGCCGGCGAAGTCGAGGCGCGGCTGTTTCGCCTCGGTCTCAAGGTGGCCTCCACCGACGACCATCAATTACAGATGATGCGCGCCGCCGCCGCGCCGGCCGGCACCGTCATTGTCGCCTTCTCGCTCTCGGGCAACAATGCCCAGCTGGCCAAGACCCTCACCGTGGCCGGTGAATATGGCCTGACCCGCATCGTCATTACCCGCTCCGCCTCCATCGTCTCGGCCCAGTCCGACATTCTGCTGCCGGTCAACTGGCACGAGAATGCCGACATCCTCCGTCCCACGCCGGGCCGCTATGCCTTTCTGGCGACGGTCGATGTGCTGGCGCAGACCGTGGCCACCCGTTTGGGTCCGTCCGCAGTCGCCAGCATGCGCCGCATCAAGCACCAGCTCGTCGTCAATCGCGACGGCGACGACGCCCAGCCGCTGGGGGATTAGCGGCGGCGAACTCTCCCAGACCTCATGGTGAGCCTGTCGAGCCACGCGGTCGCAGCCACCGAACCCGCCACGACCTCCTCCTTCCACACGCTCAGGAGGAGGTCTACTGAAGGACTATTCTATGACGATCGCCCTCTCGCTTGCCACCACCTGGACCCCCCCCACCGACGGCGAGGAACTCGCCTATGGCCTTGAGCTGACCAATGATGGCGATACCGCGATCACGAATTTCACCCTAGGCTTTTCGGGCCCCGCCCGCATCGATCCCACCGCGACGCTGGAAAACGGCAAGCTGCTCAAGCGCCTGTCCAACCATACCCTGATCGCGCCGCCCGATGGCTTCGTGCTCGAACCCGGCGCCACCTGGCGCTCGGTGGCCCGTGGCCTCTCCTATGGCCTGCGCCATTGGAGCGACGGCGCCAACGCGGCCTATGTCGCGCTGGCCGACGGCACCATCATCACCCTGCCAACCGCGCCCACCCAGGGCAAGGGCCACAATGCGCCCCTGCTCAAGGGCACGGCAAAATTCCGCATTCCGGCCAAGGCGCCGGTTTCGGTCTCGATCATTCCCTGGCCCAAATCGGTGGCCACGACGGGTGCTCGTGTCGCGCCTCCCGGCCTCGATCTCAAGCCACAGGGCGATGACGCCGGCAAGGCTGCGGCCGCCTTTGCCGGTCTCGTCGCCGATCTCTTCCCGGTAGAGGGCCTGGTGCGCCCCGGCTCGGAAGCCGGCATGCCGGTGGCCATTGTGCACAAGGCCGGCCTGGCTGCCGAGGCCTATGAGCTCAGCTTTGCCGACAATGCCGCTACCGTCGCCGCTACCACGCGCCAGGGCATGGTCTACGGCCTGATCACGCTGGGACAGATCCTGCGCGGCGCGCGTCAGTACCCACAGACCTTCGTCTTCCCCACCGGCGGCACCATCACCGACGAACCCGGCTTTGCCTATCGCGGCTGCCACCTGGATGTGGCGCGGCAGTTCTATTCCGGCGCCGAAGTCAGCCAGCTGCTCAAGCTGATGGCCTGGAACAAGCTCAACAAGTTCCACTGGCACCTCAGCGAAGACGAGGCCTGGCGCATCGAGATCGACGCCTTCCCCGAACTGACCCAGATTGGTGCCTGGCGCGGCCATGGCATGGCGCTGCCACCGCTGCTCGGCTCCGGCCCGCATCCGACGGGCGGCTACTATTCCAAACCTGTCGTGCGTCAGATCGTGGCCCTGGCCGATAGCCTGGCCATCGCGGTCATCCCCGAAATCGATATTCCCGGCCATTCCTACGCCACGCTGCAGGCCTTGCCACAGCTGCGTGACCCGGCCGAACAGGGCGAATACCAATCGGTACAGGGCTTCCCCAATAACAGCCTCAACCCGGCCTATGAGCCGGTCTACAAGTTCATCGAGACCGTCGTCGACGAGGTGCTCGAGCTCTTCCCCGCCGGCATCTTCCATCTGGGCGCCGATGAAGTGCCGCTGGCCGCCTGGTCCGGCTCGCCGCTGGCCCTCGACATGATCGAAAAGCTCGGTGGCCCCGAGATGCGCGCCAAACATGAGCGCCAGTTCAACCAGCTCGGCAACCACCACGGCGCCGACGAAATCGAGGGCTCGCCAACGGCCCTGATCCAGGCCGCCTTCATCCGCCGCGTGCATGACTATATCGCGTCCAAGGGCGCCATTACCGGCGGCTGGGAAGAGGCGGCCCATGGCAATGCGGTCGACAAGGACAAGAGCTTCGTTATCGGCTGGCGCAATGTCGAGATCAACGCTGCCCTGGCCGAAAAGGGCTTCGACATCGTCGTCTCGCCCGGCCAGCGCTACTATCTCGACATGGCCAATGGCGTGAACTGGGCCGAGCCCGGTGCCGGCTGGGCCGGCTGGTCGGGCCCACAGGAAACCTATGAGTTCGAAGCCCGCGCCGGCTTCTCCGAACAGGGCCTGACCCATCTGCTGGGCATCCAGGCCTGCATCTGGAGCGAGTCCATGACCGACCGCGCCATCTTCGATCGCCTGGTCTTTCCCCGCCTTTCGGCGATTGCCGAAGCCGGCTGGACCACGCCCGAGCGCAAGAGCTGGGATCGCTTCAAGGCGCTCGTTGGCCTCATGCCGATCATGTACGGAAATTGGGCTGCAGAGTAAGGCGCTTGCACGGAGCTCAGCCTCCCACGCCCGCGGGGGAGGGGGACCGCCATTAGGCGGTGGAGGGGGGAGCCACACCCGCGATGGGGCGAATGAGCACTGCCCAACCGCACTATAGATAGGTGCGTGTGGCGCCCCTCTCCACCACGCTTCGCGTGGTCCCCCTCTCCCGTAAACGGGAGAGGAGGCCTACCCCCAAGGATTTTCCACCATCGGCCAGATATCGCGCCGCGCCTTGCGATAGGGCGTGGTTTTCGGCGTGTTGGGATAGGGCTTTCCCGCCGCGCAATAGATGATCTCCGCAGCGATCTTGGAGAAGCTGTCATAGAAGTGGTTGGTTGACTTGATCAGCAGGATTTTCCGCGTTTTCGGGTCGATTCCCAGCGCCGAAAACAGCGATGGATCAAAGCTTTGTGCCCTCGTAGAGTTGAGGATAACGTCGATGCCGGCAAAGCTTATCCACGCCGCGTCGCCGAAGGGGGCATAGCTCTCGCCAAAGCGCATCTGCGCGTCGCAGACGATTCGATTGACCGTCACCGTTTGGTCAATTGGGTTACCCGTATGTGGCGCCGATTTGGCACCGAAGCGCAGCGGGATGACGGCGCCCTCGCCGGCGGCCATGCAGATCTGCACCGCGATCGGATCCCAGATCGTCCCTACGGCCACGTCAGTGATCCCCCGGGCGATCAGCTCGGCGAGAATGACCGTGGCATCGCCGGCCGTACCGCCACCCGGATTGTCCCAGACATCGGCAATCACCACCGGGCCGACCGGCGCTGCAACGGCCGCATCGACCGCGGCCTTCTCGTCAACCTGGGCAACCATGAAGGTGCCGCGCATGGCAAACAGTTCCCGCCCCAGCCGCTCGGCCAGTGCCGCGCCCGCCGCAGCATCGCCATCGGTCACGGCGATGACCTTGGTCCCCATTTCCGGCACGTCGCCGGCCATGAAGCCGTGGATGACCGAGAGCGACAGCACGCCAGGTTCGGACTTTTCCAGCGCATAGAGCCGGTCGACAAAGCCGCGCATCGGCTGCTTGGAGGTGGGGAAAATGTCGATCATCCGGCAGTCGAAGACGCTCATCACCGGGGTGATCTCGCCCTTGAGCGTCCGCACCGCGATGCCCCAGAGATCGCGGGCGCGGTCGACGAAATCTGTATGCGGGAATTCCTTGAAAACGACGAAGAAATTGGCGGCGGCAACGCGCTTCGCAGTCAGGTGGCTATGCGGGTCGAGCTCGGCGCAGACCAGCACATCCGGGCCGACGATCTGGCGCACCCGCGTCAGCAGGTCGCCTTCGGGATCGTCATAGCCCTGCGCCACCATCGCGCCATGCAGGCCCAGCACCACGCCATCCACCGGCAGCGCCGCCTGCAGCTGGCCCAGGATCTCGTCGCGCAGTTCCTCATAGGTGCCGCGCGCGATCAGGCCAGCGGGATCCGCCCAGCTGGCGCTGCCCTCGATCAGCGTCCAGCCTTCACGGGCGCAGACCTCGCGCCCCACGGTAATCGGCGCCGTGCACAGGGTGGGCGTGGCCGGATGCTCGCCGGGTCCGGAATAGAGCGAGGCCTCGAAGGCCCGTCGATCGATGGCGATGGGCGAAAAGGTATTGGTTTCGGTGGCCAGGGCAGCGGTAAAGACGCGCACGTGGAAACTCGCATTGAGGGCAAGAGGGGCTTGGCCGCAAGAAGGGCTTGCTGCACGATAGCATAGGCAACACAGCGCTATCACGTAAGAAATTTACATGTTTGTCGGCACATTCTCGGTGAAATGCCGATTTTGGCCAGCTATGCTGCCGGATAACGAAACTGGCTTTCAGAAACCTGCTCAGGAGACCCTCATGTCGATCATCCGTTATGGCGCCGAAAAGTCCGGGGCCGGTGGCCAGAACCTGCCCTTCGCCCGCGCCGTCCAGGCCGATGGCTGGCTCTATGTGTCCGGCCAAGTGGCCATGAAGGATGGCGAGATCGTCCGCGGCGGCATTGTCGAGGAAACCCATCTGACCATCCAGAACGTCATCGCCATCCTGACCGAGGCTGGCTATGGGCTCGAAGATGTGGTGCGTTGCGGCGTCTGGCTCGATGATCCACGCGACTTCTGGAGTTTCAATGGCGTCTACAAGAGCTATTTCGGCGAGCACCCGCCGGCGCGCGCCTGCGTGCAGAGCCATATGATGGTCGACTGCAAGGTCGAGATCGACTGCGTCGCCTACAAGAAGCCCTGAGGAAAGGCCGGCAATGACCAATTCCGTTTTCCGCCTCGACGGCAAGACTGTGCTGATCAGCGGCGCCGGCGGTGGCATCGGCCAGGCGCTGGTCCGCAACTTCGTGGCGGCGGGGGCCAAGGTGGTCGGCGCCGATCGCGAGGCAGGCATGCTGGCGGGCCTCGATCTCGTCGGCACGGTGCTGTTCGACCAGGCCGATGCCAAGGGCACGCGGGCCGCCGTGGAGCGCTATCTGGCCGACCATGGCGCCCCCGACGCGGTGGTGTCCAATGCCGGTTTTACCCGCGCCGAAACGCTCGACCAGCTCGATGACGATGTCTGGGCGAGCGAATTGGGCATCAACCTGAGTGGCGCCTATGCCATGACCGATCCCATTGTCGCCGCCATGGCGGCGCGCGGCTCGGGCAGCCTGGTCTTCATCTCCTCGGTCAATGCCCTGGGCCACTATGGCAACCCGGCCTATTCCGCCGCCAAGGCGGGGCTCGTCGCCTATGCCAAGGCCATCGCCGTCGAGCGGGGCGGGCAGGGGGTCCGGGCCAATGTGATCTGCCCTGGCTCGGTGCGCACGCCGGCATGGGACCATCGCCTGGCCGCCGATCCGACTTTGCTGGACAATGTCTTGCCGCACTATCCGCTCGGCCGCATGGTGCTGCCGGTCGAGGTGGCCAATGCGGCCGTCTTCTTCGCCTGCGAAGCAGCTTCTGGCATTACCGGCACCGTGCTGCCGGTTGATGCCGGGCTTACCGCCGGCAACCTGGTTTTCGTCGATGACGTCCTGAGGGGCAAATGACCCGTTTTTCCGAACTCGATACCCCGGCCGTGTTGATCGATATCGATCGCGTCGAGGCCAATCTCAAGCGCGTGCAGGACTATGCCGACAGCCATGAGCTTAAGCTGCGGCCCCATATCAAGACCCACAAGCTGCCGCGCTTTGCCCGCCGGGCCATGGAACTGGGTGCCGTCGGCATCACCGTGCAGAAGCTGGGCGAGGCCGAGGTGATGGCCGATGCCGGCATTACCGAGATTTTCCTGCCCTACAATATCCTGGGCGCCGCCAAGCTGGCGCGCCTGCGGGCGCTGAGCGAGCGCGTGCATATCACGGTGACCGCCGACAGCGCCGAAACCGTCGCCGGTCTGTCGGTAACCTTCGCCGATGCCGTCGGGCCGCTGACCGTCCTGGTTGAATGCGATACCGGCATGGGGCGCTGCGGCGTGCAGAGCCCAGGCGACGCCGTCACGCTCGCCCAGCTGATCGCGGCCGCACCCGGTCTCGAATTTGGTGGGCTGATGACCTATCCGGCCGCCGGCCATGTCGAGACCAATGCGGCCTGGCTGGGCAGTGCCAAGCAGGCCCTGATCGAGGCCGGCCTGCCGCCCGCCATCATCTCCAATGGCGGCACGCCCGACCTGTGGCGCGCCCATGAGGTGACGGCGGCGACCGAGCACCGCCCCGGCACCTATATCTATCTCGACCGCTTCCAGGTCGCCAAAGGCGTCGGCGGTTTCGAGGATTGCGCCCTGACCGTCTTGGCCACTGTGGTCAGCCGCCCCACCGAGAACCGCGCCATCATCGATGCCGGCTCCAAGGCGCTGACCAGCGACACGCTGGGCATGGCCGGCTTCGGCCTGATCGAGGCCTATCCCGGCGCCGAGATCGTCGGGCTGAGCGAGGAGCATGGCACCATCGACCTGACGAACTGTGCCACCAAGCCGGCCATCGGCGAACAGCTGCGCATCATCCCCAACCATGCCTGCGTGGTATCCAACCTGTTCGACACGGTGACGCTGATTTCGGGTGACGACGTCGTCGAGACCGTCCGCGTCGACGCGCGGGGCAGGGTGGGGTGAGGCGACCCGCTTACGGGAGCCCGCGCTGCACGCTGATGCGGGCTTGGCAGCGCCGCCGCATTGAGGCCTGCTGATGCCGCACATCACCCCCGCCTTCTTTGACCGACCCGCCGACATCGTCGCGCCTGATCTGATCGGCGTGACGCTACTGGTCGATGGCGTGGGCGGGGTGCTGGTCGAGGTGGAGGCCTATGACCAGGCCGATCCGGCCTCGCACAGCTTCAAAGGGCCGACGCCGCGCAATGCCGCCATGTTCGGGCCACCCGGCCATGCCTATGTCTACAAGATCTACGGCGTCCACTGGTGCCTCAACTTTGTCTGCCAGCCCGGCAGCGCCGTTCTGATCCGGGCGCTGGAGCCGTTGCATGGCCTGGAGCTGATGCAGCAACGCCGCGGTGGCCTCACGCCCCGCCAGCTCTGCTCAGGACCGGGCAAGCTTTGCCAGGCGCTGTCCATCACCCGCGCGCATGATGGACTGCCACTCGATGCCGAGCCGTTTGGCCTCATCCCAAGCCCCGAGGCTCCTGCGGTGGCTACCGGCCCGCGTATCGGCATTACCAAGGGTGTCGATACACCCTGGCGCTTTGTCCGGCAGGGCTCGCCCTTCCTCAGCAAGCCTCTGCGCTAAGCGTCCCGGCGATCGACACCCGTGCGTGCCGGTCCCGTATGGATGGCGCCGTGGGGGCGGCTGCCCGCACGCCAAGAGCCTGCAGCGCCGCAAGAAAGACGTGATGACCGCCGGCCAGTCGTGACGGAACCAAAATCGGGTTCTGGCGCTTTTGGTCCCCGAGGCCGGAACGCGTCAACCGGACATGGCGGCAGAGGGAACAGACGGGTTTTTCCGGTTTCCCAGTCTGGCCAACGAAACGGCAGCCGAGCCCTTATCCCGCCCGTTCCGGCCTCGACCACATCAAGGAATGCGATCATGTCCCAGGGTGACACTACCGCTGAAGCCATCAATCCGCCGCAGCAGCAGGACCAGCAGCCCGGTCTTGAGACGCAGATGCACCCCAAGCCCGAATTCACGCCCAAATTCCCCGGCAATGGCCGGCTAGAGGGCAAGGTCGCCATCATTACCGGCGGCGATAGCGGTATCGGCCGGGCCTGCGCCGTGCTGTTCGCCCGCGAGGGCGCCGAGGTGGCGCTGATCTATCTCAACGAGACCGAGGACGCCAAGATCACCGCCGAGGCCGTCCGGGCCGAGGGCAAGGATCCGCTGCTGATCCGCGGCGATATCGGCGAACAGACCTTCTGTGACAATGTCGTCGGCAAGGTCATCGAGGAATTCGGCCGGCTCGATGTGCTGGTCAACAATGCCGTCGAACAGCACCCGCAGGACGAGATCACCGATATCTCGCCGCACCAGCTGCAGCGCACCTTCCAGACCAATATCTATGGCTATTTCTACATGACGCAGGCGGCCGTGCCGTTCCTCCGCGCGGGCGCGACCATCGTCAACACCACCTCGGTCACTGCCTATCGTGGCTCGGCCACTCTGCTGGACTATTCGGCCACCAAGGGCGCCATCGTCGCCTTCACGCGCGCCCTTTCGGCCAACCTTGTCGACAAGGGCATCCGCGTCAACGCGGTGGCACCCGGGCCGATCTGGACGCCGCTGATTCCGGCGACCTTCGACGCCGAAAAGGTCGCCAGCTTTGGCGCCGACAAGCCGATGAAACGGCCCGGCCAGCCCAATGAAGTGGCCACCTGCCATCTGTTTCTGGCCTGCGACGAGAGTTCCTATCTGACCGGCCAGGTGCTGCATCCCAATGGCGGCGAGATCGTCGGTGGATAGCAGGTCACGTTGACCTGTGCTGCCTTGCGGCTGACCCCGTCCCGTGATTCAAGGGCGGGGTGAGCGCACTTGAATCGGGTATCGATCTGTTCGGCGCGGGACAAGCGGCCATGCCGCGTGACCCGCTTGCGGTCCTGCGCGACGTTTTCGGTCACAAGAGCTTCCGCGGCCTGCAGGCCGACGTCGTCAATCACGTCGTCCATGGCGGCGATGCGGTGGTGCTGTTCCCCACCGGCGCTGGCAAGTCGATGTGCTACCAGATCCCCGCCATCTGCCGCCCCGGCGTCGGCATCGTCATCTCGCCGCTGATCGCGTTGATGCGCGACCAGGTCGAGGCGCTGCGCCAGGCGGGCGTTGCGGCGGCGGCGCTGAACTCGTCGCTCACGCCAGAAGAATCAGCGGAAGTGCGCAGCCAGTTGCGGCGTGGCGAGCTCGACCTGCTCTATGTGGCGCCCGAACGGGTGGCGACGCCGGGCTTTGCCAATATGCTGTCGGGCATCGACATTGCCCTCTTTGCCATCGACGAGGCCCATTGCGTCAGCCAGTGGGGCCACGATTTCCGCCCGGAATATCGTGAACTGACCCGGCTGACCGAGCTGTTCCCCGGCGTGCCGCGGATTGCCCTGACTGCCACGGCCGATCCGACGACGCGCGAGGACATCATCGAGCGGCTCGGGCTCGAAACGGCCGAGGTCTTCACCACCAGCTTCGACCGCCCCAATATTTCCTATTCCATCGTCGAGCGCGACAAGGCTCGCGACCAGCTGCTGGCTTTTCTCGCCGCGCACAAGGGCAGCTCGGGCATTGTCTATTGCCTCAGCCGCGCCAAGGTCGAGGACACGGCCGAATGGCTGTCGGGCAAGGGCATTCCGGCTCTGCCCTATCATGCCGGCCTCAGCGCCGAGCGCCGCAATGCCAATCAGGATGCCTTCCTCAAGGAAGAAAACATCTGCATCGTCGCCACCGTGGCCTTCGGCATGGGCATCGACAAGCCTGACGTGCGCTATGTCGCGCATATGGACCTGCCGTCCTCGATCGAGGCCTATTACCAGGAAACCGGCCGCGCCGGCCGCGATGGACAGCCCGCCGACGCCTGGATGAGCTATGGCATGGCCGATGTAGTGCAGCGCCGCCGCATGATCGACGAGGGCAATGCCCCCGACGAGATCAAGCGGCTCGAACACGGCAAGCTCAATGCCCTGCTCGGCGTCTGCGAAACCGCCGACTGCCGCCGCCAGGCGATCCTGAGCCATTTCGGCGAGGCCCATCCCGGCCAGTGCGGCAATTGCGATACCTGTCGCTCCCCGGTCGAAACTTGGGACGGCACCGAGGCGGCCATCAAGGCACTGGCCGCCATCTACCGCACCGGCATGCGCTTCGGCGGGGCCCATGTCATCGACGTGCTGATGGGCAAGGCTACCGACAAGGTCACTCGCTTCGGCCATGACAAGCAGGCCGTGTTCGGCCAGGGCGCCGATCTCGACTCGCGCAGCTGGCAATCGGTGCTGCGCCAGCTGACCGCCTCGGGCTTGATCGTTGTCGATCACGCCGCCCATGGCGCGCTGACGCTGGGCGAGGGCGCCCGCGCCGTGTTCCGCCACGAGCGCAAGGTCACCCTGCGCAAGGACCGGCCCAAGAAATCGGTCGATGTGCGGCGTTCGCTCGAGCGGGCAGCGACCATACCGCCCCATGCGCTGCCGCTGTTCGAGGCGCTGCGCGAGGAACGCACGCGCCTCGCCAAGGCCCAGGGCGTGCCGCCCTATGTGATCTTCCACGACGCCACCCTGCGCGCCATGGCGCTGGCCGTGCCGCGGCATCCCCACGACATGCTCAACCTGCCCGGCGTCGGCCAGGCCAAGCTCGATCGCTATGGCGATGACTTTTTGGCCGTGGTGGCACGGGTGGCGGCGTGAGCGCGCCTGCGGTCGCCCCGCGTCCGCGCTTTGCCATTGTCGATATCGCCCGCGGCGTCGCCATCATTGCCATGGTGGCCTATCACCTGTGCTGGGACCTGAGCTATTTCCGCTTCATCGCTCCCGATGTCGGCCGTGATCCGAACTGGGTCCTGATCGCCCGCTCCATTCTGGCGGTGTTTCTGTTTCTGGTCGGTGTCGGCCTGGTGCTGGGGCATGGCAAGACCATCCGCTGGCGTGCCTTCCGGCGCCGCACCGGCTTTGTCGTGCTGGGCGCGCTGGCCATCACCCTGGGCACCTTCCTCGTCTTCCCCGACAGCTTTGTCTATTTCGGCGTGCTGCACGCCATCGCGCTGTTCAGCATTCTGGCGCTGCCCTTCCTCTTCGTGCCGCTCTGGCTGACGGGGCTGGTCGCGGCGGCGATGATCGCCCTGCCTTTTTTCTTGTCCAATGCCCTGTTCAACGAGAAGCTCTACTCCTGGATCGGCTTCTGGCAGGTGCCCCCGCCCACCAATGACCTGGTGCCCATCTTCCCCTGGCTGGCCGCCGTGCTGATCGGCATTGTCGCCACGCGCCTGATCCTGGCCTCGTCCGTGGCAACGCGCCTCGCAGCCATCTGCCCGACCGGTCGCCTGCCGCGCCTGCTGGCCGGACTCGGGCGCTGGAGCCTTTTGATCTATCTGCTGCACCAGCCCATCCTGCTCGGCCTGATCTATCCGGCCGCCGCCGTGCTGCAGCCGCAGATCGCCATGCGGCAGACCGATTTCCTCGCCTCCTGCCAATCCACCTGCGAGGCCGGTGGCACCACGGCGCCGCTCTGCACCACCTATTGCCAATGTGGCCTTGAAGGCGTGCAGCAAAACGATCTCTGGGATGCCATCTATTCCGGCATGGTTTCGGCGCAGCAGCAGACCATTCTGGATGCCAGCAACCGGCAGTGCTCGGCGCTGATCTATCCCGCGCTCAACGACACGCCCTGAGGCCCCTTTCGGGCCATTGGAACGTTGTTGTTGCGTTTTTTGCTCAAATTCAGCCTTGAATGGCAGAGCGAATGGGCCTTTTATAGTTTGCATGTTGATTTGTCCGAACCCCGGCGACGCTTGGCGCCCGGTCGTCTCGGA
Organism: Devosia beringensis; assembly: GCF_014926585.1. Taxonomy (NCBI): domain Bacteria; kingdom Pseudomonadati; phylum Pseudomonadota; class Alphaproteobacteria; order Hyphomicrobiales; family Devosiaceae; genus Devosia; species Devosia beringensis. The sequence continues at coordinate 1,123,337 of NZ_CP045422.1, read as the reverse complement.
CCTCGTATTTTAAAAGTCTGGATCCTTCCTTGACCACCCACACGGCTGGCCGCGACCATTCACGCGGCGATGCACGGGCACATCTGGCGGCCGCCCATGCCGGCAAGGGCCGCACCGCGCTAGCCCGCATCGCCCTCTATTCCCTGCGCCATCCCTTTCAGGCCGGGCTGGCCATCGGCGCCACCATTGTTGCCTCGGTGCTGCAACTGCTGATTCCACGCCTGCTCGGCCATGCGGTCGATCAGGCCCAGGGCATTCTGACAACGGCGGGGGAGGGGGCCGAACAGGCCCTGTTCTGGAGCGCCATGACATTGCTCACCGTCTCGGTGGCGCGCGGCTTTTTCACCCTGCTGCAGAACTACTTTTCGGAAAGTGTCGGCCACCATGTCGGCTATGAGCTGCGTTTGGCCTTTTACGACAAGGTGCAGAAGCTCTCCTTTTCCTACCATGACAAGATTCATACCGGCGACCTGATCACCATGGGCCTGCTCGACCTTGACGGCGTGCGCATGTTCTTCGCCACCGGCCTCGTGCGTGTGGTGCTGCTCTCGGTGCTGATCGGGGTGGGCGCCTATATGCTGCTGACCACCGATATGCAGCTAGGGCTTCTGGCGCTGAGCTTTGTGCCCTTCGTGGCCTGGCGCTCCTCGGTGGCCCAGCTCACCCTGCGCACCACCTGGATCGCCCTGCAGCAAAAGCTCTCCGGCCTCACCCGGGTCATGGAGGAAAATCTGGGCGGTATCCGCGTGGTGCGCGCCTTTTCGGCCCAGGATTTCGAACTCGACAAGTTCGACGCCGCCTCGCGCGAGGCCCTGGCCCTGTCGCACCAGCGGGTGGACGTGCGGGTGCGCAATACCAGCGCCATGACCTTTTCCTTCTTTGCCGCCATGGGCCTGGTGCTCTGGTTCGGCGGCAACAAGGTCATTGCCGGCGAGATGAGCGTGGGCACGCTGGCGAGCTTTCTCACCTTCATGACCATTCTGCAGATGCCGGTGCGCCAGCTCGGGTTGATGGTCAATTCCTTTGCCCGCGCCTCGATCTGCGGCGACCGCCTGTTTGCCTTTCTCGACGAGCCTTTGGCCATCGACGACGCACCCGGGGCCGTCGATCTCAAGCTCACCAAAGGCACGCTGCGCTTTGAGGATGTGCACTTCACCTACCCCGGCGCCTCCCACAAGACGCTTGATGGCGTGAGCTTTGAGGCACGGGCCGGCCAAACCATCGGCATTGTCGGCGTGCCGGGCAGCGGCAAGTCGACGCTCGCCCATCTGATCCCGCGCTTTTACGACATCGACAGCGGCCGCATCACCATTGACGGCCAGGATGTCAGCCAGGTCAGCCTGCAATCGCTCCGCCGCGCCGTGGCCGTGGTGCAGCAGGATACCTTCCTGTTCACCACCACCATCCAGAACAACATTGCCTATGGTGATCCCTGGTCCAAGGAGACCAAGATCGAAAAGGCCGCCGAAAGCGCGCAGTTGCACAACTACATCATGGGCCTGCCGGCCGGCTACGATACCGTGGTCGGCGAGCGCGGCGTCTCGCTGTCGGGCGGCCAGCGCCAGCGCCTGTCTATCGCCCGCAGCCTGGTGCTCAAGCCGGCCGTCATGGTGTTCGATGATTCCACCGCCGCCATCGATGCTGGCACCGAGCACCGCATCCGCAGCGCCATCCGCCGCTATGCCAGCGACCGGGTGACGCTGGTCATCTCCCATCGCCTGAGCTCGCTGCTGCATGCCGACACCATCCTGTTTCTCGAGGATGGCAAGATCGTCGAGCAGGGCAGCCACGACGAGCTGCTGGCTTTGGGCGGCCGCTATCGCGCCCTCTATGATCTGCAGACCCGCCCCACCGATGACCTCGAACTGGGGAGCGCCGCCCAATGAGCGTGACCGACGAAGACGACCGCGACGTCGCCGCCTTTCCCGGCCAGCGCCCGCCGCGCGCCAGCGTGGGCAGTCACCGCATCGAGGAAGACATCTTCGGCAAGGCCTATGATCCCAAGACGGTCCGCCGTATCTGGGCCTTCGTGCGGCCCTATCGGCTCAAGATCTATCTGTCGGTCGCCGCCGTGCTGGTCTTCACCGCCACCCAGCTGGCCATCCCCCTGATCATTGGCCGGGCCATCGATACCGGCATGACCGAGGGGGGCAATTCCACCAATCTGGCCTGGGCCGTTGGCGCCTTTGCCGTGGTCGTGCTGGTCAATTTCGCCGCCTCCTTCGTGCAGGAGACTGAAGTCGGCAAGGTCGCCGAAAACGTGCTGTTCGACATGCGCCGCGCCATGTTCGCCCAGCTCCAACGCGTTTCGCTCAGCTTCATGGACAAGACCGAGGTCGGCCGGCTGATGAGCCGGCTGCAGGGTGACGTCAATTCCATGCAGGAATTCCTCGAGACCTCGGTGATCTCGGTGGGCGACCTGGTGCTGCTCGTGGGCATCGTCGTTGTGCTGCTCAGTCTCGACTTCCGCCTCGGCCTGCTGACCCTGTCCACCATGCCGATCCTCTTCATCGTCCGCATCTTCTGGCTGCCGCCGGCCAAGCGCGCCTTCTGGGCGGCGCACGAAACCAATTCGATCACGGCAGGCGCCATGGCCGAGGGCATCAATGGCGTGCGCACCGTGCAGAACCTGGATCGCCAGAAGGTCAATTTCGACCTGTTTGACGACAAGGCCTATGTCAATCTGCGCACCCAGCTGACCGGCTCGCGCTTTGCCCAGGTCATGGTTCCCATCGTCGACAGTCTGACCGGCACGGCCATGGCCATCGTCGTGGTGGTTGGCGGCTCGCTGGCGCTCAATGGCGAGCTCGAAATCGGCGTCATCGTCGCCTTCCTGTTCTACATCCAGCGCTTCTTTGATCCGATCCGCTCGCTGACCATGCAGTATTCCATCATGCAGCGCGCCATGACCTCGGGTCGCCGCATCACCGAGGTGCTCGACGTCCCCGCCTCGATCAACGACAAGCCCGACGCCATTGCGCTGACACGTGAGATGGACGGCTCGGTCGAGTTCCGCAATGTCGGCTTCGCCTATGATCCCGATCGCCCGGTGCTCAAGAATGTCAGCTTCAAGGTCAAGCCCGGCGAAACCGTCGCCCTGGTCGGTCCCACCGGCTCGGGCAAGACCTCGGCCATGGCCCTGGTGCACCGCTTCTACGAGGTCCAGTCCGGCGCCGTGCTTGTGGGCGGCCACGACGTGCGCGATGTGACCCAGCAGTCACTGGGCGAACAGGTCGCCATGGTGCTGCAGGAGCCGTTCCTCTTCACCGGCTCGGTCTTCGACAATATCCGCTACAACAAGGCTTCGGCCACTCGCCAGGACGTCATAGATGCCGCCACGGCGGTGGGGGCACATGAATTCATCGAGCGCATGCCGGGTGGCTATGACAGCATTCTCGAGCAGCGCGGCTCCAACCTGTCCCTCGGCCAGCGGCAGCTGCTGAGCTTTGCCCGGGCCCTCGTTGCCGACGCCAAGATCCTGGTGCTCGACGAGGCCACCGCCAATATCGATTCCTATACCGAGCGGCAGATCCAGAAGGCACTGTTGACCCTGCTCAAGGGCCGCACCGGCATGGTGATCGCCCATCGCCTCGCCACCATCCGCGGCGCCGACCGCATCATCGTGCTGCAGAATGGCGAGCTGATCGAGACCGGCAATCATGACGAACTGATGGCGCGCGAGGGGCTCTACGCCAAGCTCTACAACATGAACTATGCCAGCTTCGACGACATTCCCGACGAGCTGGTCAGCCAGGCCAATGCCAAGGCGGCCTCGACCTAGAGACCCTTCACCCGGCTCCCCAAAGACGCGCGCGCCTGCTAGCCTGCGCGCCAAAAGGGAGACCCGCATGCGCCTGGCCCTCGTCGCTATCCTCTCGCTCGCCATCACCCCGGTCCTGGCCCTCGAGGCCGTGACCTACAAGGGCACCCTGGGCAAGTTCGACATCATCGCCGAGCTGACTGACCCGGCATCCTCCACCATTGTCGGGCGCTACAGCTACATGTCCAAGGGTGGCGATATCCCGCTCGACGCCATGGAAAGCACCGGGGGCAGTATCGCGCTCTCTGAAGAAACCCCCTGCGCCGAAGAGACCTGCATCCAGAACGACGACGGCGTTGTGGTCGATCCGCCGATCGGCGCCACCTGGACGCTGCAATGGTCTGCCACCGACAACACCCTCACCGGCGCCTGGCAGGCCACGGGCAAGGCCGGCAAGACTCTGCCCATCGCGCTCAAAGAGATTGGCCGCCGCACCCTTCCCGAAGGCGCCGAACTGACCCCCTATGATCTGTACGACAGCGTCTTTCAGCTCAGCTATGGCGGACTGTCCGGCTTCAATGCGCAGAGCGCGCCCTATGATTTCGCCAAGATGGATGTCCCGCTCGAGCTGGGCGACACCCAGGCGGTGGAGGGCTCGACCATCCGCTTCGTCACCGATCCGCGGACCAGGTTCGCCTTTCCGCGCGTCGTCGCTCTGGCCGATGGCAGCGCGCCCGACGCAGCCAATCGCGGCCTGGCCGCACGCCATGCCAAGATCAGCTTTCGCGCCTTCGACTGCCTGGCGCAGATCTATGCCGGCTTTGGCGCCAACCAATATTCCATCGGCATGGGGCCGGGTACGCTGGGCGACTATGACAGCGAGACCATCGCGGTGTCCTATCTCTCGCCCACGCTGATGAGCTGGATGGAATCAGGCAGCACCTGGTGTGGCGGCGCCCACCCCGACAATCACAGCAACAGCTTCAGCCTCGACGTGCGCACCGGCGCAACCCTGGCGCTGGCCAAGGTGTTCAAGGACTGGACGGCAACCAGTCGCAAGACCGGCAATGACGATGGCGCCGCTATCGATCAGGCCGCTGCCGCCGATGCGCCCGACGATTACTATTGGAGCGCCGGCCAGAAGCTGATCGACTATGTCATCGCCAACCGTCTGCCTGATCCCGACGCCGATTTCGAAGCCGAATGCGGGATAGACGAGCTGATTGCCACCTATCTTGGCGCGCGCTTCGTGCCGGGCGACCGGGTGCTGTTGACCCTCGAAGGCCTGCCCAACGTCGTCGCCGCCTGTGGTGGAGACCTTTTGACCGTGCGTCTTGCCGACATTACCGAGCTGCTGGCGCCGACCGCCGGCGATTATTTCCCCAGCCTCGCCCGGTAGACATGGCACCCCCTCTTGCCCAATTGCGCATGGCGCGGCGCCGGCGCCAGGCGCATCAAGCTGGGAGGACGGGGAACCACTGATGACGATTCTGCTCGCGGCGGCGCTTTTGGTGTCCGTGTTCTTCACCTCCATGCTCTCGGGCGTCTTCGGCATGGCCGGGGGCCTGGTGTTGCTGGCCATCCTGCTGCTCATCCTGCCGGTGGGGACGGCCATTGCCGTGCAGGGCGCCATCCAGCTGGTAGCCAATGGCTCGCGCGCCTTCATGTCGCGCGCCTTTATCGACTGGCGGGTACTGGCCATCATGACGCTGGGCCTGGTCAGCGTCGGCGTGGTGCTGTTCATCGTGCGCTATACCCCTGACCTGGCCACCGTCTGCATCATCATCGGCCTGCTGCCGGCGCTGCTGTGGATTCCGCAGTCCTGGCTGGCGCTCGATGCCAGCAAGCCCAGTCATGCCTTTGTCTGCGGCGTGCTGGGCGGTGGGGTCAATCTGGCGGTGGGCGTGGCCGGACCGACCATCGACATGTTCTTCATCCGCACCCAGATGGACCGCCGCACCATCATCGCCACCAAAGCGGCGGCGCAGGTGGTCAATCACACCGCCAAGATCGTCTTTTACTGGAATGCCACCACCATGCTGACCGCGGCCGACTGGACCTGGGTGGCGCTGGCAGCGCCCTTTGCCGTTGCCGGCACCAGCGCCGGGCACTGGGTGCTGCAGCGGCTGACCGATGCCAATTTCCGCGCCTGGACCCGGCTCATCGTCACCGCCATCGGCATTTTCTATCTGCTGCGCGGCATTTCCTTGCTGATCTGAGCGTGATCAGTATGGTGCCAGCAGGAGACTCGATGACACCCTTCGACAGCGTTACCGCACGCCTGATATTGCTGCTGGCCGAAACCGGCTCGATTGGCCGCGCCGCCGAGCGCGAAGGCATCGCCTCTTCGGCCGTCAGCCGCCGCGTATCCGATCTCGAAAGCCGCCTCGGCGTCGTGCTGTTCGACCGCTCCGCCCACGGCGTCAAGCTCACCACCGCTGGCCAGGCCTATGCCGAAGGCTGCCGCGTGGTGCTGCGCGCCATTGCTGACCTCGATGCGGTCATGGCCGATTTCGGCAGCGGCCAGCGCGGCGCGCTGCGCCTGGCCTGCACCAGCTCGGCCCTGACCGGCCGGTTGCCCGAACTGCTGGCCCATTACGCGGGTCGGCATATCGGCATCGATCTCGACATCCAGGAAATGAGCGCCGCCAAGGCCCTGCTGGCGCTCGACGAGGGGCGGGCCGATATCGCCATCGTCTCGGACAATTACGATTTCACCCGCTTCGAGATCAAGGCCTTCGAGGATGACCGTGTCTGGGTGCTGGCGCCGCCCGATCACCCGCTGGCGGCCAGTATCGAGCCCCGCAAGGATATCGCCTTTGCCGCCGTGCTCGACCACGCCATTGTCGGCATCCACCATGCCGGCTCGCTCGATCGCCTGCTGGCCGATGCCGCCAAGGCCGCGGGCAAGCCGCTGGTCGAGACCGTCCGCGTCGAGAGCTTTCCGGCCCTGGTGCGCATGGTCGAAGCCGGCTTCGGCATCGGTTTCCTGCGCTCCACCAGCCTGCACCTGCTGGCCGGCACCGATCTGGTCTGTGCGCCGCTGGCCGAGCCCTGGGCGCTGCGCCAGCTGCTGGTTGCCCGCCGCAAGTCGACGCCCCTCTCCGCCGCCATGAAGAGCTTCATCGCCCTGTGCAGCGAAACCTATGTGCCTGCGCTCTGAGGCTTGCGACAACACGGCGCTTTCCCCCGGCCTGCCGCCGGCCTATGAAAAGGGCATGACCCACAGGCGCAATATCGGCAGAGAGATCGGAACGGCTTTGGCCGTGCTGGCCATCTATTTACTGACCATTCTCGCCCCCCTGCATGAAGCGCGCGCCAGCCAGCTGGCTTTAGAGGAGCTGGGCTATTCGACGCTGACAACCGGCTGGGTGCTCTGCGCTGCAGCTGATGATGCCGGCGGGGACAGCGACAATGCCGTGAGCAAATGCCCGGTATCGGGCGTCGGCAAGCCGGCTGCCCTTGCGCCCAGCCTCGACACGGTGCTGCTCGATCTGCACGCGCCCCTGCTGGCCGCGCCGCGTCCCCTGGCCCTGGCAACAACTCTTCCGGCCACCATCACCCCGCCATCGGGGCCGCGCGGACCGCCGACCGGTCACTAGCGCCCGAGCACCCGGCTCGTCCAGATTCCTGTCCCTTTTCGGAAGTCATCATCATGATCCGTTTCCTGCGCGCGGCCTTTGCCGCCAGTTTTCTGCTTGTCGCACCCGCCTTTGCCCAAGACCATGACGGCACTATCCATCACGCCGATCTCAATCTTTCGGCGCCCTTCACCCGCGCCACCCTGCCCAATGCGCCGGTCGGAGGCGGTTTTCTCAGCATCCAAAATGCCGGTGCCGATGCTGATCGCCTGGTCTCGGCCAGCTCGCCGGCTGCCGCCATGGTGCAGATCCATGAAATGGCCATGGAAGGCGACGTCATGAAGATGCGCCAACTTGCCGATGGCCTCGAGCTTCCGCCTGGCGAGACAGTCACCCTGGCGCCCGGTGGCTTTCACCTGATGTTCATGGGCCTCACCCAGGCCTTTGTCGAAGGCGAGACCGTGCCGGTGACGCTGGTCTTTGAAAAGGCCGGTCCGGTAGAGCTGGACCTGCCCGTCATGAGCGCTGCCGCCGACGCGGCCCACACAATGTCCCACTAGCGCCATGACCATCAAATCCATCCGCCTCTGGCTCTGGGGCGCGGTTGCCGCCCTGGCGCTGACGGCCATTGTCGCCGCCGTGCTGTTGCGCCAGCCCGAGCAGACCGGCTTCGGCCGGGGCAGCTACAACCTGATCGACCAGAACGGCCAACCGGTCGACCAGACCGTGTTTGTCGGCCATCCCACCGCGCTGTTCTTCGGCTTTACCCATTGCCCCGAGGTCTGCCCCACCACCATGGCCGAAATGGCCAGCTGGTTCGAGCAGCTGGGCGACGAGGGCCAGGACCTGCGCGCCTACTTCGTCAGCATCGATCCGCAGCGCGATACGCCTGAAGTGCTGGGCGACTATGTCAGCTGGGTCAGCGACCGCATCACCGGGGTCACCGGCACGCCCGAGGAGATCGCCAAGATCGCCAAGGCCTGGGGCGTCTATTACGCGCGGGTCGACCTGGGTGGTGATGACTACACCATGGACCATACCGCCTCGGTGTTCCTGCTTGATGCCAGTGGCGAGTTCCAGGGCACCATTGCCTATCGCGAGGACCAGGCGACGGCGCTCGGCAAGCTGCGCAATCTGCTGGCCAAATCCTGACCAGAGGCGCTCGACCGGATCGACCTCCGGCCGGGCGCCTGCCCCGATAGGCAAAGGTCCGGCGACTATTGCGGGTGACGAAGCAGCCCATGATCATTAGATTGGCGCGCAAGAATCCACAGGAGCGCGCCGTGAAGCCTTCGATCTCGATCATCACCATTGGCGTCGATGACCTCGAACGCGCCTTTTCCTTCTATCGCGCCCTATTCGAGATCGGCGACGAGCAGATCGGCGCTGGTGCCGACCATGTGGCTTTTTTCATCGATGACAATCTGTCCTTCGTGCTGTTCCCACGCGAGCAGCTTGCCCAGACGGCCGGCAAGGAGGTAGCCATTGCCGGCACGCCGGGCTTCGTGCTGAGCCACCAGGCGCACAGCCCGGCCGAGGTCGACGACATCCTGCGCCAGGTGCTGGCCGCCGGGGGCGCCATCGTCACCGGGGGCACCCAGTCCGAATGGGGCTATTCGGCTTATTTCGAGGACAGCGAAGGCAATGTCTGGGAACTGATGGCCCAGCCAGCGGCCAACTAGACGTCCTCGTTCCGCGCGCGAAAGGCCTTCCGGCTTTCCTCGATCTGGCTGTGATGCGCCTCGGCCCAGATCCAGACGCTGCAGAAAGCCGCGCCCAGGCTGCGGCCCATGTCGGTCAATCGGTAATCGACATGCGGCGGGATCACCGGGTGCACCTTGCGCGCCACCAGCCCATCCGCCTCCATCTGCCGCAGCGTCTTGGTCAGCATCTTCTGGCTGATGCTACCCACCTTGCGACCCACATCGGTAAAGCGCAGCGTGCCGTGCTCGTCCAGCGCCTCCAGGATCAGCATGGTCCATTTGTCTGCCACCTTGCCGATAATGTCGCGCACCATGGCTTCGAGCGCGGGGTCAACGGGTCCAGCGGCATCGCGACCGCTCCAGTGATAGATGGCGGGTGCTTCGGCGGTCTCCGACATTGACACTCTCCTTTGGGTGCGTACCGAACTTTCGGGCGCCTACTTTCTTGTGGAGAGTATGAGATATATCTCTGCGCCTGGCAATACCAACGGAGATTTCCATGCAGACCACAGGCAATACCATCCTCATCACCGGCGGCGGCTCAGGCATTGGCCGCGGCCTCGCCGAAGCGTTTCACCGCCAGGGTAATCAGGTGATCATCTCGGGTCGCCGTGCCGCGGCCTTGGCCGAGGTCAAGGCCGCCAATCCCGGCATGGTCGCCTTCACCGTCGACATGACCGACCCCGCCAGCATCAGCGCGCTGGCCGCGCAGGTGATTGCGGCGCATCCTTCCCTCAATGCCGTCATCAACAATGCCGGCATCATGGTCAATGAGGACGTTCTGGCCGCACCCGATTACCTAGCCACAGCCGAGGCCACCATCGCCACCAATCTGCTCGGGCCGATTCGGCTGACGGCGGCGCTACTGCCGCATCTGCTGGCCCAGCCCAAAGCCAGCGTGCTCACCGTGTCATCCGGGCTGGCCTTCGTATCCATGGCAGCAACACCGACCTACAGCGCCACCAAGGCGGCGATCCATTCCTATTCGCAGGCGCTGCGCCACCAGTTGCGCAACACCGCCGTCGAGGTGATCGAGATCGTCCCGCCCTATGTGCAGACCTTCCTGCAGGGCGCGCACCAGGCCAGCGATCCGCACGCCATGCCGCTGGCGGAATACCTGCAGGAAACCATGGCTTTGCTGGCCGGCCAGCCTGAAAATGGTGAAGTGCTGGTCCAGCGTGTGCACCCGCTGCGCTATGCCGAACAGAATGGCAAGGCAGCCGAGATGTTCGGCTTCATCAATCCGGTCTGAGCCAGGCCCGTCGTCCCGCCGGCAGGCGGGGCGACTTCCCGGGCGTGCCTAAAAGCCGCCGCCGGTCTTGAACCCGCCATGCTTGCGGGTGCCGGTCGAACCGGTGCGCGGGCGCGAAAAGCCGCCCCCGAGCCCGCCGCCAAAGCCGCCGCCGAAACCACCCTTGGACTTGCCACCCGCGCCGCCGCCAAAGCTGTTGTCCGGCCATGAAAAGCCGCCGCTCTCGGGCCGTGGGGCATTGCTGCGCTGGCGGCCATTATTGGGCAGGCCGACGCCACCACCCCAGTCTGAGGTGCCTGCACCCCAGTTCTGGCTGCGCTGCCACTTGTCCCAATAGGATGCCGCGGTAATGCCGCCGCGCAGGAAATCGTTGAGCAGGTCGCCCACCAGCCGGTCCTCGCGAAAGGTCGAGCGCGGGTCGTCGAAATGCTGCTTCTTGAACTCCCACTGGATGTCCTCCAGCTCGCGCCGTCGGACGGCCAGGGTCTTCAGGCGCTCCTTCTGCTCGCGCGTTTCCTGGTCTTCTTCCTTGGCACGCGCCCGCGCATCGTCGATCTGGGCGACGATGGTATCGTCCTGCCCGGTGCGGGTGCGCCGTGCATCGGCCAGCAGCGTCTGGATATCCTCGCGTCCCAATGCCGAGGCCAGTTCCGACAGCGCGCCCTCAAAGGCAGGGTTGAGACCCTGTGACAGCGCTGCCACCGCCTTGGCGCTCTCGTCGCGCTGATCTTCGCTGGCCACCATCTCGGCATCGAGCGCCGCAATCTGCTGCTGCGCCGCCATCATGGCGTCGCGTATCGGCTTGCCCCCGGCCGCATCGATCGCCGTGGTTTCGAGCGCATCGAGTTCGGCTTCGGCGGCATGGGCCAACGCGATCTGACGCTCGGCATGCTCGCGCAGGCGCAGCGGGATCTCGTTGAGCATGGCAAAATTGGGCCGCGTCTTGCCAAAGCCCACCAGATTGGCGACCAGGCTGTCCAGATAGCGCACCAGGTTGTTGGCGCGATAATTGGCCGTGCCGTAGCCAGCTTCCCATAGATAGATGAACAGCGGATCGTCGCGATAGGGCTGGCCCTTGGTTTGGCGGTCTGCCTCGGCCTGCTCGGTCTTGCGCATCGACTGGGCCGCAATCTCGGCCAGCGCTGCCGCCTCTTCGCGCTTGGCGGCGAAGGCCGGGTCGCGGGCGATCGAGGCGCCCAGCTTGCCGGCAAGGGCCTTGAGCTCGGCCTGATGGGTTTCGAACTGCTTGAGTGCGGCAGCCCGGTCCGCCGTGAGCTGGCTCAAACGGGCATCGATCTCGGCCACGGCGCGCTCGGCCTTGCCCAGGTCGCTGGCATGGGCCTTGAGCTGCGCCCGCGCCTTGCTCTCGGCCGCCGAAATGGCGCCGTCCAGTTCGCCCTGCAAAGCCGGATCAAGCCGCAGCCGCGCCAGCTGTCGAAACAGCTCCGCCTCGGTTGCGCGGATCTTGCTGACACGTTCGGCCGAGCGGGCCAGCCGCTTGGAGATCTCGTCTTCCTCCCGGCGGATATCGCGCATGGCTTCATCCAGGCTCGCCAGGGCTTCAGGGCCGCGGATGCTCATGACCTTACCACTGCGTTACCGCCCCGCCGGAGACCGGCACATTGTAGTTTACCTCGACAAAGCCGTAGGTTTTGCGGCCGACTTCATTGTTCTGGATGATGCCGTCGTCGCGCTTGTCGGCCGACACTGCGTCATAGACCGCCTCGGGCACGCGGATGCCCCAGATGCTGACCGTCTCGGTCGTGTCGTTCTCTTCGTTGAGAATGGGCAGGCTCAGGGTCTGCCCTTCATCGTTCACCGCCTCGACCACCAAGTAGTAGTTGGTCGCGTCGGTGTTGACTTCCGGAATGGTCCAGAAGCCGGACTGCACGTCGGGACGGTTGACCACGCGCAGGCTATATTCCTGCCGGATGGTGTCGCGCAACGCCGCAAGCTCGGCCACGGCGCGTTCGGCGGCCGGCCGGTTGCCCTCGGCCGCCAGGGTCTGGCCGCGCGTGCGGATCGCCTCGGCCTCCATCACGGCCTGCTGCACCTTGGTTTCTTCAAAGATGGTTTCGTAGAGGCTGTCCATCTGGGCCGGCAGGCCTTCGGCCAGCTCGACGCGCGCCTGCTCGGCTTGCCCGGCCTGATAGGGCTGCCAGACGCCGAAATAGCCGATGACCAGCGCCAGCAGCGCCCCGCCCACCACCAGCACGGGTTTGCCCCACCGGCCACGGCTGACATAGAGACGGGCCAGCGTCACCCCGAAACTGGGCGCCGGCGGATCATAGGTGAAGCGACTTTCCTGCAGCGCCGTCACACCCTCCTTGAGGATGTGGTCGGGCACCTCAATGCCCTGCTGGTGATAGATGTCGCGCAGTTTTTCCAGCAACTGGGCCTGCTTGGCATCGGTATCCAGCTCACGCGTCGCCAGACCCTGCTGGTGACGGAGCGTGTCCACCACGTCCATGGCCAGCATGATTTCGTCCAGGGGGGCAGCGGACTTCGCTGTCACGTCACTCATTGTTGCCGTCCACCCGCGTGTGTCCGTCCCCTCAGGTTCTGCTATCGAGCAGCAGCGCATTGCCCTCGGCGGCCAGGGCCGCCAGACGCCGCTTGCCGTCTTCCACAGCATCGCGGATTTCGGCGGAATTCTTGGTCGAGGCGACGCGCATCTCGTTGATGATGGTGCGGCTCTTTTCCTGGAAATTCACCACGGAATCGACCAGCTTCTTGACCGCATCGGCGCGCACGGTCGGGCCATAGCCGGCCCGCACGGCCTCTTCGGTCACCTTGTCGCCGATCTCGGCGAGGGTTTCGAGGCTCTTGCTCATGCCCTCTTTCATCGCGTTAAGCGTCGCGGTCGATTCATGCAGCCCGAACATGCCGGTAAACGAGGCGCTAAGCGCCGTCAGCACCGTCTCATTGGTCGAAAAGAACGAGATCGACTGCTGATAGACCCGCTCCTTGGCATTGGTGGTCTGCATCAGCCGTGCCATCACCACTTCGGACGTATTGTAGGAAATGGTCAGGTTGTCCGAGAGATCCTTGGCGATCTGGTAGCGCGCTTCCTCATTCTGCATGGCGCGCAGCTTTTCGTCGCGATCCATCTCGAGCCGCGCCCGGTCGGCCGGTACGCTGCCGGCAAAGCTCGACACGGCGGTCGACGCCGCCACCAGGATGTCCTTCTTGGCGGCCAGGCGCTGCTCGGCGGTGGCCAGCACTTCGAGCGCCATCACCTCGGACTGCTTGAGCGCCCCGCGGAAATCGCGATAGGCCTCAAGAATGGTATGCTCGCGGTCGATCTGGTCCTTGGTGTCTGCCGTCACCGCCAGATAGGTGTCGCGGATCTTGTCAAAGCGGCTGGCGATATCGCCGCGGCTGACCTTCATCCAGACATTGGAGGCGCGCTCGAGCAGGTCGAGCTTGTTGTCGGCCAACTGGTCCACCATGCCCTTGGCATCGTCGCGGATCGAATCAAAGCCCTTGGTGATGTCTTCGTAGCGCTCGCCGATCTGCATGGCGGCGATCTGCTCGCGCACCACCTCGTTGAAGGCGCTGGCCTGGCTCAGCGTGCGGCCGATCAGCAGGACGCGGGTCTCGTCCAGTTCGGTGATCTTTTGCAGGAGCCCGGTAATCGGCGCCTCGCCCTGCTGTTCGGGCCAGATTCCCAGGTCGCGAATGGCGTTGACGGCCTTGTCCAGGTACTGCAGGGGCTTTTCTGCCGTGGCGACGGGCGCCAGCTGGCTGGTCGGTGCAGTGCTCACATCATTGGCCATCGTCTCGCTCCCGCTTCCCATGCCGAAACGTCAAAACGCGCCTCGTTGCGCATTGATCGCCGCTCCGGTGCCGCCTGACAATTGCATCGCTCTGCCAAGCCCACTATTTAGACCATATTGGTGCGAAAAAGCCGCACGTAAAGAGCGGGGACGCAACTATGGCAGGCAGGTATCTCGGGGGTCTTCGCGGCCACAATAGGGCCGGCACCTGTTCGCGTCGCGCGGGGACCCGCTGATGGACTTTGGCGGACGCTACATTGTTGCCGCGCCAAGGGTTGCCGTCTGGGCGGCGCTCAATGACACGGCCATGCTCAAGGCCGCCATTCCGGGCTGCCACAAGATCGTCTGGTCGGGTGCCGACACGCTCGATCTCGAGATCAAGGTCAATCTCGGGGTGGTCCACCCCGTGTTCAAGGGTGACCTGGCGCTCAGCGGCATCGTGCCGGCGGAACGCTATACCCTGACCGGCCGCGGCAAGGGCGGTCTGCTCGGGCTTGCCGAAGGATCGGCCGACATCATCCTGGCCGACGCGGGCGAGGATACGCTGCTGGTCTTTGTCGCCCGGGGCGGCGCCTCCGGCCAGATCATGAAGCTGGGCAAGGCCATTATCGGCCACTCGGCGCAAAAGGTCATCGACGGCTTCTTCGAGCGCTTCGGCGCCGCCATGGGCGCCCAGGTGACGCCGCTGCCGGTCGAGCCCGAAACAGACCCCGTTCCCTGACTTTGAGTGGCCTGCGGGCCCGGCATGATCCGATGGCTTGTTAGCACTGCCCTAACCATGTCGGCAGCTGCCCTGAAAGCACCACAATCGGGCGGATGGGCCCGGGCTATGCAGGGCGTCAGATCCGTCCAACTTGAAGCAAATTGTCATGACCACCCAGACCAGGGACACCATCGCCCTCTTTGCCATTGGCTCGCTCGCCATCATCGCCGTGTTGTTTCCCGATATTGATCTCGAACACCTGTTCGGCCTGCTGCTGGCGCGCCTCTGAGCGCGCCCGCTACCGGGTGAAAGCGCGCCCCCGTGTCACCCCGGCTGCCCGATTTTTGACCAACCGGAAAAAATTGCGCAATTGCATCTTGCAAGCGGCCCGTTTGCACGATTGTATCGGCTTCCAGTGCACGCCGAGTAGCTGATGGGGCTTATGCCGGCGCGAGCGTGCAAGACAGGGAGATGCAATCTATGAAAATTTCGACCCTTACCAAGGCCGTCGCTGGCGGCGTTGCCTTCAGCGCGCTGATGGCTGGCGTTGCCTTCGCCGATGGTGCACTGGTCTATGACGGCGGTGGCAAGTTCGACAAGTCGTTCAACGAAGCCGCCTATACCGGCGCCGAAAAGTTCAAGGCCGAAGGCGGCGCCTACCAGGATCTGGAGATCTCGGGCGACGCCATGCGCGAACAGGCCGTGCGCCAGTTCGCCGCGCGCGGCAACAACCCGATCGTGCTGCCGGGCTTCTCTTGGGAAACCGCGCTGCGCACCGTTGCGCCTGAATTCCCCGATACCAAGTTCACCATCATCGACACCGTCGTCGACCTGCCCAACGTGCAGTCCGTGGTGTTCAAGGAACAGGAAGGCTCCTATCTCGTCGGTATCCTGGCCGCGATGAAGTCGGAAAGCGGCAAGATCGGCGTCGTCCCGGCCTTCAACTTCGACCTGCTCGAAGCCTTTGCCTGCGGCTATGCCCAGGGCGCCAAGTCGGTGAACCCCGACATCGAAGTGCTCGAGACCTATGTCGGCACCGGCTTTGAAGCCTTCAACGACCCCGTCAAGGCCACCGAAGTTGCCAAGTCCCAGCTCGACCAGGGCGTGGACGTGATCTTCCAGGTCGCCGGCGGTGCCGGTGCGGGTGTGCTGCAGGCCGCTGCCGACGCCGGCAAGTTCGGCATCGGCGTGGACTCCAACCAGAACCACCTGCATGCCGGTTCGGTGTTGACCTCGATGACCAAGCGCGTCGACGTCGCCACCTACAACGCCATGAAGGGCGTTGAAGACGGTACCTGGGCCCCCGGCCTGATCGTCCTCGGCCTCGCCGAGGAAGGCGTTGGCGCCGCCATGGACGACAACAATGCCGCGCTGATCACGCCGGAAATGCAGGCCGCCGTCGAGAAGGCGACCGCCGACATCATCTCTGGCGCCGTCACCGTGCACGACTTCCGCAGCGACAAGCAGTGCCCGTCGCTCTAATGCCAACAGGGTTGGACTTTCATCGATGACGAGTCTTGACCCGACACACCAGCAGCGGCCCAAAAGGGCCGCTGCTGCGCCACTGGCTATTGAGCTGATAGGCATCAACAAGCATTTCGGCCCGGTGCACGCCAATCGCGACATCCACCTGGCCATCCGCCGCGGCACGGTGCACGGCATTGTCGGCGAAAACGGCGCCGGCAAGTCGACGCTGATGTCGATCCTCTATGGCTTCTACACCGCCGACAGCGGCGAAATCCGCGTCAACGACATCCCTCACGCCATCACCGATTCCCGCCATGCTTTGGCTCTGGGTATCGGCATGGTGCACCAGCATTTCATGCTGGTCGACAATTTCAGCGTGCTCGAAAACGTCGTGCTCGGCGCCGAAAACTCGGCTTTGCTGGCGCCGACCCTGACCAAGGCGCGCGAACAGCTCAAGCAGCTGGCCCGCGACTATGGCCTTGAGGTCGATCCCGACGCCATCGTCGAGAACCTCTCGGTGGGCCAGCAGCAGCGGGTCGAAATCCTCAAGGCGCTCTATCGCGGTGCCGAAACCCTCATTCTGGACGAGCCCACCGGCGTGCTGACGCCCGCCGAGGCCGATCACCTGTTCCGCATCCTCGGCAAGCTGCGCGACGAGGGCAAGACCATCATCATGATCACGCACAAGCTGCGCGAGATCATGGCCATTACCGATGACGTCTCGGTCATGCGCCAGGGCGCCATGGTCGCAACGCTCTCCACCGCCCAGACCAGCCCCGAGCAGCTGGCCGAGCTGATGGTGGGCCGCCACGTGCTGCTGCGCGTCGACAAGGGGCCGGCCAATCCCGGCAAGGTGCTGCTCTCGGTCGAAGATCTTGTCGTCACCGATGATTTCGGCGTGCCGCGCGTCAAGCATGTGAGTTTTGAAGTCCGCGCCGGCGAGATCGTTGGCATTGCCGGCGTGGCCGGCAACGGCCAGTCCGAACTGCTCGAATCCATTGCCGGCATGCGCGACCAGGCAGGCGGTACCATCCGTCTCAATGGCGAGCCGCTCTCGCTTGAGGGCGACGATGGCGCCGCCCGCGCCCGCGCCGCCGGCCTTGCCCATGTGCCCGAAGACCGCTTGCGCATGGGTCTGGTCACCAATTTCTCCCAGTGGGAAAACTCCATCCTGGGCTATCAGCATTCCTATGGCGATGGCCCGGCCCTCGATATCGCCAAGGCACGCGCCACGGCCGCCGACTACATCAAGAAATTCGACATCCGTCCGGCCAATATTGATCTCAAGACCTCCAACTTCTCGGGCGGCAACCAGCAGAAGATCGTGCTGGCGCGCGAGATGGAGCGCAATCCCGAAGTGCTCATCGTCGGTCAGCCGACGCGCGGCGTCGATATCGGCGCCATCGAGTTCATCCACAACCAGATCATCAAGATGCGCGACACCGGCAAGGCCATCCTGCTGGTCTCGGTCGAGCTCGACGAAATCCGCTCGCTTTCCGACCGCATCCTGGTGCTGTTTGACGGCCAGATCGTCGGCGAGGCCGATCCGGCGACGGCCGACGAAACCGAACTGGGCCTGCTGATGACCGGCTCGCACCCCAGTGCGGTCAAGACAGTCACCGAGCCGGGCACTCTGCCGGCGCACGAGACCCCGATCCAGCAGACGCTGGTCGAGATGAGCCCGAAGAATAATTCCGGCAGGGAAACCAACTGATGACCACTTTGCCGCGCTGGGCCGACGTTGTCCTGCTGCCTTTGCTCAATGTGGTGCTGGCCTTCCTGGTCGGCGGGCTCATCGTGCTCGCCGTCGGACAGAACCCGATCGAAGCCGTCGGCATCATGCTCTATGGCGCCTTCGGCTATGGCTCGGGCTTTGGCTATACGCTCTACTATACCACCGATTTCATCTTTGCCGGGCTGGCCGTCTCGCTGGCCTATCATGCCGGCCTGTTCAATATCGGCCCCGAAGGCCAGGCCTATGTCGGCGGCCTCGGGGTCATCCTGATCGGCCTGGCGCTCAATGGCACCCACTGGGCCATCGTCTTCCCGCTGATGATCGTCTGCGGCGCCGCCTTTGGCGCGTTCTGGGCCTTCATTCCGGGCTATCTGCAGGCCAAGCGCGGCAGCCACGTGGTGATCACCACGATCCTGTTCAACTTCATCGCCGTCTCGATGATGGGCTACATCATCTCGCGGATCTTGAAGCCCGCTGGCGTCAATTCCGACGAGAGCGCCCCGCTCGACGCGATCACCCGCGTGCCGCAATTGCGCACCTTCATCGAGCTGTTCAAGAACTCCCCGGTCAACCTGACCTTCTTTCTGGCCATTGCCGCGCTGTTCTTTGTCTACTGGCTGATCTGGCGCACCAAGTTCGGCTATGCCGTGCGCGCCCTGGGCAATAACCCGGTCGCCGCCAACTATGCCGGTATTTCCAACCAGAAGATGATCATGATCGTCATGGCCCTGGCTGGTGCCTTTGCCGCCATGGTCGCGGTCAACAATGTCGGCGGCGTGCAGGGGCGGCTCATCCTCAATTTCGTCAACGGCGCAGGCTTTGTCGGCATTGCCGTGGCCTTCATGGGCAAGGGTCATCCCATAGGCGTGGCGCTCTCGGCGCTGCTGTTCGGCATCCTCTACCAGGGCGGGCAGGAACTGGCCTTCCAGATGCCCGGCATTACCCGCGAAATGATTGTCACCATCCAGGCGCTGGTGATCCTGTTTACCGGGGCGATGGGCGACATGCTGCGCGGCCCGCTGTCGCGCATACTGGCCCAGCCTGACCCCGTGGCCGGAGCCAAGTGATGGAACAGTATCTCGTCGACATCACCTTGATCCTGGATTCCACCATCCGCCTGGCGGTGCCGCTGCTCCTGGCCTGCCTGGCCGGGCTTTATTCCGAGCGCGCCGGCATCGTTGATATCGGCCTCGAGGGCAAGCTGCTGGCTGGCGCCTTTGCTGCCGCCTCCATGTCGGCCGTTACCGGTTCGGCCTGGCTCGGCCTCCTGGCCGGCATTGGCGCAGCGCTGATGTTCTCCGGCATCCACGGCCTGGCCTCGATCAACTTTAAGGGCAACCAGACCATTTCCGGCGTGGCGCTCAACTTCCTCGCCGCCGGCCTCACCACCTTCCTCGGCCAGAGCTGGTTCCAGCGCGGTGGCTATACGCCCCAGCTATCGGGCGACCAGCGTTTCAGCCCGATCACGCTGCCCTTTGCCGCAGAGTTGCGTGAGGTCCCGGTGCTTGGTCAGATCTACTGGGAGCTGATCTCGGGCCACAATATCATCACCTATTTCGCCTTTCTATGCGTCCCGGCGACCGCCTTCATCCTGTTCCGCACCCGCTTCGGCCTGCGCCTGCGCGCCGTCGGCGAGAATCCCAAGGCCATCGACACGGCCGGCATTTCGGTGACCCTGCTGCGCTATCAGGCGCTGATCATCACCGCCGTGCTGGTGGGCATCGGCGGTGCCTATCTCTCCATCGCCCAGTCGGCGGGCTTCAACAACAACATGTCGGCCGGCCGCGGCTATATCGCGCTGGCGGCGCTGATCTTTGCCAAGTGGCGGCCGGGCCCGGCGCTGCTGGTCTGCCTGATGTTCGGCTTCCTTGACGCGGTGCAGTTCCGCATCCAGGGCCAGTCCTTCCCCATTATTGGCGAAGTGCCGGTGCAGGCCATCCAGGCGCTACCCTATATCCTGACGGTGGTTCTGCTCGCCGGCTTCATCGGTCGGGCCGTAGCCCCCAAGGCCGCCGGCGTGCCTTATACCAAGGAGCGCTAAGGCAAGGCGCGCGACCCTATCGAGGTCAACTGAAAAGAGGATTGCACATGGCCGACACATCAAGGGACCAGGACCTGTTCCTGGCCGCCGAAGCCATTCGGGCCAAGGCCTATGCACCCTATTCCCGCTTTCAGGTCGGGGCGGCGATCCTGGCCGATGACGGCAAGATCTATACCGGCTGCAATGTCGAAAACGCCGCCTATCCGGTGGGCAATTGCGCCGAGCCCAGCGCCATCGCCGCCATGCTGGCCGGGGGCGCCAAGCGCATCAAGCGCATCTATGTCACCGGTCCCGGCACCATGCCGGTCACCCCCTGTGGCGGCTGCCGCCAGCGCATCCGCGAATTTGCCGATCTCGACGTCGAGATCATTTCCCATGGCGTCGATGGGGCGCCGCTGATCTGTACGCTCGATCAACTGCTGCCGCACAGTTTCGGCCCGGAGTACTTGCCGAAATGACCAAGGCCAGCAAGACCATCCTCAAGATCGCCGGCAAGGAGCCGATTGCGGCGGCTATCGTGCTGGGCTCGGGCCTGTCGGCCATCGGTGACCTTCTGGCCGACAAGGTCACCATTCCCTTTTCCGAACTCAAGGGCTTTCCCGGCGGCGGCGTCTCCGGCCATGGCCGTGATTTGCTGATCGGCACCCTGGGCGGCAAGCGCGTCGCCGTGCTGACCGGCCGCGAGCACTACTATGAGCACGGCAATGCCGCCGCCATGCGCCCGGCGCTCGAGGCCATGGCCGAGCTGGGGGCAGAAAAGCTGTTGCTCACCAATTCGGCCGGCTCGCTCGATGAGCGCTTCCAGCCCGGCGACCTGATGGTGCTGAGCGATCATATCAACTATGCCGGCATGAACCCGCTGATCGGCGAAGCCACCGACCGGCGCTTCGTCAACATGGTCAACTGCTATGATCCCGACCTGCGGGCCAAGGCGCAGCGCCTGGCCGAGGGCATGGACATCAAGCTCGGCGTAGGCATCTATCTGTGGTATTCTGGCCCCAGCTTCGAGACCGTCGCCGAAATCCAGATGGCCGTGCGTCTCGGCGCCAATGCGGTGGGCATGTCGACGGCGCCCGAAGTCATTCTCGGGCGTTTCCTGGGCATGAAGATCTGGGCCTGCTCGTCCATCACCAATATGGGCGCGGGCCTGTCGAGCGAAAACATCAGCCATGAGCATACCAAGACCATGGCAGTACAGGGCGCCCAGAAGCTGAAAAGGCTCATTCCGGCGCTGGTGGAGGAGCTATGAGCTTACGCGTTATCGACAAGACGCCCCAGGGCGGTCAATCAACCCACAGCCCGCACAAGCGCAATCCCGGCTTTCCGCTCGATCTCGACTGGGTCGAACGCGTCCGCATGAACCGTTCGGCGCTGGAGCGTCGCGCGGGCTCGATCGGCGCGCGCCGCACCGTCAAGAAGGACTATCAGCTGGCCTGGCTGCTCAAGGCCATTACCCTGATCGACCTGACCACGCTCAATGCCGACGACACGGCCGGCCGCGTCGAGCGGCTCTGTGCCAAGGCGCGCCATCCGCTGCGCCAGGACATTCTCGACCGCCTCGATGTGCCCGAGCTACGCATCCTGCCCGGCGCGGTCTGCGTCTACCACAACTTCGTCAAGACCGCGGTGACGGCGCTCGAGGGCAC
Source organism: Devosia beringensis (assembly GCF_014926585.1). Taxonomy (NCBI): domain Bacteria; kingdom Pseudomonadati; phylum Pseudomonadota; class Alphaproteobacteria; order Hyphomicrobiales; family Devosiaceae; genus Devosia; species Devosia beringensis. Next base: position 1,101,670 of record NZ_CP045422.1, on the reverse strand, counting down.
CGGCATTCCGGTTGCTGCCGTGTCGACGGCCTTTCCGCACGGCTTGGCGCCGCTTGAAACCAAGCTGCGCGAGATCGAGCTTTCGGTCGCCGACGGCGCCCAGGAAATCGACATCGTCATCGAACGCGGCATGGTGCTGCGCCAGGATTGGCAGGGGCTCTACGACCAGATCCGCGCCTTTCGCAAGGCCTGCGGCGACGCCCATATCAAGACCATCCTGGGCACCGGCGAATTGGCCACCCAGAGCAATATCGCCAAGGCGAGCCTGGTCTGCATGCTGGCCGGCGCCGATTTCATCAAGACCTCGACGGGCAAGGAAAAGGTCAATGCCAATCTGGTGACGAGCCTGACCATGATCCGCATGATCCGCTGGTTCGCCGAAGAGACCGGCATCGAAATCGGCTACAAGCCGGCCGGCGGCATTTCCAAGGCCGCCGATGCGCTCAAATATATGGCGCTGATGAAGGAGGAACTGGGCAATGGCTGGCTGCAGCCGCACCTGTTCCGCTTCGGCGCCTCGACCCTGCTGACCGATATCGAACGCCAGCTCGAGCACGGGCTGACCGGCCACTACGCCGCTGACTATCGTCAGCCGATGGTTTAGGGCGTATCGCCCGCCGACCCACGAGGTCCGCTGCACGGACCCGGAGGAACACACATGAACAAGATCGCGCAAATCTTCCAGTCGCTGGATTACGGCCCGGCCCCCGAAGGCCCCGACGAGGCCAATGCCTGGCTCGATGCCCATGACCGCAGCTTCGGCCATTTCATCGACGGCGAATGGACCAAGCCCGGCAAGACCTTTTCCTCGGACAATCCGGCGACCGGCGAGAGCTTGGCCCAGATTTCCGATGGTACGGCCGAAGACGTCGACGCAGCCGTCAAGGCCGCCCGCGCCGCCTTCAAGGGCTGGAGCGCGCTGTCGGGCTATGCGCGCGGCAAATATCTCTATGCCATCGCCCGCGCCGTGCAGAAGCATGCCCGCCTCTTCGCCGTGCTCGAAACCCTCGACAACGGCAAGCCGATCCGCGAAAGCCGCGACATCGATATTCCGCTGGTGGCACGCCATTTCTACCACCATGCCGGCTGGGCTCAGCATCTCTCCCGTGAATTCCCCGATGCCGTGCCCTATGGCGTCTGCGGCCAGATCATTCCCTGGAACTTCCCGCTGTTGATGCTGGCCTGGAAGATCGCCCCGGCTTTGGCCGCCGGCAATACGGTGGTGCTCAAGCCCGCCGAGTTCACCTCGCTGACGGCTTTGCTTTTTGCCGAAATCTGCCAGCGCGTCGGCCTGCCCAAGGGCGTGGTCAATATCGTCACCGGCGCGGGCGAGACCGGCGCGGCCATCACTGCCCACGCCGGCATCGACAAGATTGCGTTTACCGGCTCGACCGAAGTGGGCAAGGCCATTCGCGCCGTCACCGCCGGCACAGGCAAGGGGCTCAGCCTCGAACTGGGCGGCAAGAGCCCCTACATCGTCTTTGAGGATGCCGATATCGACAGCGCCATTGAGGGCCTGATCGACGCCATCTGGTTCAACCAGGGGCAGGTCTGCTGCGCCGGTTCGCGCCTGCTGGTGCAGGAGAGCATCGAGGAGCGGTTCATCGCCAAGCTCAAGATCCGCATGCAGACGCTGCGCGTCGGCGATCCGATGGACAAGTCCGTCGATATCGGCGCCATGATTGCCCCGGTCCAGGTCGCCCGCATCCGCGACCTGATGGCACGCGGCGCCGCCGAAGGCGCGATGATCTACGAACCCGATGGGCAATTGCCCGCCAAGGGCTGCTTTCTCAAGCCTGCTCTGGTCACCAATGTCTCGCCCGCCAATACGCTTGTGGCCGAGGAGATCTTCGGGCCGGTCCTCGTCGCCATGAGCTTCCGCACCCCCGAAGAGGCGGTGGCCCTGGCCAACAATACCAAATATGGCCTCGCCGCCACGATCTGGAGCGAGAACATCAACCTTGCGCTCGACATCGCGCCGCAGATCAAGGCCGGCGTGGTCTGGATCAACGGCACCAATAATTTCGACGCGGCGGTCGGCTTTGGTGGCTACAAGGAATCCGGCTTCGGCCGCGAAGGTGGCCGCGAGGGCATGAGCGCCTATCTCAAGCCGGCCTGGGAAAAGGATCTCAAGCTCGCGCCCGCTGCCAAAACTGTCGAGGCGAAGGCCGGCAACCCGCTCGATGCCAGCCATCTCGACCAGACGGCAAAGATGTATATCGGCGGCAAGCAGGCGCGGCCCGATAGCGGCTATTCGCGTCCGGTGCTTGGGCCCAAGGGTGAACTGATCGGCGAGGTCGGCGACGGCAACCGCAAGGACATCCGCAACGCAGTGGAAGCCGCCCGCGCCGCGCTCGGCTGGTCCACCACGCCGGCGCACAGCCGCGCCCAGATCCTCTATTTCCTCGCTGAGAACCTCGACTACCGCCGCGACGAATTTGCCGCCCGCATCAAGCTGCAGACCGGCCATGATGGCGGCGAGGAAGTCGACCTGTCGGTCGAGCGCCTCTTCGCCTTTGCCGGTTGGGCCGACAAATATGATGGCGCGGTGCACAATCCGCCCCTGCGCGCCGTGGCTGCGGCCATGATCGAGCCACTCGGCGTCATGGGCATTGTCGCCCCGCCGTCGCGGCCGCTGCTGGGCTCGATCGCGCTGATTGCCCCGGCGCTGGCCATGGGCAATACGGTGGTCCTGGTCCCCTCGGCCCAGTCACCGCTCTCGCTGACAGACCTCTATCAGGTCATCGAAACCTCGGACGTTCCCGCTGGCGTCATCAATATCGTCACCGGCGACAGCGTGGCCCTGGCCAAGACGCTGGCCGAGCACGACGGCGTCGACGGATTGTGGTTTGCCGGCAATGCCGAGGCCTCGACCATGGTCGAAAAGGCCTCCACGTCCAACCTCAAGCAGACCTGGACCAGCCGCGGCCTCTACTACGATCTGGCCGACCGGCGCTTTGAGGGCGGCTATTTCCTGAGTAAGGCCACCCAGGTCAAGAATGTCTGGATTCCCTACGGAGCCTGAGCCGGCAGCCCAAAGAAAGAAAGCCGATCAATGGTCTTCCTCCCCCAAGAAGTCATCGCCCGCAAGCGCGATGGCCATGCCCTGAGCGCCGACGAGATCGCCACCTTCATTGCGGGCTTCGCCAAGGGCACGGTTTCGCATGCCCAGGCGGCGGCCTTTGCCATGGCGGTCTATTTCCAGGACATGACCATGCCCGAGCGCGTGGCGCTGACGCTGGCCATGCGCGACAGCGGCACCGTACTCGACTGGTCCGATCTCGACGGGCCGGTGGCCGACAAGCATTCGACCGGTGGCGTCGGTGACAATGTCAGCCTGATGCTGGCGCCGATCCTGGCCGCCATGGGCATTTTCGTGCCGATGATCTCGGGCCGGGGCCTGGGCCATACCGGCGGCACACTCGACAAGTTCGATGCCATTCCCGGCTATCAGACCCAGCCCGACAATGCCCTGTTCCGCCGGGTGGTGCGCCAGGCCGGCTGCGCCATTATCGGCCAGACCGCCGATCTTGCCCCCGCCGACAAGGCACTCTACGCCATTCGCGACGTCACCGGTACGGTGGAATCGATCGCGTTGATCACCGCCTCGATCCTCTCCAAGAAGCTGGCCGCCGGGCTCGGCGCGCTGATCCTGGACGTCAAGACCGGCTCGGGCGCCTTCATGCCGACGCTGGACCGCTCGCGCGAACTCGCGCGCAGCCTCGTCGAGGTGGCCAATGGCGCCGGGCTGAAGACCGGGGCGCTGATCACCGACATGAATGAGCCCCTGGCCAGCGCCGCCGGCAATGGCCTTGAAATGCGCAATGCCGTCAACTTCCTTACTGGCCGCCACCAGGATCCGCGCCTAAAGGAAGTAACCCTGTCGCTCTGTGCCGTGCTGGCGGAAATGACCGGGGTTGCCGGCACCGTCGAAGCCGGCCGCCTGCTGGCCGAAGCCGCGCTCAATAGCGGCCGCGCCACCGAGCGCTTCGGCGTCATGGTGCACGCTTTGGGCGGGCCGGGCGACTTTCTGGACAAGACGGACGCCTATCTGGCGGCCGCACCGATCATTCGCGACGTGTTCGCCGATGGTGAGGGCACGATTGCTGAGATTGATACCCGCGGCGTCGGCATGGCCGTGGTGGCGCTGGGCGGTGGTCGGACCATGCCCAGTGATGCCATTGACCACCGGGTCGGCTTTGATCGCCTGGTGGGCCTGGGCGCCACGATTGACGGGCACACCCCGCTCGCGCGGCTGCACGCTGCCGATACGGCCAGTGCCGACGATGCGGAACGCCGGATCAAGGCCGCCTATCGGCTGGGCGCCGCGGCACCCGTGCACGCGCTGATCCCCGACAGCGTGCCCTATGCCACGTCTCAGGAGATCTGACCCATGCCCCGCGCCATTCTGTGTATCCTCGACAGCGTCGGCATTGGCGGCGCCCCCGATGCCGACAAGTACGGCGATGTCGGCGCCAATACCTTTGGCCACATCGCCGAATGGGCCCATGCCGGCAAGGCCGATCGCGCCGGTCTGCGCAGCGGTCCCCTCCACGTGCCCAATCTGGATGCCTTGGGCATCGGCGCCGCGATCCAGCTCTCGACGGGCACCTTGCCCACTGGCCTGTCCGCTACCCCCAAGGGCGGGCGCTTCGGGGTCGGCCGCGAGGTCAGCAATGGCAAGGATACACCATCCGGTCATTGGGAAATTGCCGGCGTGCCGGTGCCGTTCGACTGGGGCTATTTCCCCCATACCGAGCCAACCTTTCCGCCCGACCTGATCGCGCAATTCATCGAGCGGGCAGGGCTGCCCGGCATCCTGGGAGACAAGCACGCCTCGGGCACCACCATCATTGCCGAACTGGGCGAAGAGAGTATCCGGACCGGAAAGCCGATTTGTTACACCTCGATCGATTCCGTGTTCCAGATCGCCGCGCATGAAAGCCATTTTGGCCTCGAGCGCCTGTATGAAATCTGCCAGATCGCCTTCGAGCTGACCGCGCCATTGATGATCGGCCGCGTCATTGCCCGGCCCTTCATTGGCGAGGACGCTGCCAGTTTCAAGCGCACCGGCAATCGCCGCGACTTCGCCATTGCCCCGCCCGAGCCGACCCTGCTCGACCGTAACCAGGCGGCCGGTCATCAGGTCTATGCCATCGGCAAGATCTCCGACATTTATGCCGGCCATGGCGTCACCCACAAGATCAAGGGCACCGGCCTCACCCAGCTGTTCGACAAGACGCTCGATGCCATGACGATGGCCGCTGACAGGGCCATGATCATGACCAATTTTGTCGACTTCGACAGCGAATACGGCCACCGTCGCGACGTACCCGGCTATGCCGCTGCACTCGAATTCTTCGACAGCCGACTACCCGAGATGATCGCCGCCATGCGGCACGATGATCTGCTGGTTCTGACCGCCGACCATGGCAATGATCCGACCTGGTCAGGCACCGATCACACGCGTGAGCAGATCCCCATCCTGGTCTTTTCCCCAAGCCTGGGCGCAGGAGAGATTGGCATTCGCTCCACCTTCGCTGATATAGGTGAGAGCATAGCCCATTGGCTCGGTCTGGCACCTGGCCGCCACGGCAAGAGCTTCCTTTAACAACCCTCAGCAGCAGGCGATCCCATGACTCCAGCGCGCGGCAATGTAACCGTCATCGATCACCCGCTGATCCAGCATAAGCTGACCATCATGCGCAACAAGGAGACCTCGATCGCCGGTTTCCGCCGCTTGCTGCGCGAGATCGCCCATCTGATGTGCTATGAGGTGACGCGCGATCTACAGCTGGAGATGGTTTCCATCGAGACGCCGATGGCGCGGATGGACAGCCCCACCATCAAGGGCAAGAAGCTGGTGTTCGCCTCGATCCTGCGCGCCGGCAACGGCCTGCTCGATGGCATGCTCGACCTGGTGCCCGCCGCCCGCGTCGCCCATATCGGCCTTTATCGCGACCACGAGACGCTGCAGCCGGTGGAATATTACTTCAAGGCGCCGTCAAACCTGGAAGACCGGCTGATCATTGTCGTCGACCCCATGCTGGCCACCGCCAATTCGGCCACCGCCGCCATTGAAAAGCTCAAGGAGCGCGGCGCCAACAATATCCGTTTCCTGTGCCTGCTTGCCGCCCCAGAAGGGGTGGCGCGTTTTACTGAGGCCCATCCCGATGTGCCCGTCTTCACCGCGGCCATCGATGAGAAGCTCAACGAGAAAGGCTATATCATTCCGGGCCTGGGCGATGCCGGCGACCGCATGTACGGCACGAAATAGCAGTCTTCTTCGAACCGTCCCTAGGGGCAAACCGCTCCGGTGGAGCGGTTTGAGCTGAGAAGGCCATGAGAGCTGCGCTCGAATGGCCGCGTTATGCGCCCAAAGCCAGGCGCGGGGTCCTCGCTGCGCTCGTCCACGGCAACTGAGAGTTCAATTCATGGCCAAGCTCGTCCACTCCATGGTCCGCGTCCTCGACGAGGCGCGTTCCGTCGATTTCTACACCCAGGCCTTTGGCCTTCGCATTGCCGACCGGCTGGTCTTTGCCGATTTCACCCTGGTGTATCTCGCCGCCGAAACCGGCGGTTTCGAGCTCGAACTGACCATCAACCACGGCCGTAGCGAGCCCTACGCACTGGGAGACGGCTATGGCCATATCGCCTTGGTGGTGGATGATCTCGATGCCGAACACTCAAGGCTGACCGGCCTCGGCTATGCCCCGCGCAAGCTGGTCGACTTCAACAATGGCGACGTGCAGGTGGGGCGCTTCTTCTTCATTGCCGATCCCGACGGTTACCAGATCGAGGTCATCCAGCGCGGTGGCCGCTTCGGCTGAAGCCGGAAACGAAAAACCCCGGATCGCTCCGGGGTTTTGTTTATTCTATTTCGCCTTGAGCGGCAGGCCCAGGGTGATCAGTTCCTGGCGCAGCTGGATGGGATCCTTGAAGTGGATGCCATGCATGCCGAACTTGCGGGCAGAGATGATATTGGGCTCGCTGTCATCAATGAAGACGCAGTTTTCGCCGGCGATGCCATAGCGCTCACTGAAGACGCGATAGAGCCGTGGATCGGGTTTTACCAGGCCCTCAAGGCCCGAGACGATCACGCCGTCGAACTTTTCCAGGAACGGCCATTCGCCGAGGCAACTCACCCATTTCTCCCAGGAGAAGTTGGTGATGGCGAAGGTCGGGACCTCCTGCTCGATCAGCTCGTCATGGATGTCGATCGTGCCCTGGATGAAGCCGCCCAGCGTTTCCTTCCAGCGCAGGTCATAGGCCTGGATTTCCCGCCAGTATTTGGGAAAGCGGGTAATCAGCTTGGCAACGCCTTCGGAATAGATTTCGCCGGCGTCGAATTCGAGGTTCCAGTCGAGCGTGCAGATGTTCTGCTGGAACCATACCGCGTCCTCTTCGGTCTCGAAGAGCTTGCGGAACAGGTACATCGGGTTCCAGTCGACGAAAACGCCGCCAAGGTCGAATACGGGGACGAGCGTATCGGTCATGCTGAATCTGCCGGAAAAGAGGGATCTTGATCCGGCTTGTGCCATGCAGCCCGGAGCGGTGCAAGGCCGCGGCCCTAGTTGAGCAGTATCGGCTCGCGGAAGCGCGGCATGAAGAAGTTTTCGCGGTAGAGGTTGACCGCCGAGTCAAAGATGATGCCGTAGAGTGGCGTATAGGCCAGGCCGCTCTCGGTGACGATGACATATTCCCCCTTGGCAATGGCCACGACTTGGGCTGGCAGGGGATAGACGGCGCCCTTGGTATGGGCGCCCGTGCTCTGACGGACCTGTCCCACATAGCGCTGCGACCAGTCCACGGTGGCTTTGCCCGCAGTATCGACATGAACCTGCGTCACGATCTGCACCAGGTCGCTGGTGGGGTACGGTGTCATGATGCCGCTGGCGATCTTGACGTAATTGTCCAGCGTACCGATGCTGATGGCGCCGTTGGAGCGGGCCACCAGATCGCCCACGGCGCCCGAAACCGTCTGCACCTTGCGGTCCATGGAAATCAGGGCGCTACCCTCCACCATGCCGACATAGAGCATTAGCATGATGGGCAGGATCAGCGCGAATTCCACGGCGGCGACGCCGCTCTCCGCGCGTTTGAACGACCGCGCCCAATGGCGCCATGTGGCACGCATCCCCATCAACTATAGGGCTCGTTGCGGAACACGGTGGCGGTTGCCAGCAGTCGTTTCTGTTCGGGCAGATTGGCCAGGGTCATGTCGCCCAGCGACAGGATGATGGGCCACTTGTAATAGACCTGCACCACCACGATGCTTGAGCCCGCCCCAATGGTATAGGTCTCCGGCCTGTTCCACTGGCAATTGCTGACGCAATTCCAGTCGACGGGCGCGGATATGGGCATCGTGTTGAAATCGTTGATGGTCTGCACCTCGACATGCAGGCCGCTGCAATCGCCGAACATGCCGTAGAGGCGACTGCACACCTGGGCCTTGAAGTCGGCTGCCGTTACGATGACGCCCTGGGCCTGCCCGGTGCGAATATAGCGGCTGGTATCCTGCACGGCGCTTTCCAGCACCTGACCGGACAGGAATACAACCGAGGTTTCGAGAATGGCGCCGATAATGGCAAAAAAGGGCAAAGCCAGGAGACCGAATTCGACGGCCGTGGCGCCACGCTGATCGCGCAGGAAGCGCCGCCGCCCCTGGCCGAACAGCGCCCGTCCGATCAATGATCCCAATCCAGTGGCCATCAGCTGTGCCTTGTTGCAATGGGGCAAGGCTAGCCGCGCGGGGCTAACTGATGGTTAGGAGCAGGTGCAAACGTTCCGTCAACTGCCCGCGCGGTTAATGGCGGGTTAACACCGGCCGTCGGCCTAGTTGCCCATCGAGCTCATGATGCTGGACGAAGCCACGGCTTGGCCAGAAAAGGCCGGATCATCGCCCATCATGATGATGTTCTGGCACACCGGCGCGCAGGCGATGCTGGTACGGGCCTGCCCCTGATAGACAGTTGTGACGCCGGCCTGCATCTGCACCACTTCGATGATGGTGTCGGCAATCGGATTGCCGGCATTGTCCAGCACGATCAGATTGGTCTGGCCGAAACTCTTGCCCGTCAGGATCAGCGTTTTCGGGTCCTGGATCGTGACATCGGCAATGCCCGGATTACCCACGATAACGGTCGCGGCCGAGGCATTGATGCGAAGGACCCGAGCCATGTTCACATTGACATTGATCGGCGCGCCATCCTGGGCGGCGACCGGAGCCATGCCAAGACCGCTGGCGAGAGACAGGCAAAGGGCAAAGACGGCTTGGTGGGTACGCATGGCGGTTCCGGCGGTACAGGTACTCGATAGCGCCATTTTCCGCGCGAATGGTGAATATTTGGCAAACGTGGCGTCTCAGAATGACGTTAGCCAATAGAAGTAGAATGAGCGCAATTAGAAAGATTTACTGCAAGGAATGAAATTGCAGTTGGAACAATTTTGGTGAGGAAAGTTGACAGTAAAAACCGATTGGCAATCATGTTATTAAAATGCAAATGATATGCTTATAAATTCAGTAACTATATTGAATTTGCTGGAGATTTTGGACGTTGTCGGCTTCCGGTTAACGTATTTTCAAGAAGTGCGGCATAGCTTTGCGTCATGTTCGATGTCTAACGTGTCGAACGATGGCGTCTCTTGATGACGTATAAATGGAGTCTGGGAATGAACCTCTTCGCACGCTTCGCGCAGGACGAGTCCGGCGCGACCGCAATTGAATACGGCCTGATCGCCGCTCTGATCTCTGTCGGCATCATTGTTGCCGCTTCCGCTCTCGGCAACAGCCTTGGTGACCTGTTCACCGGCATTTCCGGCAAGCTGGATACCTCGACGAACTCGATCTAACGAGTTTATCGCTGCAAGCATGAATCAGGGGGCCGCATCAGCGGTCCCCTTTCTTGTTTGTTAACCCTTCGGCGGCAGATTTCACCACGTCACCGATCAATCTGTGGGGCGTGCGGGGCATGTCGACGTTCGCATTGCTGCCGACTATCGGATTGCTGCTGTTTCCGGCCGGCATGGCTCTGGCGGCGGCTTCCGACCTACTGACCATGACCATCTCCAACAAGCTGGTGCTGCTGCTGGTCGCTGCTTTCTTCGGCATTGCCATCGCAATACAGCTGCCCCTCGATGTCCTGGCTATGCATATGGCTTGCGGCTTTGTGGTGCTGGTAGCCGGCTTCAGCTTTTTTGCCATGGGCTGGATCGGCGGCGGTGACGCCAAACTGGCCGCGGCCACCGCGCTGTGGCTGGGGTTTGGCCTGGCCACGCCTTTTCTGGCCTATGCAGCCCTGCTCGGCGGCGCACTGACCCTGGTCATTCTGGGGCTTCGCAATCTGCCGCTGATGCCGGTATTGGCGCGCTACGGCTGGCTGGAACGTCTGCACAACCCCAAGTCCGGCGTGCCCTATGGCATCGCCCTGGCCATTGCCGGCCTGCTGACCTATTCCAATTCCACTATATTCGAGCGCCTGGCCGCCTGATTGCAGTTCAGCCATAGTGTAGACCGCCTCAATCAGGCGTTTTTACTATCTCGATACAGCAGCGGCGTAGACACCAATTTTGTCGGATTTCACAAATTGTTAACCGGTTCTGCAAAGCTCCGATTAACCAAACTTTGACCCTTTGGGTGCAAGGTTCAGCCGGTCGAGTTGGGCGCCAGCGTCCTGAGTACAACCGGAGTGAGTCATGAAGCCGGCGCGTATCATCCTGTTGCTTGTAGCCCTGGTTGCCGGTGGCCTGGCTGCTTTTCTGGTGACCCGAGGCGGCGGCCCGGCCCCCACACCCCAATCCGTTACCGAAATCGTCCCTGAGGCCAAGACGCAGATCCTGGTCGCCAGTGCTCCTATCGGCATGGGCGAGCGGCTCAAAGTGGAGACGCTGGAATGGCAGGAATGGCCGCAAGGCGCCCTGCGGGCCGACTATGTGACCATCGACGCCATGCCCGATGCGCCAGCCGAGCTGACCGGCGCCGTGGCGCGCTTTGAGTTTTTCGCCGGCGAGCCTATTCGCCAGGCCAAGTTGGTCACCACCGACCAAGGTTATCTTTCGGCTGTGCTCCAGCCCGGCATGCGCGGCGTCTCGGTCGGCGTCAGCGCCGTATCCAGCGCCGGCGGCTTCATCGTGCCCAATGACCATGTCGATGTTGTCCTGACCACCCAGAGCGCGGCGGGCGAGCGCTCGGACGTCATTCTGGCCAATGTGCGCATCCTGGCCATCGGCAAGCGCCTCGGCGAGCTTGGCGCCAGCGGTGGACAGACCGACGAACAGCTTGCCGCCGGCGGCGCGCCGCAGGCCGTGACGTTTGACGATACGACCATTGCCACGCTCGAGCTTGACCCCAGCCAGGCCGAAACGCTGATCAACGCCACCACCCAGGGACAGCTGTCGCTGACCCTGCGCTCGGTGGCCGATTTTGCCGAGGATGCCAGCACGCAGCGGCCGGGCAACAACCAGGCCATTCGCGTCTTCCGCTTCGGCAAGGAGCAGAGCGTGCTGGCTGGCAGCACCGGTCAGGCGCCAATGCTTGAGCCGACCAGCATGAGCATGCCGAGCAGCCCGACCGGCGGGGCGGTGCCGTCCAGCGAAGTCGGCGGGGCACCGGCCGGGCCGATGGTGCAGTAGGTGGAGAACAACATGACGAACTTTTTGCACCACCTCGGCCGCCGCGCCGTCCACCAGCTCATCGCCCCCGCTGTGTTCGCCGTGCTGGCCGTCGCCGGTTTCGGCGCTGCTCCCGCTGCTGCCAGTGAAACCCATGTGACCATTTCGGCCGCCGCCTATGGCGCTACCCGCCAGCTTGAGGTGCAGATCAACAAGACCGTACTGGTCGATCTGCCGGCCGGCGCGGCCGAGGTCATCGTGTCCCAACCCAATGTGGCCGCAGCCATCATGCGCAGCCGGACCCGCGCGATCGTGCAGGGCATGACGGGCGGTGATACCAATATCTTCTTTCTCGATGACATGGGCCGCACCATTGCCGTGCTGGACGTGAACGTCATTGAGCAACCGTCTCAGGTTGGCAACGCCCTGCAGATTGCGCTGGCCCGCATCATTCCGGGGTCCAATATACGCGTCGAATCGGTCACGCTGGGCAGTGACACCAACCGCGTTGTCCTGACCGGCAATGTGCTTTCCGGTGAAGACCGTGCCCGCGCCACCGAAGTTGCCGTGCAGTTTGCCGGTGGCGTTGAGAACGTGGCCAATATTCTCGACGTTTCCGGCGCCCAGCAGGTCATGCTTCAGGTCACCGTGTCCGAAGTGAAACGGACCATCGCCAAGCAGCTTGGTATCAATCTGGGGGCGGCTTTCAATGTGGGAACCACCAACTTGTTGCAGTTCGCCAACGGCCTGCTGACCGATGCCTTCCCGCTCGATGGCGTCGATGCAAGCTTCAGCAGCGGCGGCAATTCGGTTAGTGCCGCCATTCGCGCCCTTGAAGGCCGCGGCGCTCTGCGGGTGCTGGCCCAGCCAACCCTTACCGCCATTTCAGGCGAGGCTGCCACATTCCTCGCCGGTGGCGAAATGCCCTATTACACCTTTGCCGAAGAGGACAACGGCACCCGCACCCGCACGGTCCTGTTCAAGCCCTATGGCGTCGAGCTGGGGTTCACCCCGGTGGTCAAATCCAACGGCACCATCAGCCTGAAGGTGGAGACCTCGGTCTCCGAACCGCAGGCAAATGGCTCGATCACCAAGCGCGAAGCCAATACCTCTGTGGAACTGCCCAGCGGCACGACACTGTCGATCGGCGGACTGCTGGAAGAAAAGTCCAGCCAGCAGATCGAGCAGTTCCCCTGGCTTGGCGACATTCCGATCCTCGGTGTCCTGTTCCGGTCCCGCGATTTCCAGACCGAGCAGACTGAACTGGTCATCCTGGTCACCCCCTATCTGGTGGCGCCCAGCCCGGCCAATGCCATCCCGGTGCCGACTGATGCCTCAAGCGTAGCCACCGATGCGGAGTCGATCTTTCTCGGCCGGCTGGAGAACATGTATGGCGTTGGCCAGACCGGCGAGATGCGTGGCAGCATATCGGGTTCGGTCGGCTTCGTGCTCGACTAGTGCCGGGCGCGCGGTGACAGAACCTGTCCACCATGCGCCGGGCGACAACAGATTAGTGCAAGCCGGCCCGAGGACGTTGTCCAAGGGCCACTGGCTTGAGGGGCAGCGTACCGGCCCCGGTCAAGGAGATTAGGTTTCATGAGTTTTCTCACCCCCGATACCAGGAAGACCGACGAACCGGCGGCCGATATCGCTGCCGGCGCGCGGCTGATTCCCCGCATCACCATCCAGGCCTTTTGCGAACACTCCCAGACCGCCCAGCTGGTCGAGAGCGCCATCCATGATCGCCGCATGTCCAAGGTGGCGCTGACCACCCACAATGGCGGCATCGACGGGGCGATCGAGACCTACAAGTCCAACCCGACCCCCAACCTCATCATCGTCGAGAGCACGCTTTCGCCCGAGCTCATCCCAGCGGCGCTCGAAAGGCTTGCCGAGGTGTGCGATTCTTCGACCCGGGTGGTCCTGCTCGGCCACGTCAATGACGTGTTGCTCTATCGCGAACTGGTGCGTTCCGGCATCTCGGAATATATCGTGCTGCCGGCCACGGCCAGCCAGATCGTCTCGGCGATCACCGAGCTGTTCGCTTCCGAAAATGCCGCCCCGATCGGTCGCACCATCGGCTTTGTCTCGGCCAAGGGCGGCGCCGGCGGCTCCACCGTGGCGCACAATGTCACCTGGGCCATTGCCACGGCTTTGCGCCAGGACTGTCTGATCCTCGACATGGATCTGCCCTTCGGCACCGCCGGTCTCAACTTCAACCAGGATCCGCCGCACGGCCTGGCCGATGCCGTCACCGCCAACCAGAAGGTCGACCAGACCATGCTGGACCGCCTGATGAGCAAGGCTGCCAGCCACATCAACCTGCTGACCGCACCGGTGACGCTCGACCACACCTTCGATTTCGAGGAGCGCCAGTTCGAGCAGATCCTCGACATGTGCCAGAACACCATGCCCGTGGTGATCCTGGATATTCCGCACGCCTGGAATGCCTGGATCCGCCACACGCTGGCAACCATCGATGAAGTGGTGATCGTGGCTGAGCCGGACCTCGCCAATCTGCGCAATGCCAAAAACCTCGCCGATACCATCAAGGCCTTGCGGCCCACCGAGGCCCCCCCATCGCTGGTGCTCAACAAGGTCGGCCTGCCGCGCCGCCCCGAGATCAATTCCGGCGAATTTGCCGCCTCGGTCGAATGCGAGCTGATCGGTCAGCTGGCTTTTGATGCGGCCCTGTTCGGCACCGCCGCCAATAATGGCCAGATGATCGCAGAGGTCGCCGCCAACAACAAGATCAACGACGTCTATCGTGCCATCGGCATGCATGTGACGGGTCGTCAGGCTGCCCATGTCGGGGGCAAGTCATCGAGCCTGATCAAGCTACCCTCGTTCCTCAAGAAGCGGGCCTGACCGCGCTGCGGCAGCCTGAAATGGTGAGATGACTATGTTTGGCAAGCGCACCAGTTTTGGCGGCAACACCCCTGGCGTCGGCGAAATCGCGCGCCCGGTGCAGAGCCCGCCGCCCCGCGCCGAGCCGGCGCCGATGGCGCGCCGCGGCAGCGATACCGATGGCATGGCCGCCCGCATTCGCAGCAATGAAGAGGTCGTCGATGTCCGCGCGCCCGCCGATGCCGCACGCGACAAGGAGTATTTCCACACCAAGTCGGCCATTTTCAACGCCCTGATCGATTCCATCGATCTCAGCCAGCTCGCCACCATGGAACAGGTGGCGGCGCGCGAGGAAATCCGCGACATCGTCGCCGAAATCATCGCGCTCAAATCCATCATCATGTCGATTTCCGAGCAGGAAGACCTGCTTGAAGACATCTGCAACGACGTGCTGGGCTATGGCCCGCTCGAGCCGCTGCTGGCCCGCGACGACATCGCCGACATCATGGTCAATGGCAGCCAGCGTTGCTACATCGAGGTCAACGGCAAGGTGCGGCTGACCAATGTCCGCTTCCGCGATGATGCGCATCTGATGAATGTCTGCCAGCGCATCGTCAGCCAGGTGGGCCGGCGCGTCGATGAAAGCTCGCCCATCTGCGATGCGCGCCTGCCCGACGGCAGCCGCGTCAACGTCATCGCCCCGCCGCTCGCCATCGATGGCGCCGCGCTCACCATCCGCAAGTTCAAGAAGGACAAGCTGACCCTCCAGCAGCTGGTCAAGTACAACTCGATCTCTCCCGAAGGCGCCGAAGTGCTGCGCATCCTGGGCAAGGTACGCGCCAATGTGCTGATTTCGGGCGGTACCGGCTCGGGCAAGACCACGCTGCTCAACTGCTTGACCGCCTTCATCGAGAAGGACGAGCGCGTCATCACCTGCGAGGACTCGGCAGAGCTTCAGCTCCAGCAGCCCCACGTGGTGCGGCTCGAAACTCGCCCGCCCAATCTTGAGGGCGAGGGCGAGATCACCATGCGCGATCTGATCAAGAACTGCCTGCGCATGCGGCCCGAACGCATCATCGTCGGCGAAGTGCGTGGCCCCGAGAGCTTCGACCTGCTTCAGGCCATGAATACCGGCCATGACGGCTCCATGGGTACGCTGCATGCCAACAGCCCGCGCGAAGCCCTGGCCCGTCTGGAATCCATGATCACCATGGGCGGCTATAGCCTGCCCAGCCGGACCATCCGCGAGATGATCACCTCATCGATCGACGTGGTGGTCCAGGCCGCCCGCCTGCGCGACGGTTCGCGCCGCATCACCCACATCACCGAAGTGCTCGGCATGGAAGGCGACGTGATCGTGACGCAGGATATTTTCCTCTACGATATCATGGGCGAAGACGCCAATGGCATGCTGGTGGGCCGGCATCGCTCCACCGGCATCACCAAGCCGCAATTTGCCGAGCGCGCCCGCTACTTCAACGAGGAAGCCAACCTGGTCGAAGCGCTCGAGAAGTCCAATGTCGAACAGCACGAACTGATGGGCTCCTGACCATGCTCGGCCCCATCGGCATTGCATTGCTGGCCATGATCGTCGTCGCGGCGCTAGGCTTTGCCTTGGCGCCGGCGGCGCTGGGCGGTGGTCGGGCACAGCAGCGCCTCAAAACCTTCAAGGGCGACGTCCGGGTCAACCGGCTGGAAGAGAATGCCGCACGCAACCGCGACCAGCGCCGCAAGGAACTGCAGCAGACCCTCAAGAGTCAGACCGCTGCCCTCAACCAGAAGAAGCGCGTCACGCTCAAGCAGTTGCTGTTCCAGGCCGGCATGACCATCAAGCCGGCCGCTTTCGTCCGCAACAGCGTCATTTTCGGGACCCTTGTCTTCCTGCTGCTGATCGTCGTGCAGGTGCCGCTCTACTTCGCGCCGATCTTTGCCGTCGCCGCCGGCTATCTGCTGCCGCGCATGTATGTCAGCCGCAAGCGCCGCAAATATCAGGACAGGTTCCTCGACGAACTGCCCAATGCCGTCGAGGCCATCGTCCGCGGCGTCAAGACCGGTCTGCCGCTCAACGATTCCATGCGCGTGGTGGCCAAGGATGCCAAGGAGCCGGTCAAATCCGAATTTGCCCGGGTACTCGACCAGCAGGCCGTCGGCATGGGCATGACCGATGCGGTCGCCGTGCTGCTCGACCGCGTGCCACTACCCGAGGTCAACTTCTTCGTCGTCGTCATCACGGTGCAGCAGCAGGCCGGCGGCAACCTCAGCGAAGCGCTGAGCAACCTGGCCAAGGTGCTGCGCAACCGCAAGAAGATGAAGCAGAAGATCAAGGCGATGAGCTCGGAGGCCAAGGCCTCGGCTGGCATCATCGGTTCGCTGCCCTTTGTCGTGGGCATTCTGGTGAGCCTGACCTCGCCGACCTATCTGGCGCCGCTGTTTATGACGCCCTTGGGCAATGTCTGGCTGGGCATTGGCATAGCCATGCTCTGCGCCGGTATTTTCGTGATGAGCAAGATGGTCAAGTTCGACTATTGATCGGCCAGGAACCCAGCAATGATGATCTTTGACCTTCTGGCCCAGCGCGACTTCATGATTGCCGTCCTCGCGGCCATCTCCATGGCAGCCGTGGTGTTCACCTTCGGCTCCAGCTTCATCGTCAAATCCGAGATGAAGGACCGCATCAAGCGCGTCGCCCTCGAGCGCGAGAAGATGCGCGCCGAAGAAATGGCCCGGTTGCGCGGCAATGGTGGCGCCATTGTCGAGGGGCGGGGCATCCGGCGGTCCGGTGAAACCAAGACCTATATGAAGAGCGTTGTCGAAAGGCTCGACCTCAAGAAGGCCTTCCAGGACGACGCCACCCTCGACAAGCTGGCCATGGCCGGCTTTCGCGGCCAGGGGCATCTGACCACATTCCTGTTCATGCGCCTGTCCACCCCTATTGCCATCTTCCTGGTGGCGGCCGTCTACCTGCTGGTCCTAGCCCCGGCCGAGCGCCCGCTCTACCTCAACCTGGCCTATGCGGTCGGTGCCGGCCTGGTGGGCTCCTTTTTGCCCGTCGTCATGCTCAAGAACAGCACGGACAAGCGGCAGTTCTCGATCCGCCGCGCCTGGCCCGATTGTCTCGATCTGATGCTGCTCTGCGTGGAATCAGGCATGTCCATGGAGCACGCCTTCAAGCGGGTCGGCCGCGAAATCGGCCAGCAGAGTCCTGAACTGGCCGAAGAACTGGCTTTGACCACGGCCGAACTGGCCTTTCTCGAGGATCGCGGCCGCGCCTATGAAAACCTCGGCCGCCGCACCGGGCTCGATGGCGTCAAATCGGTGATGACGGCGCTGATCCAGGCCGATCGCTATGGCACCTCGGTCGGCCAGGCACTGCGCGTCATGGCCGAAGAAGGTCGCGAGCAGCGCATGATGGACGCCGAGAAGAAGGCGGCAGCTTTGCCGCCCAAGCTCACCGTGCCGCTGATCCTGTTCTTCCTGCCCGTGCTGTTCATCGTCATCATCTCGCCCGCCATGATCAAGGTCTTTGGCCCGGGTGGCGTCGCCGGCGGCTAGCCCCAGAAATGACAAAGGCCGCCCCGCGGGACGGCCTTGCTGGGCGGCGGCGCGATCTGTGTTGTCAGCTCTTGGCGATGGCGTCCCAGCGGTTCTGCTGGGTGAGCAGGGCGCGGACATAGGTCATGTTGTTCTCGACCTGATCGGGTGGCAGTTCGGCGGCATAGAGCGCGCGCGATTCATCGAACCGACCCTGCAGCCCGACAATCAGCGCCAGGTTCTGCCGGATCTGGCTGCTGGCGCCGCGCATCTGCACGGCCCGGCGCAAATGCTGTTCTGCCGTGCCCAACTCATTGGTCATGGCATAGCTCAGCCCCATATTGGCCTCTATCGAGGCCTCGCCGGGGGCGATGGTCAGCGCCTGGATGTAGAGCTGGCGCGCTTCGCCATTGCGACCCATCTGGTCCAGTGTTGCCCCCTTGACCAGCAAGGCATTCCAGTCGGGCGCATCGAGCCGGATCACATTGTCCAGCACCGCCAGCGATTGCTCGAAGCGGCCATCGGCCGTCAGGGCCTTGGCGTAGCCCACTGAAATGTCGACGTCGCCGGGATAGGTCTGGATACCCAGCTCAAGCACCGATACCGCCTGGCCGGACTGTCCCGCCGCCCGCAGGGCAGCCGCATAGTGGATGATATTGCCCTTGTCGCGCGGATTGGCCTTGTAGCGACCCGTCAGTTCACCCAGCGTGGCCTGGCTCTGGCCGGCGGACATGCCCGCATAGTCGGGGGACGGGGAACTGGTGCGGTTGATGGCACAGCCACCCAGCGCGACAACAGCCACGCCTGCCAGCAGCAGGTTTCGCAGGAGGCGGGCGCGGGAATAGCGGAACGTCAAGGGCGGCTCCCGGCGCGGATGAAGCGGGCAAGGTCTTGCCGCTAGCACCGCGCGATCGTCAGTTTCGGGCTCGTGCCCAATCCCTCACAGACATAGATCATTAACCCTAACACCCCGTTAAGGTGGGCGGCGGCGGGGGCCATGGCGACCTGCAATAGGGCAGGGACGCTGCAAACCAGACAGCCACGGCCTGGAACACCTTCGCATTTACCGTGTCGATATAGTTGACTGTGACAATTAGTTAGTTGACGATATCAACTCTCAATGCGGAGCTAGATCATGGCCGTGCGGCCCGACGATATCGCCCAGGTTCGTGCCTTCAACCGGTTCTACACCAAGGTCATTGGCTTGCTGGCGGAGTCCATGCACGAGAGCCCGTTTACACTCGCCGAGGCCAGGGTGATCTACGAGTTGGGCCGGCGGACCACCTCAACGGCGTCCGCCATCGCCGAGCACCTGGGCATGGATCGCGGCCAGATGAGTCGGATGTTCCTAAAACTGCTGGATATGGGCGTTGTTGCGTCCTTGCCCCGGGGGACCGACAAGCGGTCCGCGCCGCTTGCGCTGACCCCCGATGGTGAGGCCGTCTACCGTCGCTTCAACGAGATGAGCGACAAGGCCGCCGCCAACAGCTTGCTTGAACCACTCGATGAATTCCAGCGGCGCGATCTGATCAGCGCCATGCGTCGAATCGAGGCCATGCTTGCCGAGCCTGACGATGATCCCCTGATCCTGCGGCCGCATCGCGTCGGCGAGATCGGCTGGCTGATCCATCGCCAGGGCCTGCTCTATCACCTCGAACAGGGCTGGAATGGCGAATTCGAGATGCTGATCGCCAGGCTCTATGGCGATTTCGTCGCCGCCCCGGCCACGCCACCCAAATCGCTCTGGATCGCCGAGCGGGGCGGCGAGATCGCCGGCTCCGTCTATGTCGTTCCTGCCGCCTCCGCGGAGGCCGAGGGCACCGCGCAGTTGCGCATGCTCTATGTCGAGCCGTCCTTTCGCCGTCAGGGCGTGGGCAAGGTTCTGGTCGACGAAGCCGTGCGCTTCGCGCGCGAGGCGGGCTATCGCCGCATCATCCTGTGGACCCAGGACTGCCTGAGCGCGGCCCGCCATATATATCAGAAGGCGGGCTTCACGCTGCTGCGCGAGGAGCGGCACCAGTCTTTCGGCGCCGATCTCAACGGGCAATATTGGGAGCTGCGCTTCTGAACCGGTGCGGGGTCAGTAGCCGCGGTTGCGATCGACGACATTGATCAATGGCTCGCCGGCCTCATGGCCCTTTATGATCGCGCTGAAATAACGCACGCCGCTGGTTTCATTGCTGATCGCGGCAATATGGGGCGTGATGTAGCAGTTCTCGATCTCCCAGAGCGGGCTATCGGCCGGCAGGGGTTCGACCTCGAAGACGTCAAGGCTGGCCCCCCCGAGCGTGCCGTCAGCCAGCGCCGCAACGATATCGGCCTCGCGCTGGTGGCCGCCCCGCGCGGCATTGATGATCACAGGTCCCCCGGCGAGCCGGTCGCGACGCAGCTTGCCAAAGGTGCTGCTGTTGAGAATGCCGGTCGTCTCCGGCGTCAAGGGCAGCAGGTTGACCAGGATATCGGTGCCCGCGAGAAACTCGTCAAAGCTGTCGTCGCCGGCAAAGCCTTCCACCCCCTCGATCGATTTGGGCGTCCGGCTCCAGCTCCGCAGTTCAAAGCCCAGCGGCTGCAGGCGACGGACGGCGTCTTGCCCCAGCACGCCCATGCCCATAATGCCCACCGTGGTTTCCGAGGCGGCCGGCGGATAGAGCTGGCTCCAGCGCCGGGCCTTCTGGTCGGCCTGGAAGCGGCTATAGAGGCGGTGATGCATGGTGACATGGGCCACTACATAGTCGCTCATGCGCTGGCTGAGATCGGCATCGACGAAGCGGACGATGGGCGCCTCGGGCAGGGCCTTGTGCCTGAGCAAGGCATCGACCCCGGCGCCCAGCGAGAGCACGGCGCGCAGCCCGGTAAGCCCGTCGAAGGCATCCGGCTTGGGCTTCCAGACGAAGATGTAGCGGACTGCCGCCGGATCGAAATCATCGCCGCGCCGCACGACCGGATAGGGCGCCAGAGCCTGGCGGAACTGCTCGGCCCAGCCGGCCTCGTCGACATCGCTCAGGTGCAGCAGCAGCATGGACTATCTCCTCAAGCAAAAAGCCGCGCCGTTGACCGGGCGCGGCTTTCGAAATCGTTCTGGTTGGCGCGACTACTGTGCGGTGGTGGTCGGCGTGCCCTGGATAGGGGTTTCCGACGGCGCCGTGGTTGGCGTCTCGATCACCGATTCGGGCGCAACGACCGGCGCATCCGCCGGTGCGGCGGCTGGCGCTTCGGTGGCAGTTGCCGGCGACTCGGCCGGTGACACGGCAGCGTCTTCGGCCGGCGAGGCCGGTTCTGCTGCCGGAGCTTCCTCGGCGGCCGGGAAGGGCACGGGCGCCCCGCTCAGCGACTGCAGATAGGCCAGGATGTCGGCGCGTTCTTCGGCAGTACGGATACCGGCAAAAGCCATCTTGGTGCCTGGCGCATAATCGCTTGGCTTGGTCAGGAAGGCGTTGAGATTTTCGTAGCTCCACACATCGCCGGCGGCATTGTGCGCCAGCAGGGCGTCGGAATAGGCGAAGTCTTCGATGCTGCCTTCAAGGCGGCCAACCACGTCATAAAGATGCGGACCCTGCTTGTTGGGTTCACCCTCGCCGAAATTGTGGCAGGACTGGCACTTGCGGACGGCAGCGGCGCCGCGGGTCGCATCGGCGCTGGCCAGCAGCACGCCCAGCGGTACTTCCGGCGCGGCGTCTTCGGCTGGCGCCCCGCCTGCCACCAGTTCTGGCTCGGGCAGGGCATAGCCCGGACCATTGTCCTCGATGGGGTGGTAGACGGCTTCAGCGACAAAGCCCGCGCCCATGACGAACAACAACGTGCCCAGAACGGCGCCCATAATTTTGTTTAGCTCGAACGAATCCATTTGGTCTCTCTGCCAGTCCATCCCCTGCGGACGATGCTCGCACCCGGCTCAACATTCGGAAACCCAAAAGGAATCCGCCTCAACGGAGGGATACGATGCGGGCGGAAGATAGTCTGATGGCCGACAAGGCGCAACCATGCAAACCCCTGCTGCGACAATTCCCCACCGCAACCGCCATGCGGCCGCGCTGGCAGCCTGAATTGACTCCGCTTCGCCCCGGGTTCAAAAGCCTCCTCGCCGACCAGAACTGGACCCATACAGATGACCATCAAGATCGCCTTTCAGGGAGAGCCTGGCGCTTTCAGCCACGCTGCCGCCAGCAATTTCTTTCCCGGGCAGGATGTCATCGGCTGCGTCACCTTCGAGGAAACCTTGGTTGCCGTGCAGTCGGGCCGGGCCGATTTTGCCGTCGTGCCAGTGGAAAATTCGCTCTATGGCCGCATCACCGACATTCATCACCTGCTGCCTGAAAGCGGCCTGTTCATCATCGGCGAGACCTTCCTGCGCGTCGAGATGACCCTGCTCGGCGTGCCGGGCTCGACCCTAGCCGACATCAAGGCGGTGCAGTCGCTGTCAGTGGCGCTGGGTCAGTGCCGCAAGTTCATCACCGAGCACGGCCTGCGCACCATCAATGCCGTCGATACCGCCGGCTCGGCCCGTGAAGTGGCCGAAAAGGCCGACAAGTCAGTGGCTGCCATTGCATCGCGCTTTGCTGGCGAGATTTATGGCTTGGATGTGCTGGCCTCCAATATCGAGGATGCCGATCACAACACCACGCGCTTCCTGGTGCTGTCGCGCGACGAAAAGCGGGCGCCCCAGGGTGGCAAGGTCAAGACCACTTTCGTCTTCCGCGTCCGCAACGTGCCGGCTGCGCTCTATAAGGCCATGGGCGGCTTTGCCACCAACGGCATCAACATGACCAAGCTCGAAAGCTACATGGTGGGCGGCAATTTCACCGCCACCCAGTTCTATGCCGATATCGAGGGTCACCCCGCCGATCCCGGCGTCGTGCACGCCTTCGAGGAACTCGGTTTCTTCACCGACTATTTCCGCATCCTGGGCGTCTATCCGGCGGCGGCTGGCGAATAGCTCAGCCGTCCATCAGGCCGGGGGGCAGGGTGCCGATGCGCAGGATCACGCGCGGCTCGTCATAGGCATCGGTCTCGACATCGACTTCCTGTGAAAATACCAGCACGCCGGCGCGCATCGGCGCGAGGCGTTCGGCCGTGGCGATGGCCTTTTCTTCGCTCTTGGCCTGTTGCACCGGGTCGGCAATCAGCTTCTTGCCGTTCTGCTTAAAGGCTTGCACGAGATACATCGTCGCCATGGCGCTCTCCAGAGTTCGCGCCGGGCCTAGCACCTCGTCAGCCAAATCCCTAGGCAATTGACACCCCTAGCTGTCCCGCTATGGTCCGCCCGGATATTCTGAGGAACCTGCCATGTCGTTTGCCGATCTCGCCAAGACCATTGATGACGCCTTCGAGGCCCGCGCCACGATCGGCTTCGACACCAAAGGTCCCGTGCGTGACGCGGTGGTCGAAGCACTCGACCTGCTCGATACCGGCAAGGCCCGCGTTGCCGAAAAGATCGACGGCGCCTGGCAGGTCAACCAGTGGCTCAAGAAGGCCGTGCTGCTCAACTTCCGGCTCAATGACAACAAGCTCATCGAAGGCGCGCCGGGCGGGTCGTCCTATTGGGACAAGGTGCCCACCAAGTTCGAGGGCTGGGGCGAGGCCGAATTCCGCCAAGCCGGGTTCCGCGCCGTGCCGGGTGCCGTGGTGCGTCGGCCGGCCTTCATCGCCAAGTCGGTCGTGCTGATGCCCAGCTTCGTCAATGTCGGCGCCTATGTCGACGAGGGCACCATGATCGACACCTGGGTCACCGTCGGCTCCTGCGCCCAGATCGGCAAGAATGTGCATATCTCGGGCGGCGTCGGCATTGGCGGCGTGCTCGAGCCGCTGCAGGCCGGCCCGGTTATCATCGAGGACAACTGCTTTATCGGCGCCCGCTCCGAAGTCGTCGAAGGCGTGGTGGTGGGCGAGGGCTCGGTCATCTCCATGGGCGTGTTCATCGGCGCCTCAACCAAGATTGTCGACCGCGCCACCGGCGAGATCCATATCGGCAAGGTACCGCCCTATTCGGTCGTGGTTTCGGGCAGCCTGCCCGGCAAGGCGATGCCCGGCCATAACTGGGGCCCCTCGCTCTACTGCGCCGTGATCGTCAAGACCGTCGATGCGCAGACGCGCTCCAAGACCGGCATCAACGAATTGCTGCGCGATTGACATGAGCCTGGACCCGCTCGACCTGCTCAAGGCGCTGATCGCCTGCCCCTCGGTGACGCCGGCCGAAGCTGGCGCGCTCGATCTGCTCGATGCGACACTGACCGGGATCGGCTTTGCCGTCACGCGGTTGCGCTTTGAGGGCCATGGCTCCTATCCGGTCGACAACCTGTTTGCCATTCGCGGCAATTCCGGCCGGCGCCTGCTGTTTGCCGGCCATACCGATGTCGTTCCCCCCGGCGATCTGGGCAACTGGAGCGCCGACCCGTTCACCCCGCGCCAGGCCGACGGCAAGCTCTATGGCCGCGGCGCCGCTGACATGAAGTCCGGCATTGCCGCCTTCGTCGCCGCCGCGTCGGCCATTCCCGCTGACACTGGCACCATCATGCTGGCCATTACCGGCGACGAGGAAGCCGACGCCATCAATGGCACCGCCAAGCTGATGGTCTGGGCCAAGGAACAGCAGCACCATTTCGATTTTGCCGTGGTCGGCGAGCCGAGCTCGGCCGTCAGTCTGGGCGACAGCATCAAGATCGGTCGCCGCGGCTCGCTCTCCGGCTCCATTGCCGTTGCCGGCACGCAGGGCCACGTTGCCTATCCCGACAAGGCCAACAATCCCATGCCGGCGCTCGCCCGGGTGGTCACCGCGCTTGATACCAACATTGATGACGGCACCGAACACTTCCCGGCCAGCAATCTGGAAGTCACCTCCATCGACGTCGGCAATGGGATTTCCAACGTCATCCCCGCCGTCGGCACCATCCGGTTCAATATCCGCTACAATGATCTGTGGACTCCCCAAAGCCTGCTGGACTGGGTCCGTAGCCGTATCGCCAGCGTCGATGCCGCCGGGACCACCATTACCCTGCAACTGGCAGGCGAGCCGTCGCTGTCGTTTCTGTCGCCCCTCAGCCAGGATGTGCAGACCCTGACCGCCACCATTGCCGAGCTGACCGGCCAGCGCCCGACCCTATCGACCGGCGGCGGCACCTCCGACGCCCGCTTCATCGCCCAGTATGGCCCGGTGGTCGAATGCGGCCTGGTCGGGCCGTCAATGCACAAGGCCGACGAGCACATCGCCATCAGCGACCTCACCGGACTGACCGAAATCTACCGCGCCTTCATGCTGGCCTTCTTTGGCAGGCCGGCATGAAGCTCTGGACCATCCTCAACCGGGCCATTGTCGGCTGGCAGATGATCGTGCGCGGCGAGCCCGGCTGGCGCAGCCAGTTCGACCTTACCGCCGCTGGCCTGACCGCCGCCCTGTCCATCTACGCCCTCCTGGCATTTCTGGCTGTCGCCGTCGCTGCCATGAGCATCGGCATGCTGGGGGCCTTCGGCGTGCTGGCAGCAATGGTCGTCCTGGCCGTGCCGGTGATCGCTTTGGTGCTGTCGCTGCTGATCACGCGCAACTTTCTCGGCAACCAGGCGCCCCAGCTGCCCGTGCTGGTGCCGGGCGTCTATGCGCTGACCGGCTTTTTGCTGCTTGAGGGTCTGCTGGCCATGATCGGCGGCCCCATTGTCATGCTGGCCTGGATCGGCACCGGCTATCTGCTGTTCCGCCTGACGCGTCATGCACTTGACTGGAGCCGCGGCATAGCCGCCGGCTTCGCGGTTTTGACGGTCCTTCTCCTTGTGGCGATGCGCCTGGCGCTCTACATGGTTTCCACAGCCTCCCTCTGACCGATCGAGACCGCTTTGGCCCAGTCGACCCCAACCTTCCTCGAAGAGTTCTTCGCCGCCGCCCAGGGCGCCGTTGCCCTGCTGACCGGTGATCGCAAGGCGCCGACCTATTTTGACTTCAGTCAGCGCGGGCTCGTGGGCAGCTTCATCGCCTTCCTGCTGGCCGGCGCCATCTCCGCCTTCGGGCCACGCCTGCTCGGATTGTCGATGGAATCCGGCGCCGCTTCCACCGGTCTGTTGATGAGCGCCTTGCTCTACGCGCTCCAGACCGGCGCCGGCTGGCTGGTGCTGCGCCAGTTCGCCCGTCTCGACGGTTTCGTGCCCTATCTGGTGGCTTTCAACTGGATCAACCTGTTCGCCTCGTTGATCCTGATGGGGCTGCTCCTGGTGGGTGCCGGGCAGTTGTCCACGCTGGTCGTGGGTGTGGCCGCCCTCGTGATCGAGATCAACATTGCCCGGCTGATCGTGACGCTGGCGCCGCTGCAGATCGTGGTGTTCATCATTGCCAAGCTGGTGGTTCAGGCCATCGTCATGGGCCTGATCATTGCCATAGTCGCGCCCGGCATGTTCATGCCGCCTGTCGCCTAATAGTCCACTGCCATTAGATAGAGCCCGTCTGACGGAGCCATGGCGCGGCAATGGCTGCGATCCTTGGCGTCGAGCGCTGCCCGGAAATCCTCCGGCGTCCATTTGCCTTCGCCGACCAGCTTGAGACAGCCCACCATCGAGCGCACCTGATGGTGCAGGAAGCTGCGAGCACTGGCGCTGACCAGGATGCGATCGCCCTCCCGCCGCACGTCCAGCACATCGAGCGTCCGCAAAGGCGACTTGGCCTGGCACTCCGAGGAGCGGAAGGTGGTAAAGTCATGCAGCCCCAGGATCAGCCCGGCGGCCCGGCCCATGATGTCGGCATCGAGCGGCTTGGCCACATGCCAGATATGGTTGCGCTCCAGCACCGGCGGGGCGCGCCGGTTGAGGATGCGATACTCGTAATGCCGGGCTGTAGCGGAGAAGCGGGCTTCAAAGGTCTCGTCCACGGCATCGACGGCAATCACCCCCACCGTATTGGGGCGCAGGTGAAAGTTCAGCGCCTCGCGGATGCGCAACGGGTCCCATTGCTTGCTGAGATTGACATGGGCCACCTGGCCCAATGCATGCACGCCGGCATCGGTCCGGCCCGCGGCCTGCAGCGTCACGCTCTCGCCGGACATCCGCCAGATCGCTTCTTCCAGCGTCTGCTGCACGCTGGGATGGGTCTTCTGCCGCTGCCAGCCGGCAAACGGGGTTCCGTCATATTCGATTGTAAGCTTGTAGCGCGGCATGGTCAGGCAACGGTTGGTGGCAATTGTCCGGCGCCGCGCAGGAATGTCGCGCCATCCATGGCGCCCTTGCCCTCGCGCTGCACCTGGGTCAGGCGCACGGCGCCCGTCCCGCAGGCAATCGTCAGATTGTCCAGCAATGTGCCGGCATCAGCCGAGCCCTCCGCCAGGGTCGAGCGCAGCGCCTTGACCCGCACCGGCTTGCCGCCCAGTTCGATCTCGAACCAGGCGCCGGGAAAGGGCGAGAGCCCGCGAATGAGATTGTGCACCTCGGCGGCCGGCCGCGACCAGTCGATCCGGCTCTCGGCCTTTTCGATCTTTTTGGCGTAGACGGCACCCTCATCGGACTGCGGGGTGAATTGCAGGCTGCCGCGCTCCAGCGCCGCAAAGGCGCGGCCCATCAGGTCGGCGCCGACAATCTTCATGGTGTCGTGCAGCTCGCCGGCCGTCATGTCCGGACCGATGGCGATGACTTCGCCCAGCCCGATGGGGCCGGTGTCGAGGCCTTCCTCCATCTGCATGAC
Source organism: Devosia beringensis (assembly GCF_014926585.1). Taxonomy (NCBI): domain Bacteria; kingdom Pseudomonadati; phylum Pseudomonadota; class Alphaproteobacteria; order Hyphomicrobiales; family Devosiaceae; genus Devosia; species Devosia beringensis. The sequence goes on along the minus strand of NZ_CP045422.1, from coordinate 1,074,033 downwards.
CTGGATCCCGGTCTGGCGGTCACCCGCCATGATCGCACGCTGGATCGGGGCCGCGCCGCGCCAACGCGGCAGCAGTGAGCCGTGCAGGTTGAGGCAACCCAGCCGCGGTGCGTCGAGGATCGGCTTGGGCAGCAGCAGGCCATAGGCGACCACCACGGCAACATCGGCATCATGGCTGGCAAACACGATCTGCTCGGCCTCGCCCTTGAGTGAGCGCGGCGTGAACACCGGCAGGCCGAAGCCCTCTGCCGCCAGGTGCACGGGCGACTTGCGCTCTTCCTGGCCGCGTCCGGCCGGCTTGGGCGCGCGCGTATAGACCGCCACGACCTCATGCCCGCTCGAGACGATTTCGGTCAGCGTCGGCACGGAAAATTCGGGCGTACCCATGAAGACGACGCGCATGCAGCAGAGTTTCCTTGTTGGGCCACCCGGGTGAGGTGAGGCGTCCGGCTAGCCGGCAGCGCGCTTGGCGGCCTTTTCGAACTTCTTGATCACCCGGTCGCGCTTGAGGCGGCTGAGATAGTCGATATAGAGCACGCCATCGAGGTGATCGAGCTCGTGCTGGATGCAGACCGCCAGCTTGCCCTCGGCCTCGGTGATGACTTCCTTGCCCTCGAGATCGGTATATTTCACCGTGACCTCATTGGGGCGCTCGACTTCGTAATAGAGCTCGGGGATGGAGAGGCACCCCTCCTCGGTCACCTGCATCTGCTCGCCGAAATGGGTGATCTCCGGATTGATCATCACCAGCGGCGTGGGGGTTTCGTCCTCGCCCGCCAGATCCATCACCACGATGCGCTTCATCACGCCGATCTGCGGCGCAGCCAGGCCGATGCCGGGGGCATCATACATGGTCTCGAGCATGTCGGCGGCCAGCGCCTTGATCTCGTCATCCACCTCGATGATCGGATCGGTAACGGCCCGCAGGCGTGCATCGGGAATGACAAGAATGGGGCGGATGGCCATGGTTGAGGTCCGGCAATTGGGGAAGTGCCTCTCGATATGGTATTTCCGCGCTTGAGGTCAACTCTTGTGGCAGCAGGCCCGGAATGCTGGCTGCTCAGAACATTACAGGAACGCGCCGAATCGGCTAGACTCCGGCCATGGACACAGTGATTTTTATGCTCGGCGACTGGCCGGTTACCTTCCCCATCGCCGCCATGTTCGGCGCCCTCTTGCTCGTCCTGCTGCTGGGGACGATCATGCTCGGCGCCTTGCGCGCCAGCGCTGCGCGGGCGGAGCTTGCGGCCGGACAGGCCGTCGAACAGCTGCGCACCAGTTTTCTCACCCAGCTCGGCGAGCGTGACAGCCGCATCCATGAGCTGGACCATCAACTGGCCCAGGAACGCGAGCGCGGCGAGGAACTGCTGGACATCGAGCGCGAAAGGGCCAGCTCGCTGCGCGCCGACAATGCGGGCCTGCGCGCCAGCATGGCCGAACAGACCAAGCAGTATGAGGAAAATCTCAAGCGCTTCCTCGAAGCCCGCCAGCACATGACGGACGAGTTCAAGTCCATTGCCGGCGAGGTGCTCAAAAGCCATAGCGAGACCTTCTCCAAGCAGAACCGCGAACAGGTCGACGTGCTGCTCAAGCCGCTCAACGAGAAGATCGTCGAGTTCCAGGGCGAGCTGCTGCGCGATCGCGCCACCATGGGCGAACAGATCCGCGCTTTGGCCGCCAGCAACCTGCAGATCACCACCGAGGCGCAGAACCTGACCCGGGCGCTCAAGGGCAATTCCCAGACGCAGGGCGCTTGGGGCGAAATGATCCTCTCGACCATTCTCGAAGGCTCCGGCCTGCGCGAGGGCGAGGAATTCATCACCCAGACCAGCCACACTGCCGAGGACGGCAGCCGCGTGCGCACCGATGTCGAGGTGCTCATGCCCAACAATGACCGGCTGGTCATCGATTCCAAGGTCTCGCTCACGGCCTTTGAGGCCTATGTGAACTGCGAGGACGAGGCGAAGGGCCGGTTCCTCCAAGCCCACATCGTGTCCATCCGCAGCCACATCAAGACGCTGGGCGACAAGACCTACCAGCGTCATGCCCAGAGCAAGATGGACTATGTGATGATGTTTGTGCCCATCGAGTCCGCGCTGGCTACCGCCATCCAAGCCGATGCCAAGCTGGTGGAATACGGCATGAGCCAGGGCGTCATGCTGACCACGCCGACCACGCTGATGACCGTGCTGCGCACCGTGCGCAATGTCTGGGACATCGAAAAGCGCCACCGCAATGCCGAGGAAATCGCCAGCCGCGCTGGCGCGCTTTATGACAAGGTCGTCGGCTTTCTCGGATCCATGGACAAGCTTGACGGCCATCTCGATAAGGCGCGCACCAGCTTCGACGCAGCCAAGGGCCAGCTGTCCTCGGGCAAGGGCAATATGGTGCGCCAGGTGGAAATGCTGCGCGAACTGGGGGCCAAATCCAGCCAGATCATGCCGCCCGGCTGGGAAGGCGGCGAGGGCAGGGCGGACAAGCCCGAGCCAACCCTGCGCCTGGTGACGGACGAGCCGGGCGATCTTGCCTGACCACGAATATTGCCGCCCGCTGACCGCTGCAACCCGGCCTCGGCCCGATGATCCTGCCGTCACGCCGCTCCAGGCCCAGTCAGCTGGGTCAATTGTGGACCCATGGTTACCGCGCCGTTAACGATATTAACGCACTACGGCGCCTGATTTTTATCGCGCCGCGGAATCTAAATGGCAGGTTGGGCCTGTCTGGATGGGTGTAGCCGGCCTGCGGAGCGTACAATTGTACGGACTTCGGTGAGCGCGCGTTAGATTTGCGCTCCCATCTTGCCCCTGCACGGCCAGAAGGCCCAGGGGACAAGATGACGAATTTCAACAAGGCAAACGAAACTACGGAACGCAAATACTTCGTTATCGAGGAGCGCCGTTTCTATGACCGGGCCCGCGCTGACCGCTCTGCCGGGGCGTTCGTCGCCCATTGCCTGGGGCTCGACGCTTCCGACAGCGATGCCTTTGCCGATCGCGTCGTCGAAGCCGGGATCCGCTCGCAGGACGGCCGCGGTGGCTTTGATTTTCTCGCTACCCAGATCGACGCCTGCGGCTACGGCATCGAACAGCTGCGCCTCTGCTACGCTGCCCTGACCAGCGGCGCGGCGCCCTTGGCGCAGGCAGCCTGATCGGCTGGCTTCAGATGCTCGTCCGCGCCTTGAGCGCCTGGCTCAGCGTGCCCTCATCGAGGTAATCGAGCTCCCCGCCCATCGGCACGCCATGGGCAAGGCGCGTGATCTTGACGGCCGAACCGGCCAGACGATCGGTGATGTAATGGGCGGTGGTCTGGCCCTCCACCGTCGCATTGACCGCCAGCACGATCTCGCTGTAGTCGGGCGCCCGGGCGATCAGCTCGTTGATGGTGATGTCGTCGGGACCCACGCCGTCGAGCGGCGACAGCACGCCCCCCAGCACATGATAACGCACCGCGCCGACCCCGGCGCGCTCCAGCGCCCAGAGGTCCGCCACGTCCTCGACCACGATCAGCATGCCGCTTTCGCCGCGGCGTGGATCCGAACAGATGGTGCAGGGGCTGCCCGTATCGATATTGCCGCAGACCTCGCAGCTGCGCACCGCCACGACGGCACGATCCAGCGCTGCCGAGAGCGGTATCATCAGCTGCTCCTTCTTCTTGATCAGCTGCAGCACGGCGCGCCGGGCCGAGCGCGGCCCGAGCCCGGGCAGGCGCGCCAGCAGCTGGATCAGCTGTTCGATCTCGGGTCCGCCATTGGCCATTGCTGCGCTAGCTCATGCTCGAATTGGTTAGCAGACTGTTAACGTTGAGCGCCGCGTTTCAGAACGGCAGGCTCATGCCGGGAGGGATCGGCAGGCCGGCAGTGACCTCTTTCATGCGCTTTTGCATTTCTTCTTCGCTCTTGGCCTTGGCGTCGTTATGCGCGGCCACGATAAGGTCCTCGAGCACCTCGACATCGTCTTCCTTTAACAGGCTCGGATCGATCTTGAGCCCCTTCATCTCGCCCTTGCCGCTCAGCGACACGGTGACCATGCCGCCGCCGGAACGGCCTTCCACCACCAGCGCGGCAAGCTCGGCCTGCATGGCCTCCATCTTGCCTTTCATCTCGCTGGCGGCCTTCATCATACCCATGATGTCTTTCATTCGTCGTCCTCTTCGGGTGGGGGCGGGGGAACCTCGTCAACCACGGCGGCGTCGTCGCGCACCTTGACGTTGACTACTTTGGCCCCGGGAAATGTCTCGAGTATGGCCTTGACCAGCGGGTCCTCATGCGCGGCGGCATGATGGGCCTGGGTGCGCTGCTCGGTCTCCTGGCGCACCGTCAGCCCTTCGGGGGGCTTGGACGATACCATGATCAGCCAGCGCTCGCCGGTCCAGAGCTGCAGCCGCGCCGAGAGCGTCGCGATAATGCCCGGATCGGTGCCATCGAGCAGGGCCACTTCGATGCGACCCTGTTCGAACGAGATCGGGCGCATCGAGCCCTCGAGCGCCAGCTTGACCAGCACGTCGCGCTTGGCCTGGGCCAGAGCGATCAGTTCCTTGTAGCTGCCCACCGTCGCCAGAGCCGGCGCGATGACCGCCTGCGGCACGACGGGCTGGCTGGCCACGGCCTCGGTGGCGACGATCCGGGGCTGCTCGACCCGCATGGCCGAGGCGCCGCCCGAAGGACCACCCGAAGAACCGCTGGTCGAGCCGCGGGGCAGCGGCATCATGGATTGCTGACTGGGCACCGGCGCTGGCTGGTTGGCCAGCTTCGCGATCAGGTCATCCGGGCTGGGCAGGTCGGCGGCATAGGCCAGCCGGATCAGCGCCATCTCGGCGGCCTGCAAGCCATTATTGGCCCGCGCCACCTCGTCATGCCCCTTGAACAGGATCTGCCAGGCCCGCGTCAGGGCCCGCATTGGCAGCTTGCCGGCCAGCTCGGCGCCGCGCCGTTGTTCATCAGGGGTCAAGGAAACGTCATCGGCCGCGGCCGGCACCACCTTGATGCGGGTCACCAGATGGGTGAAATCGGCCAGGTCGGCAATCAGCGTCTGCGGATCGGCGCCCATGTCATAAAGGCTGCGCATCGTTTCGATGGCCTCGCCGATCCGGCCGCCCATCAGTTCCTCGAACAGGTCGATGATCCGCGCACGGTCGCCCAGGCCCAGCATGGCCTTGACCGTTGCCGCCGTCACCGTGCCATTGCCATGGGCGATGGCCTGGTCGAGCAGGCTCAGATTATCGCGCGCCGAGCCTTCGCCGGCCCGCACGATCATCGCCAGCGCTTCCGGCTCGAAGGTGATGCCTTCCTGGCCCAGGATCGATTGCAGATAGGTCGACATGATCTCGGGCGTGATGCGGCGCAGGTCAAAGCGCATGCAGCGGCTCAGGATCGTCACCGGCACCTTGCGGATCTCGGTGGTGGCAAAGATGAACTTCACATAGGGCGGCGGCTCTTCGAGCGTCTTGAGCAACCCGTTGAAGGCCGCCGTCGAAAGCATGTGCACTTCGTCGATCACATAGACTTTGTACGGCGCCGAGGAGGGGGCGTATTTGACCGAGTCGATGATCTCGCGAATGTCGCCAATGCCGGTATTACTGGCAGCATCCATCTCGATCACATCGACATGGCGACCCTCGATGATGGCGCGGCAGTGCTCGCCCTCGACGCTGAGGTCGAGCGTGGGATGCGGGCCGCTGGCATCTTCATAGTTGAAGGCGCGGGCCAGGATGCGGGCGGTGGTGGTCTTGCCCACGCCGCGCACGCCGGTCAGGATGAAGGCGTGGTGGATGCGGTTCTGCGTGAACGCATTGCCCAGCGTCTGCACCATTGCGTCCTGGCCGACCAGGGTGGTGAAGTCGCGCGGCCGGTATTTGCGGGCGAGAACGAGATAGGGCGAGGTCGTAGCGTCAGCCATCGTGCCCCTCTAGGTCAAGCTTCGGGAATCTGCCTGTGATCATCAGACCATCATAGTGGCAAGTAGGAGGCTGGCAACGACCCGTGAAGGTCTCGTTGGGGCTGCTTCCTTCCGGACCTGACCCGGTTGGCGAGGAACACGTCCGCGCCAACCTCCCGGCCGCTATATGCGAATTTATTGCGCCCATGGCAAGGCCCCGGGGCAAACTGTGACACGGGACCTTGCGTTGCGGTCGCTGGCGCCATCGGCTAGACGGGGCCCCAGTACAGGAGAATTGCCGTCATGGCCAAGCGCCACCCTACCACCTTGCGGACCTCCAAGCAGGATATCGCCTCCGCCAAGCTGGCGCCCCGGACGCCCCAGACCGAGGCATCGGCCTTCCGCCTGGCCTTTGCCGATGACGAATTCCTGACCTCCGAAGATACGCGCGGCATCCGCTTCCAGCTTGAATATCTCAAGCCCGAATTCACCCTGCGCGAGCGCGGCATCAATTCGACGGTCGTGCTGTTTGGCGGCGCCCGCATTCCCGAACCGGGCAAGGATGCCTGGGCTGCCAAGAACGAGGTGCAGCGCAAGAACCTGCAGGCCGCCTCGCGCTATTATGATGAGGCTCGCCGCTTTGCCCAGCTGGCCTCGGCCACGGCCAAGAGCCTCGATAACAAGGATTTCGTCGTCGTCACCGGCGGCGGGCCCGGGGTGATGGAAGCGGGCAATCGCGGCGCCACCGATGTCGGTGCCCCCTCGATCGGCTTCAATGTCGTGCTGCCGCACGAGCAGGCGCCCAATGTCTATGTGACGCCCGAGCTGAGCTTCAATTTTCACTATTTCGCCACCCGCAAGATCCACTTCCTGATGCGCGCGCGGGCCGTCGCCGTGTTCCCCGGCGGCTTCGGCACGCTCGACGAGTTCTTTGAAACCCTGACCCTGATCCAGACCGGCCGCATGGACCGCGTGCCGCTGCTGCTGTTCGGCAAGGAGTTCTGGGGCAAGGTGCTCCACCTGGAAGCCCTGGCCGAGGCCGGCACCATCTCGCCGGGCGATCTCGACCTGTTCTCGGTGGTCGATACCGCTGACGAGGGCTGGGACATCGTGCGCGCCTTCTACCACCTGCCCCAGATCGACGAGGTCCTGCGCGGCGACTGACGCGCAATCCTGCCTTTCGCCCGGCCACATTGCCTCGGCTGCAATGGCAGTGTCACAGTGCCCCGATAGGCGTTTGCGCGTCGAATCAGGGGTAGCCGCTTGGAAAAGTTTGATCTCGTTGTCATCGGCAGCGGCCCGGCCGGGCGGCGCGCCGCCATCCAGGCCGCCAAGCTGGGCAGGTCGGTGCTGGTGGTCGAGGATCGCCTGCGGCTGGGCGGCGTCTCGGTGCATACCGGCACCATCCCTTCCAAGACCCTGCGCGAGACCGTGCTCAACCTCTCCGGCTGGCGTGAGCGCGGCTTTTACGGTCTGTCCTATCGCGTCAAGAAGGACATCGAGGGCAAGGACCTCGGCGCCCGGCTGCGCATGACGCTGGACCACGAGATCGAGGTGCTCGAACACCAGTTCGCCCGCAATGGCGTGCGCACCTTCGGCGGCATGGCCCGCTTCATCGATGCCAACCATGTCTGTGTGACCGACCCGAGCGGGGAAGAACACACGTTCGGCTTCGAATTCGCCGTCATCGCGGTAGGCACGACGCCCCATCGTCCGGCCAATATCCCGTTCAATGACCATTCAGTGGTCGACAGCGACAGCCTCGTCGCCGAGCCACGCGTGCCGCGCAGCCTGACTGTGGTCGGCGCCGGCGTCATCGGCATCGAATACGCCACCATCTTTTCCGCGCTCGACGTGCCGGTCACCATTATCGAGCCGCGCGACACCATTCTCGATTTCATCGACCGCGAGATCATCGAGGAATTCACCCATGACCTGCGCAAGCGCGGCATGACCATCCGCTTCGGCGCCAAGGTGGAAAAGGTCGAACTCGATGCGCAGGGCTGGCCGATAGCCACGCTGACCGACGGGCGCACTATCCGCTCCGACATGCTGCTCTATGCCGCCGGGCGCTCGGGCGCCACGGCCGGGCTGGGACTGGAAAACTGCGGCATCGCCACGGCTGAGCGCGGCCGGCTCAAGGTCGACCCGGTGACCTTCCAGACCACCACCCGCAACATCTATGCCGCCGGCGATGTCATCGGCTTTCCCTCGCTGGCCTCGACCTCGATGGAGCAGGGGCGGATCGCGGCTTTGCATGCCTGCGGCGCCGCCATGCCGCCGGCGCCGGAATATTTCCCCTATGGCATCTATGCCGTACCGGAAATCTCCACAGTCGGCCTGACCGAGCAGGAAGTGCGTCAGCGCGGCATCCCCTATGAGAGTGGCGTGGCGCGGTTCCGCGAGACCTCGCGCGGCCATATCATGGGCCTGCAATCGGGCATGATGAAGCTGATCTTCTCGCTCAAGACGCGCAAGCTGCTCGGCGCCCACATTGTCGGCGAGGGCGCCACCGAGCTGATCCATATCGGCCAGGCCGTGCTCAACCTCGGCGGCACGCTGGACTATTTTGTCGAGAACGCCTTCAACTATCCCACGCTTGCCGAAGCCTATAAGATTGCCGCGCTCGATGCCTGGAACCGCATGCCGCGCACCACGCCCATCGCGCCGATCGAATGAACCCTCGGCCGCGCCAGCCGTTGCAGCCGTGACCAAGGCAGAGTTTTTCGGAGAGTGTTCATGTCAGACCAGTTTGACGCCATCGTTGTGGGTGCCGGCCAGTCGGGGCCATTTCTGGCGGCGCGCCTGGCCGCGGCCGGCAAGACCGTCGCGCTGATCGAGCGCGAGCATCTCGGCGGCACCTGCGTCAATGACGGCTGCACCCCAACCAAGACGCTGGTGGCCAGCGCCCGCGCCGCCTGGGCCGCCCGGCATGCCGGCGATTTCGGCGTGATCGTCAAAGGCCCGGTCACCGTCGACATGAAGGCCGTCAAGGCCCGCAAGGATGCGGTGGTTGGCGCCTCGGTGCGGAGCCTCACCGAATGGATCGGCGGCATCGAGGCCATCGACTATATCGAGGGCGAGGGCAGCTTCGTCTCGCCCACCGCGGTCAAGGTCGGCAGCCGGACCGTGACGGCGCCGCAGATCTTCATCAATACCGGTGCCACCGCCAGCGTGCCCGATTGGCCTGGCCTGCGCAGCGTGCCGTTCCTGACCAATACCAGCATGATGAACCTTGATACCCTGCCGAGCCATCTGGTGATCGTCGGGGCCAGCTATATCGGGCTCGAATTCGCCCAGATGTATGCCCGCTTCGGCGCCAAGGTGACGGTGATCGAGCGCGGCACCCGACCCGCCTCGCGCGAGGACGAGGACATTTCCGCCTGGATTCGCCAGATCCTCGAGGCCGAGGGCGTCACTTTCCTGTTTGATACCACGGTGGAATCGGTGGCGCGGGCTGGTGGCGGCGTCCTGCTGTCGCTCAAGACCGGCGAGCGGCGCGCCTCGGTCGAGGGCAGCCATCTGCTGGTCGCCCTGGGCCGCACACCCAATACGGCGGCGCTGAACCTCGAGGCCGCCGGCGTCAAGACCGACAAGCGCGGCTACATCCCCACCGACGAGCATTTGCGCACCAATGTCCCCGGCATCTGGGCCATGGGCGACGTCAATGGCCGGGGCGCCTTCACCCACACCTCCTACAACGATTTCGAGGTGGTCGCCGACAATGTCATTGATGGTGGCAAGCGCTCGGTGGCCAACCGCGTTCCGGTCTATGGCCTCTTCATCGATCCGCCGCTTGGCCGCATCGGCATGAGCGAGACCGAGGTGCGCCAGTCCGGCAAGAAGGCCCTGATGGCGACGCGGCCCATGGACCGGGTCAGCCGCGCCAAGGAGCGCGGCGAGACACAGGGCATGATGAAGGTGCTGGTCGATGCCGAGACCAAGCTGATCCTGGGCGCCGCCATTCTGGGTATCAATGGCGACGAGGTGGTGCACAACCTGCTGCAGCTGATGGTGGCTGGCACCCCCTACACCACCATGATGGAAACCATGCATATCCATCCCACGGTGAGCGAACTGCTGCCCACGCTGCTGGCCGATCTCAAGCCACTCGACTAGAGCATTTCACCGTTTCGCTGAAACGGCTCAATGGCTCTAGCCCTTTGATTTGTCGCGTTTTCGAACCGCAAAAGTGGAGCCACTATTGCTGGAAACGCTCTAGAGCTCGGTCACGCCGAAGGCAACTGCCGCCAATGGTCGGTGCTACCTGCCGCAGCAGGGCACCGCCCGCCGCCTGCAGCGGCTATCCGCCATGCGATGTGATGAAGTCGCGCTCGATGCCCAGGCCATGCCATTCGCTGGGGATTTCGCTGTCAAAGATCAGCGTATAGGGCCCCTTGTAGCCAGCGGCTTCCGCCAGGGCGACGCACTGGCCGTAATCGGCTTCGTCCAGATCGCCGTCGATGAAGCTGGCCTTGGCGTGGCACAGTTCGGCCCGGTTGAAGATCGATTTCAGGTCGGCATATTTGCTGGGGCCGCCCCAATTGCCGAAATCGGCCAAGAGGCCAATGCGGCCATCGAGCTTGTCGAGCAGGAAATGCACATGCGCCGGCTCGGCCAGCAGGTCAAACCAGTTCTCGGTGACGAGGCGCACATTCGAGCCGGCATTGCCGTCGGCCAGCGCGGTCAGCGCCTTGACCGAACGGTCGAGCGCATCGCGCGTCGGCTTCTGCTTGCCGGCAATGATCCGCGCATTCTGCGCGCCCAGCTCATTGGCGGTTTCGATCCAGCCGGCAATCCAGGCCTGGTCGCGGGCCCCATGCTCGGGATGGCTGATATCGCCGGCGTCGATCAGCAGGGTCTGCAGCGTCACCTCGGCAATCTTGAGCTGGTCGCGCAGCTCGCCCAGATAGACCGGATCGCGGCTGCGCAGGTGGAACGAGACGATCTCGAGCCGGTGATAGCCGTGATTGGCCAGCACCGAAGGCAGGCCGAGCAGCGTCTCTTCGCCTTCGCCATAGGTTTCCTGCATCGGCCCGACTTCGGTCGTCGTCAGGTCATGCGGAAAAGTGGTGCCAAGCAGGCGGTGCAGCGACCAGGTCGAAACGGCAATACGGTCAGCGCTGATAGTGGACACGGTGCATTCTCCATTTGACCGGCAGAGTCCCACGCCGCTGCGCGGGACTCAACCGGTAATATCGTCAGCCGGCCAAAGCCGGCCGGAACTGCTGCTGTCGGCAGGCCTCAATAGGCCCATTCGCCCTTGCGCATGACCGGCTCGACGCTGCCATCGGCATGCACGCCGTCGATGTCGATCTTGTCGCTGCCGATCATCCAGTCGATATGGATATTGGAGCTGTTGCCGCCCCGTGCATTGATCTCGGCCTGGGTCAGGTCCTTGCCGCCGACAAAGCAGTCCGAATAGCACTGCCCCTGGGCGATATGGCAGGAGGCGTTCTCGTCATAGAGCGTGTTGAAGAACAGCACGCCCGAGGCGGAAATGGGCGAGGAATGTGGCACCAACGCGACTTCGCCGAGGTGACGGCCACCCTCGTCGGTATCAAGCACCTTGTTGAAGATGTCCTGCCCCTTGGCGGCCTTGAGCTCGACCAGCCTTCCGCCCTCGAAGCGTGCCTGCATCTCCTCGATGAGGGTACCATTGTGGCTCAGTGGCTTGGTAGCGGCGACATGGCCGTCCACGCGCAGGCGGTGCGGCGTGGTGAACACTTCCTCGGTAGGGATATTGGGGTTGCAGGTAATGCCGTTCTTGGCCTCGGAGGCGCCGCCCTTCCAGCGGTGGTCATCGGCCAGGCCCACGGTCAGGTCGGTGCCCGGGCCGGTATAGTGCAGCGCCGAGAAGGCCTTGCCATTCAGCCAGGTCCAGCGCGCCTTGAGATTGGCATTGTGCTCGGCCCAGGCCGCAATCGGGTCGTCGACATCGACGCGGCTGGCCTTGAAGATGGCATCGGCCAGCTTGCCGACCGCGACCTCTTCGCTGTCGTCTGGGAAGACCAGCTTGGCCCAGGCCGCGCTGGGGTAGGAGACGATGTTCCAGTTGATGTCAAAGCCCGTGATCAGCTGCAAAGCCGGCTTGTAGGCGGCCGAATTGGCGCGCTGCGCCCGGCTGACCTTGTCGGGGTCCTGGCCCGCCAGCATCATCGGATTGTCGCCGGCAATGGCCAGGCGCGCTGCATTGCCCTTGAAGGCCTCGGCCATGCCCGAATAGAGCCAGCCGGCAGCCTTATCGAAACTGGAGTCGTGACCATGCTGGTAGCGTGCCAGGGTTGCTTCCTCATCCGAATAGAGGGTGGTGACCAGGCCCGCGCCGGCCTTGTAGGCGTGCTCGGTGATGCGGCGCACCAGGGGAGCGGCGGTCATCGGCGCGGTCATGATCAGGTCCTGGCCCTCGGCCAGTTGCAGGCCGACCTTGATGGCAACCTGGGCGAGCTTGTCGAGCTTGACGGGATCGATGGTCATGGGGGCGAAAGCCTTTGCTTTGAATCGGTTGGCCGGAGCCTAGTCCCGCCGCGACCGCTGCGCCACCCGGACAAAATGCAAAAATGCTTGACCTGAATCAATGGTGAAAAGCCCCTTTCATGCGAGCACCGAGCCATCGCAAGAGGAGTTTGTTCGATGGTTGCAAATCTGGGTTTGGCGCTGGTCGTGATCAGCAGCCCGTTCGTGCTGTTTATCGCCGCACTGGCCTATGGCGCGTGGATGACGCGCGACAGCAAGCTGACCGGTTCCACCGCCGCGCAGTAATCGCCAGCCGAGTCCCGGCGACATCGTGATTTTAGGCATGTCGGCCTGCGCCGCATGACCAATCGGTAATAGTGCCGCCCCCTTGCACCGGGCCGGCAGACAGGCCATGTCGGAGACTAACCAGCTCCGGACGCCCATGTCAGCCCTTCCCGCCCGCCGTCGTGCCCTCATGCTCGTCAACCCCAATGCCCGCCGGGGGACTGCCGCGCTCGAACCGGTAGTCGATCACCTGCGCGCCGGTGGCATCGATGCCATCATCGAGCGCTTCAATGCGCCCGAGGAGGTGTCGGCCGACATTGCCCGGCGCCGGCATGAGGCGGACCTGGTGATTGTCTGCGGCGGGGACGGCACCATCAATTCGGCCGCCAGGGGCGTATTGGAGACCGGCCTGCCCATGGGCATCATGCCGATGGGGACGGCCAATGACCTGGCGCGGACCCTGGGCATTCCGGACGACCTGCTCAAGGCCGCCGATGTCATCCTGGCCGGCCATCTCAGTCGGGTCGACCTTGGTGAGGTCAACGGACATCCATTCTTCAACGTGGCGAGCCTGGGCCTCTCGGTCGATCTGGCGCGCGGCCTGACGCCTGAGGCCAAGCGGCGCTGGGGCAAGCTGGGCTATGGCTTGGCCGCCCTCAAGGTGCTGCTGAAGGCCAGGCCCTTTCGCGCCGAGATCATCAGCGACATCGGCACGGTCAGCGTCAAGACGCTGCAGATTGCCGTCGGCAATGGCGTGCATTATGGCGGCGGTACCGTCATCCATGCCGATGCCACCATCGAGGACGGGCACCTCGACCTCTATAGTCTCGAGCTCGAGAGTGTGTGGAAGTTCGGGCTGATGCTCGGCGCCTTTCGCCGCGGCGAGCATGGCGTCTGGGATGAGGTGCGCACTGCCAAGAGCACCGAATTCGATATTCGCACGAAAGAGCCGATGCCGATCAATACCGATGGCGATATCGTCACCCAGACCCCGGCGCATTTCATCATCAGGCCGAGCGCCATCTCGGTTTTCGCGCCCGCCGGGGAGGCGACAGGTGCGGCCGGCTGACCGTCCTGCCCCATCGGCTGGAGGGGGCGGACGCGGTTTCGCTTCTGTGGCTTTGGCGCATCACTGGCGCTGCTGACGTCGCGGGGGCGGTTGGCAAGTGCGTGGGCTTTCGCTAGATTCGACACCGCTTCAGATCACCAGCAAGGGAGGCGTTGTATGACAGTGACATTCACCGATCTCCTCCCGGGCAAGCCTCGACCTTAGGTCCTTGCCATCCGCGGCCCGCCCAGCGGCCGCCTGCGGTACCATCTTCCCACAGCCACTTGATCTGACCACCAATCTGCGTCCTCGGCTGTGCCTTTTCATTTCTGATGTTTTTGAGGGCCGACTGCCGGAGAACGGCGTCGGGCTGCCATTATGAGTCGCAAGAAACTCGATTTCCGGGCCGACGCCTTCCGCGATGTGCTCGGCTATACCTTCCGCCACTGGGCCAAGCAGCCTTGGCGCGCCACGCTCATCGCCGCCCTGGTGCTGACGGCAACCCTGGCGGAGGCCTTCAGCCCGATCTTTGCCGGCCGTATGGTGGATGCCATTGCCTCGGGCAGTGGCATGGACGACGCCTTCTGGGGGCCGGCCATGGGCGCATTCGCCACGATGGTAACGCTCTATCTGGGCGCCGTTGTGCTACGCCAGCTGGTCTTTTTCAACATCATCAGCTTCACGCTGGCCATGATGAAGGACGTCATTGCCGATGCCTTTCACCGGGTGCAGCGCTTCTCCACCGACTGGCACGCCAACAGCTTTGCCGGCTCCACCGTGCGCAAGATCACGCGCGGCTCGGGCGCGCTCGACCTGCTCAATGACACGCTGCTGGTGGCCCTGCTGCCTTCGGTGGTCATGCTGATCGGGGCGACGGTCATCCTGGGCTCGGTCTGGCCCGTCATGGGCCTGGTCGTGGGCCTCGGCTCGCTGATCTATGTCGGGGTGACGGTCTGGCTGTCGGTGAGCTTTGTCGCGCCGGCCGGCACGCTGGCCAATGCCTGGGACACCAGGATGGGCGGCGCGCTGGCCGATGCGGTCAGCTGCAATTCGGTGGTCAAGGCCTTCGGCGCCGAAGAGCGCGAGGAAGCCATTCTCGAGCGCGTGGTGGGCAAGTGGCGCCTGCGCACGCGCCGGCTCTGGCAGCGCGGCACCCTCAATGGCGGCGCCCAGGGGCTGATGATGGCGGCCATGCAGGCCTCCATCCTGGGCACGGCGCTGCTGCTCTGGCGGCAGGGCCTGGCGACGCCCGGCGACATCACCTTCGTGCTGACCATGTTCTTCGTGCTGCAGGGCTATCTGCGCGATGTCGGCCAGCACATCCGCAACCTGCAGCGCTCGGTCAATGATATGGAAGAGCTGGTCGCACTGGGCGAGCAGCCCATGGGCATTGACGACAGGCCCGGTTCCGGCCCGATCCGCATCGGGGAGGGGGCCATCGCCTTCGACAATGTCACCTTCCAGTATGGCGCTCATGCCACCCCGCTCTACAAGGACTTCTCGGTCACCATTGCCTCGGGCGAGCGCGTCGGCCTGGTCGGGCATTCCGGCTCGGGCAAGACGACCTTCGTCAAGCTTATCCAGCGGCTCTATGACGTCAATGAAGGGACCATCACCATCGATGGCCAGAACATTGCCGACGTGCAGCAGTCGAGCCTGCGCAGCCAGATCGCCATCGTGCAGCAGGAACCCATCCTGTTTCACCGGACCCTGGCCGAGAACATCGCCTATGCCCGTCCCGGCGCCACGCGCGCCGAGATCGAGCTGGCGGCGACGCAGGCCAATGCGCATCACTTCATCGCCGGCCTGCCCAAGGGCTACGAGACCATGGTGGGCGAGCGCGGCGTGAAACTGTCGGGCGGCGAGCGCCAGCGCGTCGCTATCGCCCGAGCCTTCCTCGCCGATGCGCGGTTGCTGATCCTCGATGAGGCCACCTCGAGCCTCGACAGCGAGAGCGAGGCGCAGATCCAGGAGGCAATGGAGCGACTGATGGTGGGCCGCACCACGCTGGTCATCGCCCATCGTCTGTCGACGGTGCGGGCACTTGACCGGCTGCTGGTCTTCGACAAGGGCGCCATCGTCGAAGAGGGCGATCACCAGGCGCTGATCAAGCTCAAGGGTGGCATCTACCGCGGCCTGTTTGAGCTTCAGGCGCTCGAACTGACCAAGGGCCTCGTGGCCTGACAAAAAAGAACGCCGGGGCAGGGCCCCGGCGTTCTTTTATGGATCGGTGTCGACTATGGGTGCAGATCAGGCGGCGCGGCCCATGCTGCGCTGGCTGCGCGCGTCGCTCACCTTGAAGATATCGACGATGATGTCGAGCTCGGTGGCCTGGGTCTCGGTCTGCTCGATGGCAGCGTTCATTTCCTCGACCAGGGCGGCGTTGTGCTGGGTCATTTCGTCCATCTGCCGGACGGCGATGCTGACCTCGGTGATGCCGGTGGACTGCTCCTGGCTGTCGCGCGAAATGCCGTCCATCAGCGTCGAGCTGGCGCGGACGCCCTCGAGCATGCCGTTGAGGCGATCGGCCGCGTCGGCAACCAGCCGGCTGCCGTCGCGCACTTCGCTGGCGCTCTGTTCGATCAGCACCTTGACGTCGGCCGAGGCCGATGCTGCGGACTGCGCGAGGCGACGCACTTCGACGGCCACCACGGCAAAGCCCTTGCCGGCATCGCCAGCGCGGGCGGCTTCCACCGACGCGTTGAGTGCCAGCAGGTTGGTCTGGAAGGCGATATCGTCGATCAGGCCGATGATGTTGGAGATCTTGGCGGAAGAGGTGGTGATGCGCTCCATGGCACCCGTGGCCTTGGCCATGACTTCGCCGCTCTGTTCGGCCGAGGTGGTCACTTCCTTGGCCTTGCCATTGGCCTGCTGGGCCCGCTCGGCATTCTTCATCACCGTATCGGCCAGCGTTTCCATGGCGGCCGAGGTTTCCTCGATCGTCGCGGCCTGCTTGGTCGTGCGTTCGCTCAGATCATTGGCGCCGGCCAGGATCTCGCTGGTTGCGGTCTTGAGCGAGCGCGAGGTGTCCTGCAGCTGGGCAACGATGTCGGCCAGCTTTTCGGCCACGGCATTGGTATTGTTCTTGAGGGCACCGAAGGCGCCCTGGTAGTCGCCGGTGACGCGCTGCGTCAGATCGGTATTGGCGATGGCCGACAGCACGGTGCCGGTCTCGGCCAGGCCGCGATCGACGGTGTCGACCAGGCCATTGACGCTGGCAGCCAGGCTGTTGAGCTCGCCATCGCTGAAATTGGTCGCCACGCGCTGGTCGAAATTGCCGGCGCTGGCGGCCTTCATCACGGCGGCCAGTTCGGCCTGCAGCAGGGCCATCATGTCGGCCCGTTCGACGATCGCCATGTTGTGGGCGGCTTCCTCGGCGCTGAGCGCGGCGACGCGCTTGGCGTTCTGGCGGAAGATTTCGACGGCGCGGGCCATGGCGCCGATCTCGTCCTTGGCGTCGGCATTGGCGATTTCCACGTCCAGCTTGCCATCGGCCAGCTCGCTCATGGTCTGTGTCAGGTTGCGCACCGGGCTGACGATGGTGCGGCGACCCACCAGCATGCTGACAGTCAGGCCGATGGCGATACCCACCGCTGCCGAGATGGCAAGGGTCAGCATGGCGGTGAAGGCCGAGGCCTCGGCATCGGCGCGCATGCTGGCCATCAGCTCGCCCGAATAGGTGCTGTAGACCTTGATCGTATCGGTAACGACCTTCTGGGAGGCTAGGGTGTCCGCCAGGGCGGCATCGAGCGCGGCAGCGTCGAACGGCTGGGCTGCCGCGACGGTCAGCATGCCGTTGATCTTTTCGAAATAGGCATCCATCACCGGCTTGACCGCTTCGAGCTGGCTGAGCTCGGTTTCGTCCGCTGCAGCCTCGATGATCGGAAAGCGGGCCTTCATCTCGGTCATGCGACGATCGGCCTGGGTAACGAAATCGGCGACGCCGGCAGGGTCGAGCACCAGCTGGTAAGTCATGCGACTGATGGCGATAACGTCCATGCGCAGGTCCATGGCCTCGCGTGCCGCCACTTCCTTTTCACCCACCCGGTCCATGGTGGCGCTGAGCGATCCAAGCTCCCGCCAGGCAATGCCGGCAATGGCGGTGGCGACGATGCCCATCAGCAGGACCGTCAAAATGAATTTCTGGAGAATAGGAAAATTTCTAAAGTTCATGACGCTGCACCCTGGTGCCCGGGAAATGACCGCGGCGTTCTGCCGCCAGTCGTTGCACTAGAGATCGGCTGAATCGCTTAAGTTTGCGTGAACCGTCAAATAAAACGCAACGGCTGCATAGCGCATATGCAGCCGCTGCAGATGAATCCGGCTGGCGGGTCGGTCCGGGTCAGCGCAGCAGCGACTGGCCGCCATCGACGTAGATCGGCATGCCGGTAATGTGCCTGGCCGCGTCCGACGCCAGAAAGGCGATGGCCTCGGCAACGTCATGGCTTTCGCCAGGCTCTCCGCCGGTCAGCGGAATATCGCCTTCTGGAAACTCGACCGGAATTTCCGCCGCCGCGACATTGCGCTTGTCGGTATTGTCGTCGATTTCCGTATCGATCGCCCCGGGGCAGACCGCATTGACCCGGATCTTGTGCGGCCCCAGTTCCACCGCCAGTTGCTGGGCCATGGCCACCTGGCCCGCCTTGGTGGCCGAATAGGCGGTGGCGCCGGCACTGGTAAAGGTGCGCGTGCCATTGATCGAGGAGACGATGATGATGGTCCCCCCGGCCTTCTTGAGATGCGGCACGGTCAGGTGCACGGTGCGATAGGTGCCACCCAGATTGACTGCCATGGTCTTGTCCCACTCGTCGGGCTGCAGGTCGTCGATCGGCGCCCAGACGCCATTGACGCCGGCATTGGCCACCACGATGTCCAGCCGCCCCCAGCTGGCGATGATCTTGTCCACGGCCGCGCGCATGTCATCCATATCGGAAATGTCGGCGGTAAGGGCGATCGCCTCGCCACCGGCCTGGGCGATCTCGTCGCGGGTCGCCTCGATCTCCTCGGCGGTGCGGCTGAGCACGGCGACGCGCGCCCCGCCTTTGGCCAGCAGCAGGGCGGTGGCCTTGCCGATGCCGGAGCCGGCGCCAGTGACCAGGGCGACCTTGTCGGTGAAGTGCATGAGCTGATGTCCTCTTGGCGTGGGCCTATGGGTGACCAACCATGGCCGGGCCGCATGGTTCCTTGGTGTCGTTCGTTTCAGACTACTCTGTCGTCCGCACTGTTCGCTCAATGCCACCTGCTCATCGCCATCAGTCGAGCCTATGTAAGAGCCATCCCCAGCGGCACACAGGAGCGCGCCATGATCGATACATCCGTCCAGACCAATGTGAAGTCGGCGCCTCTGCTGCCGCTGACCACCACGCTGGGACCGGTCCATCTCGCCGTTACCGACCGCGCCCGGGCACTGGCCATCTGGCAGGACGTGGTCGGGCTCGATCTCATCGACGAGACGGGCAATGCCTTGACCCTGGGCGCCGGCGGCAAGGCGCTGATCGTGCTGGAAACCGGGGCCATTCGGCCAGTGGTGCCGCGCAGCCTGGGGCTCTATCACGTCGCCATCCATGTCCCCGCCCGGGCCGACCTGGCGCAAATGGCGGTGCGCGCGCTGCAGCGCAATGTGCGGATTTCGCCCACCGACCACCTGGTCTCCGAGGCGATCTACCTGTGGGATCTCGACGGCAACGGCATCGAGATCACCCTCGAAACGCCGTGGCGCGGTACGCTGGGCGACCCCGACAAGGGCCAGACCTATGCGGTGACCGCCGCCGGCCAGCCCCATTCCGGCCGCGAGGCCATTGATCTCGACGGCCTGCTGGGCGAACTGGGTGAGAACCCCACCCTGGCCGCGCGCATGCCGGCCGGTACCCGCATCGGCCATGTGCATGTCCATGTCACCGACCTCGACATGGCGATGGATTTTTATCGCGACGTCATCGGCTTTGCGGGCTTCCTGCTGATCCGCTCCTTCGGCATGGGCGATGTCGGGCTCGACTACATGCCCCATACAATGGCCTTCAACATCTGGTCGGGCGCCAATGCGGCCCAGCCCATTGCCGGTTCGGCCGGCCTGCGCTGGTTCACCATCGTGCTGCCCGATGCGACCACGCTGGATGACGTCGAGGCGCGTCTGCAGCGGGCGGGCGCCCCAATCGAGCCGCTGGCACAGGGCATCGAGACGCGCGATCCCGCCGGCAATCGCCTTCACCTGGTTGTCAGCGCCTGATGAGGGTGCATGGCTTGCCAGCGGCGGCCCCAACTTCAATGATGCGCCTTTGATCGCCTGACACGCGATCGTCCATCACAGGGAGGCTTCATGCAGGGCGCAGACGACGTCATCGATTTCTGGTTTGTCCAGCACGGCAAGGATGACTGGTTCGGCGGCAAGGCCGAGTTCGACGCCGCTTTGGCGGCAGGCTTTGCCGACACCCATGTCGCGGTGGCCCGGGGCGAGGCCTGGCGCTGGCGGGCAACGCCGGAGGGCCGGCTGGCCGAGATCATCGCACTGGACCAGTTCTCTCGCCAACTGCATCGCGGCTCTTCCCAGGCCTTCGCCCAGGACAAGATGGCGCTGGTGCTGGCCCAGGAAGCCATTGCCGCCGGCGCCGACCAGGCGCTCGAACTGGATCGCCGGATGTTCCTCTACATGCCCTTCATGCATGCCGAATCGCTGGTGATCCAGGAGGAAGGCGTTCAGCTGTTCGCCCAGTTTGATGCGGACCTGCAGAAATTCATGACCGGCCACCGCGACACCATTGCCCGCTTTGGCCGCTTTCCGTTCCGCAACAAGGCGCTGGGCCGGACCAGCACGCCCGAGGAAACCGCCTATATGGCCGAGCAGGGCGAGCGGGTGTTCTAGGGGCTAAAGCGACACCAGCTTAGGATCGACCAGCGCGCCCTTCTGCCCGATGACCACCCGGGCAACGCGATGCGCCGCCTCGGCCGCCTCCTGCAGCGATTGGCCCGCCAGCCGGGCCGAGAGATAGGCGCCGTTGAAGCTGTCGCCCGCCCCGGTGGCGTCAATCACAGTTGCGCCCGCTGGCGGCGCCACGCGCACCCGCTCATGCGCGGTGGCAATCAGCGCCTCGCCGGAGCCGTCCTTGACCACCACTTCTTCCACGCCCAGCTCGAGATAGCGGTCAGCGGTTTCATCGACATTCTTGTCGCCGAACAGCGGCGCCTCGTCGGTATGGGTGGGCAGCACGATGTCGCAGAGGCTGGCGGCGGCCGTCAGCACGCCGGCCATCACCCGCGGGCTGGTCCACAGCGCCGGCCGCAGATTGGTGTCGAAGGCGATTCTGGCGCCATTGTCGCGGGCCCGCACGATGGCGCCCAGCAGCCTGCCGCGCGCCCGCGGCGCCAGGATGGCCAGGGTGATGCCCGAGAAATAGACCATGCTGGCACCCTCGACCGCCTGGGCCAAAGCCTGCTTGTCATCGGCAAGCAGCTTGGCCGCCGAGGTGTCGCGCCAATAGGTGAAGTGTCGGTCGCCATCGGCCTGATGGATCATGTAGAGGCCCGGCCGACGTTCCGGAATGGTGCGGATATGGCTCGTGCCGATCCGATTGGCCTCAAGGAAGGCCTTGATGTCGGCCGAATATTTGTCGGCGCCCAAGGCTGTGAAATAGTCCACCGACCAGTCGTCGCCCAGCAGCGCCCGCATGTACCAGGCGGTGTTGAGCGTATCGCCGGCATAGCCGAGGCGATATTGACGGTCTTCGCCGCCGCTCATTTCGATCATGCATTCACCGATGCTGACCAAGCGCTGTTGTGCCAAAGCCTTGCCTCCTTGCGTGCCTAGGGCATATGCCGGTAAAGCCCATTTCGCCGCAACCCAGTATCTTCCATACAAGATCGGAAGGCACTATGGTGCCGCCAGATTATTTCGCCGGAGATTTCCATGACGCGTCTGAGCGCCAAGACCCTGAGCAGCATTCCCGCCGGGGTGGCTGTGCCCGATTATGATCGCAGCACCCTGACCGCCGGGATCGTGCATCTGGGCATCGGCGCCTTTCATCGCGCCCACATGGCGGTCTATGTCGATGACCTGCTCAAGACCCATCCCGATTGGGCCATTGTCGGCGCGAGCCTGCGCCGCCCAGATACCAAGGAAGCACTCGAGCCGCAGGACGGGCTCTATACCATTGCCGTGCGCGACGCCGCGGGGACCCATCCCCGGGTCATCGGCTCGATCATCGACGTGCTCGACGCCAACACCCAGCGCGAGGAATTGCTGGCGCTGATGGCCAGTCCCCAGATCCGCATCGTCTCACTGACGGTGACCGAGAAGGGCTATTGCCACGATCCGGCCACCGGCGAGCTCGACGAGCGCCACCCCGACATCGCCCATGACCTGGCCAAGCCGACCGCGCCCCGTTCGGCCCCCGGCATGCTGGTTGAGGCCCTGGCGCGGCGCCACGCGGCGAGCGTGGCGCCCTTTGCGGTGATGAGCTGCGACAACCTGCCGTCCAATGGCGAGACGGTCAAACGCATCGTCACCCGCTTTGCCACCCTGCGCGATGCGGCGCTGGGCGCCTGGGTCAAGGAAAAGGTGGCCTTTCCCGGCACCATGGTCGACCGCATCGTGCCCTCGACCACCGATGTGGATCGGGCGACCATTGCAGGCCTGATCGGCGCCGAAGACGCCTGGCCCATCATGACCGAGCCCTTTACCCAATGGGTGATCGAGGACCACTTCCCCCAGGGCCGCCCGCCCTTTGAGACGGTCGGTGCGCAACTGGTCAGCGATGTCGAACCCTTCGAGCGCATGAAGCTGCGCATGCTCAATGGCAGCCACTCCACCATTGCCTATCTCGGCTATCTGGCGGGCTATGAATATGTTTCCCAGGCCATTGCCGATCCGGCCTTCTTCACGCTCATCCATGGGCTGATGACCGAAGAGGCTATGCCGACGCTGGACATGCCCGGCACCGATCTCGGCGCCTATCGCGACGAACTGCTGGCGCGTTTCGCCAATCCGGCCCTGCAGCATCGCACCTGGCAGATCGCCATGGATGGAAGCCAGAAGCTGCCGCAGCGCCTGCTCGGTACCATCCGTGACCGTCTCAAGGCCGGCCAGAGCTTTGACCGGCTGGCGCTCGGCGTCGCCGGCTGGATGCGCTATGTCGTGGGCATCGACGAAAAGGGCGGCAATATCGACGTCCGCGACCCGCTCGCCATGCGCATGATGGCCATATCAGCCGAAGCCGGAGACGATGCCGAGGCGCTTTACATCGGCCTGACAGCCATGACCGAAGTGTTCGGCACCGACCTGGCCGACAACCAGGATTTTGGCGACGCCGTGGTCACCCAGCTCGAGAGCCTGTTCGATGACGGCGTCGTCGAGACGATCCGCGAACTGGTTGGCTAGGCATCCCCCACCCTTCCTCCCCCTGAGCAACCGTGTTTGCGGTCAAGCTGTGTTGGTGTGCCAGGGGGTGTTGTTGGCAAGGACGGCATTGGCTGTCGTGATGAGTTTGCGCATGGCGGCGACGATGGCGAGCTTTCCCGGTTTGCCCTGGGCGCGCAGCCTTTTGTAGAAGTCGCGGATGGGCGGGTTAGCACGGATGGCCGACAGGGTGGCCATATAGAGAGCGCAGCGCACCGAGAGGCGTCCGCCGGCGATATGGGCCTGGCCGCGCATCTCACCACTATCGCGGTTGAAGGGGGCGACTCCGGCCAAGGCGGCCGCCTGCTTGTTGCCGATGCCGCCCAGCTCGGGCATTTCGGCCAGCAGCACGGCGGCCGTAGTCTGGCCGATGCCGGGGATGGTGGTGAGTAGTTCGGCCCGGCGCCGTAGCGTCGCATCGCTATCGATCTGGCGGGTAATGGCCCGATCCATCTCGCCGATCTGGCTGCTCAAGAAGCCTATATGAGCATCGATGCTGGCTTGCGCCAGCGCAGCTTCAGGGTGCTCGCGACGCTGCTTTTCCATGGCCAGCATATCCACCATCTGGCGGCGCCGGCGCACCAGATCGGCCATTTCCACGGCATTTGGATCGTAGAGGGGGTCGGGATCTGGGTGCATCAGGTGAGCGAAGCGCAGGATCGCCGCGGCGTCAATCGCATCGGTCTTGGCCAGCAGCCCGTCGGCCCGAGCCAGATCGCGCACCCGGCGCGGGTTAATCGTGCTCAGCGCGATGCCATGCTGGCTGAGCGAGCGGGCCATCAGCCGCGTATAGCTGCCGGTGGCCTCACAGACCAGATGGGGCCGGGTCAGGCTGGAGATCTTTTGCACCAACCGAGCCATGCCAGCCGGATTATTGGACACGCGCAACCTGCTCGAGCCGGTGATGGCCAGATCCAGGTGCTTCTTGGAGACGTCGACACCAACATAGTCTGGGGAAAAAATCATGATCGCTCTGCCTTGTATGCGGGCATGTCGCCCAACCAACCGTTCGAGACAGTCAAGATGGGCCGGACGCGTCTGCTCAGGGGCGAGCTTGCTGGCTCTTGGGGGACACACGCTATCCAGCCCGGGAGCCCGGTAAACCCAAAGCTCCCAGGCCGATCATCGCCAATCACGGCCTCCAAGCAAACATACAAGGGGGAGGGGCCGCTCCACTCATGGGCGTTATCTCACACCAAGCACCAAACTGACTCCTCCCCCTTCAGGGGGAGGTTGGGTGGGGGACTCCCCCTAGAGCCGGCCGGTCATCGCCCGGTCGAAGATTTCCAGCGCCAGCGTCCTGGTGAGCTGAACCGGATTGCCGCCCGCGGTGGGGTCGACAATGGCCATGTCGGCGATCAGCTCGCGCTGGGTGCCATCGACCTTGAACTCGGCCAAAGTGTGCGGCACGTCGAGCCGCATGCGCAGGCCAATAACGGCATGCTGGAACGCCTCGAAGGTCGGCGCCAGGCCGAGATAGGCCGCCAGCCGCGCAATGCGCGTCTCGATGGCGCCGCGATTGACCAGCAGCACATAGGGCATGAACACCGCATTGGTCATGCCGTGATGGGTGTCGTAGAGCGCCCCGACGGGGTGGCTGAGGGCGTGAATGGCGCCCAGGCCCTTCTGAAAGGCGGTGGCGCCCATGGCCGCCGCGCTCATCATATGGCCACGCGCTTCCACGTCATCGGGATTGGCTGCCACCTTGGGCAGGTTCTCCATGACCAGGCGGATGCCCTCAACGGCAATGCCATCGGCCATCGGGTGATAGCCGGGGGCGCAATAGGCCTCAAGGCAATGGGCCAGCGCGTCCATGCCGGTGCCGATGGTGATGAAGCGGGGCATGCCCACCGTCAGCTCGGGATCGGCAATGACGATTTTCGGCATCATCAGCGGGTGGAAGATCACCTTCTTGGTATGGGTCGTCTCGTCGGTAATCACCCCGGCGCGGCCCACTTCCGAACCGGTGCCGGCCGTGGTCGGCACGGCAATGATGGGCAGGATGCCGGCTGGGTCGGCCCGCGTCCACCAGTCGCCAATATCCTCAAAGTCCCACATCGGCCGGGTCTGGCCGGCCATGAAGGCAATGACCTTGCCGGCGTCGAGGCCCGAGCCGCCGCCAAAGGCGATCACGCCGTCATGGCCGCCATCGCGCAGCGCCTTGATGCCCGCTGCCACATTGGCAGCAATCGGATTGGGTTTGACCTCGGCGAACACCCCGACCGCAAAGCCGGCATCCTCGAGCAGCTTGATGGTGTTCTGCGTCACCGGCAGGTTAACCAGGCCCGCATCGGTCACCAGCAGCGGCTTGCTGATGCCGACGCTCCTGAGTGCCTCCGGCAGTTCGGCAATGCGGCCGGGACCGAACTTGATCGCGGTGGGATAGTTCCAGTTGGCTTTGGTCATGGGGTCACACCTGCTTCAAGTGATAGGATTTGGGCTGCGTCAGATTGGCGTAGCCGATTTCGCTGAGGCTGCCGCCCTTGCCGGTGTCCTTGACCCCGGTCCAGACCAGCGCCGGATCAAGATAGTCGCAGCGATTGGCGAATACCGTGCCGGTCTCGACCTGGGCGCCCAGCTTCGCGGCCATGTCCAGATCCTGCGTCCAGATCGAGGCGGTCAGGCCATAGGGGCTGTCATTCATCAGGGTGATGGCTTCGGCGTCGTCGGCCACCTTCATGATGCCAACCACCGGACCAAAGCTTTCCTCGCGCATTACGCTCATCTGGTGATTGACCCCGGTCAGCACCTCGGGCGGCAGATAGGGCGAACCGGCGACGTCGAGCCGGTGGCGGGTGTTGAGGCGAGCAGTGGCGCCGCCGCGCACCGCTTCCTCGGTCTGCTGCCGCACGTGATCGGCAAAGCTGCCGCGCGCCATCGGCCCCACCACGGTATCGGCATCGAGCGGATTGCCCAGCGTCCAGCCGCTGGCCGTGTCGAGAAAACCCTCTACGAAGCGATCATAGACGTCGCCATGCACATAGATGCGCTCGACGCCGCAGCAGCTCTGGCCCGAATTGAAGAACGAGCCATCGACCAGGTTTTCGATGGCGTTGTCGAGATTGGCATCGGCCCGCACATAGGCCGGATCCTTGCCACCCAGTTCGAGTCCCAGCGTGGCAAAGGTGCCCGCCGCGGCCGTTTCGATGCGGCGGCCGCCCTCGACCGAGCCGGTGAAGTTGATGTGGTCGATTTGACCCGAGCCGATCAGCGCCTCGGTATCGGCATGGCCCATGACCAGGTTCTGGAACAGGCCAGTCGGCAGGCCTGCCTGCTCTGCCGCCAAAGCAAAGCGCTCGCCCGCCAGCAGCGTCTGGCTGGCATGCTTGAGCATGACCGCATTGCCGGCCACCAGCGCCGGCACGATGGAATTGACGGCGGTGAGGAAGGGGTAGTTCCACGGCGCTATGACCAGCACGATGCCGAGGGCCTCGCGCGTGATAAAGCGGGTAAAGCCCGTCTTGGGCGGCAGCTGAACCGGCGCCAGGGCGCTGCTGGCCAGCTCGATCATATAGCGCGAGCGCTCCTCGACGCCGCGCTTCTCCCCGCCATAGCGGACCGGCCGGCCCATCTGCCAGGCCAGTTCGGGCACGATCTCGTCATTCATCAGCAGCAGGGCATCGACGAAATGGCTGACGATCTTCTGCCGCTCGGCGAGGGTGGTCTCGCCCCAGGCGCGTCGCGCCAGCTGCGCGCGGATGACCGCAGCCTCGACATCGATGCCGCTGGCCAGCGGGCGCTCGGCATAGACGCTGCCGTCGATAGGGGAGATGATCTTTACGGTGTCAGTCATGGGTCCGGACTCTTCCAATCCACGGTGTCATCCCGGCCCTGGGCCAGGATCTGTGCCGAGCGCTCAGGCTCGGTCCGGCGCGGGGGCCGGGGGTGACACCGAGTATGTCAAACATTGTGTGGCAGCAAGGAGACCTAGCTGCGCTCGAAGCCCCGCTTGAGTTCCCAATCGGTCACCCTGCGGTCATATTCAAGCTGTTCCCACTCGGCGGTGTGCACATAATGACCGATTACGTCGGCACCGAAGGCCGACTTGAGCATTTCCGAGCGCCGCAGCCAGTCGGTGGCTTCGCGCAGCGTCTTGGCGATTTCGGGCAGTTGCTCGCTGACATAGGCGTCGCCGACAAAGGCCGGCTGCAGTTCGAGCTTGTCTTCAATGCCCTTGATGCCGGCGGCGATCAGCGCCGCGATGGCGAGATAGGGATTGAGGTCGGCGCCCCCCATGCGGCACTCGACGCGGATCGATTTGGAATGCTCGCCGCAGAGGCGGAAGCCGGCCGTGCGATTGTCCGGGCTCCAGATCGCCTTGGTCGGGGCAAAGGTGCCGGCCTGGAAGCGCTTGTAGGAATTGATATAGGGCGCCAGGAAATAGGTGATGTCGCGCGCATAGGCCAGCTGGCCGGCCATGAACTGCTTCATCAGCGTGCTCATGCCGCGGTCGTCGCTGCTGTCGGGGAACATGGGTTTGCCGTCCAGATTGGCCAGCGACATGTGGATGTGGCTTGAGGAGCCGGCCAGGGCATAGTCCCACTTGGCCATGAAGGTCACCGCCTTGCCCTGGGCCCAGGCGATTTCCTTGGTGGCGTTCTTGAGCACCACATGGCGGTCGGCCATGGTCAGCGCATCGGCATATTTGACGTTGATCTCTTCCTGCCCGGGGCCCCACTCGCCCTTGGAGGATTCCACCGGAATGCCCGAGGCCTGCAGGTGCTTGCGCAGCGCCCGCATCACCCCCTCTTCCTTGGTGGTCTGGAAGATGTGGTAATCCTGGATATAGTCGCCGGCGGTCTGCGCCTTGGCATGGCCCTTCTGGCTGATGGTTCGATAGTCCTCGTCGAACAGGTAGAATTCGAGTTCGGTAGCGGCATTGGCCATGAAGCCCATGGCGGCGAGGCGCTCGATCTGGGCCTTCAGAATGGCGCGCGGGCTATGGGCGATGGGCTCGTGATGGTGGTGGTCGCTGAGATCGCACAGCACGATGGCGGTGCCCTCGAGCCAGCTGGCCTTCATCAGCGTCGTCAGGTCGGGCTTCATGACGAAGTCGCCATAGCCCTTGCCCCAGTTGGCGGCGGCATAGCCCGGCACCGGCTCCATGTCGATGTCGTCGGCCAGGAGGTAATCGCAGCCATGGGTCTCGTCCTCGGCCACTTCGAGGAAGAACTCGGCCTGGAAGCGCTTGCCGATCATGCGCCCCTGCATGTCCGGAAAGGCGACGAGCACGGTATCAATGCTGCCGGCGGCAGTGTCGGCCGCCAGATCGGCCAGCGAATAGGTCATGCTCAGTCTCCCCCTGTAAGAATGGGCGCCCGGATCACCGGGCGCCCGCCTGCAATCAGGCCTTGTGTTCGAGCGCGAATTCTTCTTCGGGCGACAGGATCAGCCGGTTGCGGCCGACCAGGGCGAAATAGGCAATGCCCACCGCGCACCACAGCACCACCCAGATCACCCCCTTGTAGAAGTTGGGATCCTGCATCTGGTAGAACAGCGTCACCGCCGCTATCAGGATGGTGACGACAGCGCCGCCAATGCCCAGCGGCGAGCGGAACGGCCGCTCCATATTGGGCTGGTTGCGGCGCAGCAGGATGAAGCTGAGCGCCTGCATGATGTAGCTCAGCATCGCCCCGAACACCGCCATGTTGAGCAGCACCGTGCCGATGATGTCGTCGCCCAGCTGGGTTTCCCCGCTGCCGCCGCCGCCATTGGCAAACCAGATGATCAGCATCACCGTCAGGCCCAGCGCGGCGCCGGCCATCATGGCGATATGCGGCGTCTTGTGCACGCCATGGGTGACCGACAGGCCGGAGGGGAAATAGCCCGCGCGGCTGAGCGAATAGACCTGGCGGCCCTGTGCGAAGAGGATGGTGTGGAACGAGGCGATGAGCCCGATCATGGCGACGAGGCCCAGCACCACGGCGCCGCTGGTGCCGTAGATGGCGCGGAAGCCGTCCAGCAGCGGTTCGCCCGACGTGCTCAGGGCATAGGCGCCGACGCCGGCCACGGACGGATTGAGCAGCATGATCATGAAGGCCGAGATCACCAGCGTGCCCATGCCCAAGAGGATACCGCGCGGCATGTCGCGCTTGGGGTCGACCGATTCCTCGGCCGCCAGCGGCAGCTGCTCGA
Organism: Devosia beringensis; assembly: GCF_014926585.1. NCBI lineage: Bacteria > Pseudomonadati > Pseudomonadota > Alphaproteobacteria > Hyphomicrobiales > Devosiaceae > Devosia > Devosia beringensis. The sequence continues at coordinate 1,044,848 of NZ_CP045422.1, read as the reverse complement.
TGGCGAGGAACAGCCAGACCGCAAAGGGCAGGGTGGCCAGTACGCCGCTGAAGCCGAACGGGAAGAGCTCGCCGCCGCCTTCGGGCAGTTCGGTGCCGTCGGCCGCGATATTGAGCGCCCAGCGCGAGAAATCCATATTGGGAATGGCGCTGATCCAGAACACGATCAGCACGGCCAGCGAGGCCAGGGTAACCACCAGCGTCACCTTGAAGCTGAGGGCAACGCCATAGACGTTGAGGGCCAGAAAGATGGCATAGAACACCACCCAGATCACCGGCAGATAGGCCGTATCCAGCCCGACAATGGCGCTGAAATAGGCCGAGATGAAGGTGACCACCACGGCGGGTGTCAGCACATATTCGACATTCTCGAACAGGCCGGTGACGAAGCCGCCCCAGGGGCCCATCGAGGTGCGGGCAAACGAATAGGCAGCCCCGGTATGAGGCAAAGCCGGGCTCATTTCGGCGATGCAGAACACCAGCCCGAGATACATGATGGCGATGATGCCGGCTGCCACCATCATGCCGCCCCAGCCGCCGGTGGCAAAGCCGAAATTCCAGCCCGAGAAATGGCCCGAGATCACCGCGCCAACCCCCAGCGCCCATAGTGACCAGATGCCCGCATAGCGGGTCAGGCCGCGTTCTTCAAAATAGCTTTTGTCGCGTTTCGCATAAGCGACACTGCCGACCTTTCTGGTTTCACTCATAGTCACGTCCCCCTTTGAAAATGCCCTGGTATTGACTACACGGCCATTGCCCCCTGCCGCGCCAGACGCGCCGCCTGCAGACAACGGGCCAGCCGGGCAGACCATTGGTCCACCCCGGCCGGTTCGAGGATTTCATCATTGCGGATTTCGATCATGGTGGCGTCGAGCCCGCGCGCATCGCCATGTCTTTCGAGCGTCAGCGTCACCCCGTTGAGCGCCGCATAGGGCTGGTTCCAGCCGATATTGAGGTCGGGTGTGTCCGCCGCCAGGGCGTCATAGACGGCCTCGGTAAAGCGCGGGTCCACGCCATGGATCAGCCCGATCGGCCAGGGGCGCGCCAGCCCGTGATAGACCGGCGTGAATGAATGCATGCACACCAGGATCGTCTCCCGCCCGGCCTGGCGGCGCGCTTCGAGCAGCGTCTCGATCGAGGCATGGAACGGGCGGTGGTAATGGTCGATCCGATACTGCCGCTCCGCGGCAGTCAGGTTTTCATTGGCCGCGATGGCGGTGGCCTCCGACAGCGTCCAGATCAGGTCCGGCGCATCCAGGTCGCGATTGCAGTCGATGATCAGCCGCGACACGGTCGATTGCACCAGCGGGGCGTCCAGCAGGTCGGCCAGCCCCCGGCTCACCGCCAGCGCGCCGGGATCCCAGGCAATATGGCTGACCCGCTCGGTCATGGTCAGACCCAGGTCACCATAGCGGTCCGGAATGCGGTTGCTGGCATGGTCGCAGACGATGACGAAGGGCGATGCCCCGCGCGCATTGGTCACCAGAACCGGGCTTTGTTCGACAATGCTCACTTGGCCCCTACGCAGAATTGGTTAACTTCTGTATCAGTAGTTTCACAAATGCAAAAACTGTCAATGCTGAAAGCTCTGGTTCAGGGGGAACGATGGAGGGAAAGTCGGTTGCCGGCCGTATTCACGATGCCATCGAACGCCTGACGGCGGCCGAAAAGCGGGCGGCGCGCGGGCTGCTGGGCTCCTATCCGACGCTGGGCCTGGCGCCGGTCGCCGAGTTCGCCCTGCAGGCTGGCGCCAGCTCGGCCACGGTGCTGCGTTTCGTTGCCCAGCTCGGCTACAAGTCCTATCCCGATTTCCAGCGCGCCCTGCGCGACGAGATGGAGCAGCGCTCCAAGTCGCCTTTGCAGCGCAGCGCGAGCGGCGCGGCCCGGGGCGCCGGCGATGCCCATTTCCTCGACCATTTCATTGCCCAGGCGGTGGACAATCTGCGCGAGACCGCCGCCCTGATTCCGGCCTCCGAGTTTGAGGCGGTCTGCGCCCGGCTGGCCGACCCCCGGCGCCATTGCTGGCTGGCCGGCGGCCGCTTCAGCGATTTCCTCGCCGGCTATATGGAGGCCCATCTGCGCCTGATCCGTCCCGGCGTGCAGCGGTTCGACGGCCGGCCGGCGACCCGGACGGACCAGTTGATGGATGTCGGATCCGGCGATGTCGTCTTGCTGTTCGATGTGCGCCGCTACGACCCGGCGCTGCTGGAACTGGCCGCCGATCTGGCCGCGCGGCGCGCCCAGATCGTGCTGATCACCGATGAATGGATGAGCCCGGTCAGCCGCTTCGCCAAGCTGGTGCTGCCTGCCCGCACCGAAATGGGCCGCACCTGGGATGCCAACAATGCCCTGCTGACCCTGGTCGAAGCCGTGCTGGCGCGCACCACCGAACTGACCTGGGCGACCGCCAGCAAGCGCATGGGGGCCATCGAGCGCAGCTAGTCGGTCCGCGGCATCTTGAGAAACTGCGGACCGGTAAAGCACAGCTTGGGATCGATCTCGCCGATCGCCTTGCTGTCCTTGCCGGCATAGTCGAGCCGATCCAGCACGCTCTGGATCAGCGTGATGCGGCCGCGCCGCTTGTCATTGGTGCGGATCACCGTCCAGGGCGCGTGCTCGGTATGGGTCCGCTTGATCATTTCGTCACGGGCCAGGGAATAGTCGTTCCAGCGCGGCAGTGCCTCGAGATCGATGGGTGACAGTTTCCAAACTTTGAGCGGATCGTGGCGCCGGTCATGGAAGCGCTTGAGCTGCATTTCCCGGCCGATCGACAGCCAGAACTTGAACAGGTGGATGCCGTCTTTGGTGATGCGCTTTTCGAATTCCGGCGCTTCCTCGAGGAAATGCTCGGTCTGTTCGGGCGTGCAGAAGCCCATTACCTTTTCCACGCCCGCCCGGTTGTACCAGGAACGGTCGAACAGCACGGTCTCGGCCGCTGCCGGCAGCCAGTCGACATAGCGCTGGAAATACCATTGCGTGCGCTCGCGATCATTGGGCTTTGGCAAGGCAGCGATGATGGAGTAGCGCGGATTGAGGTTTTCCATGTAACGCTTGATGGTGCCGCCCTTGCCGGCGGCATCGCGCCCCTCGAACACGATCATCACCCGTTCGCCGGTTGCCGCCAGATGCGCCTGCAGCGTCACCAGCTGTTTTTGCAGCTCATACATCCGGGCTTCATAGTCGTCGCGATCCAGCTTATCCTCATAGGGATAGCCGCCCGACTCCATGGCGCGCTTCTTGATGGCCTTGGGGAGATCAGGATTTTCAATGTCGAAGCCGTCGATTGGGTCAGTCACGCATGTCGCTCCACTGTCATGGTCACCGTGCTATAGAGCAGCCCCCTTGTGCAAGGGGCTTGGCAACTGACTGAATCGCAAAAGCAAATGGACGAATCCCACAGCCGCCCCACCGGCCGCCGCCCCCACCCCGCTCTGTCTCGCCTGCGCGCCCATCTCGGCCTGCTGGCCGGCTGCGCTGGCGTGTTTGCCGGGCTGGCGCTGTTTGCCGGCCTGAGTCCGGCTGGCGCGCTGATCGGCTTTGTCGCCGTGGTCGCCGGTGTCGCCCTGCTGCCGGCCGCGCCGGTAACGGTCGAGGCGTCCACCGAGCCTGTGCCGGCGCCGTTGCCGGTCGTCGTGCCCGCCCGCACCGTCTCGGTCTTTGCCGATGCCCTGATCGACCCCTGCCTGGTGCTGGACCGGCGCGGCGTGCTGCTGCATGCCAATCCTGCCGCGCGCCGCCAGTTTCCCGGTGTCACCACCGGCAATCCCCTTTCCTTTTCCATGCGCAATCCTGAACTGGTGCAGGCGATCGACGCGGCCATGCGCAGCGGGGTGACGCGCAGCATCGAACTGCACGAGACCGTGCCGTCCGAAACCTGGGACAAGGTCGTGGTTGCGCCGCTCAGCCAGCCGGGCCTCGACTGGTTTGCCGATGACCACCGCCAGCTCATCGTCACCTTCCAGAGCCTGACCGACCTCAAGCGGGTCGAAGCGCTGCGCACCGACTTCATCGCCAATGCCAGCCACGAACTGCGTACGCCGCTGGCCTCGCTGCTCGGCTTTATCGATACCCTGCTCGGCCCGGCAGCCAAGGACACGGCGGCGCGTGAGAAATTCCTCGGCATCATGCGCGGCCAGGCCGAACGCATGAGCAAGCTGATCGATGACCTGCTCAGCCTCTCGCGCATCGAGATGCACCAGCATGTGCGGCCCACCGGCAGCATCGACCTGGCCGCCCTGCTGCGCGAAGTGCGCGAGGGCCTGATGACCCAGGCCAAGGCCGCCGATGTGGAAATCCGCCTCGATCTGTTTGCCGGCCCCTCGACCACCCTTGGCGACCGTGGCCAGCTCTATGAAGTCTTCGAGAATCTCCTCGACAATGCCATCAAATATGGCGCTGGCGGCAAGTTCGTCGAAGTCAGCCTGGCCCCTGCCGGACGTCCCGGCTTCCAGCACATGGTCACCGTGATCGACCACGGCCCGGGCGTCGAACCCGAACATGTGCCGCGCCTGACCGAGCGCTTCTACCGCATCGACGCCGACGCCAGCCGCAAGAAAAAGGGCACCGGCCTGGGCCTCGCCATCGTCAAGCACATCGTCAACCGCCATCGCGGCCAGCTCTCGATCAAGAGCAAGCCCGGCGAAGGCATGCGCGTGGACGTGTTTTTGCCCTGAGAGGCGTCCCTTCTTCATCCTCTCCCGTTCACGGGAGAGGGGGACCACGCAAAGCGTGGTGGAGAGGGGAGCCACATGATCGGAATCCCATCGTTAGGCCTCGCGATCGGGCAGGCGCCATCGTGCTCGCTGCCCCCCCTCCACCGCCTGACGGCGGTTCCCTCCCTCGCAGGCGGGGGAGGAAAGTTCGCTGCGGCATCGCGGTCACCAGCAACAAAAAAGGGCGCCCGCAGGCGCCCGATTTTTTTGGTATGTAGTTCGTCTCAGCGACGCTTCTTGTCGACCTGGTGATAGGCGCGCTTGGAGTGGAACTCGCAATAGGGGCCACTCTCGAGGCTGTGCTGGCCGCAGAAGTAGAAATCCTTGTGCAGCGGATCCCCGATCGGCCACTTGCAGGTGCTCTCGCTCAACTGCAGCAAGGTAAGCCGCTTGTCCTCGGGAATGAACAGTTCCTGCACCGCCGGCGCGACATAGAGCTGGTGCTCCATTTCCGGATTATGCGCCAAAGCCGTGGCGCCCATGGACTGCGGACGCTGCGGCATCGAACTACGCATCTTGCTGGCCGAACCCATATTGGAAGGGCCGGCCGATGGGCTGGCGACGCGGCGGGGGGCCGGGCGCGCTGCCGGCCGGGCGCGCGGGGCGGAATTGGTGGGTTTGGCTCGTGCTGAAAGCTTGAGGCGGTGGACTTTGCCGATCACGGCATTGCGGGTAACCCCTTCGCCCAATTGGCCAGCAATCTGGCTCGCGCTCAGCCCTTCCATCCAGAGCTTCTTCAAGGTCTCGACGCGCTCGTCCGTCCAGCCTGCCGGTTGTGCTCCTGAAACCATCGTCAAAACAGAATCCTTCATTGCGCCGCCAAAAAACCTTGGCAACCATCAAACGCTAGGCGTCGTATGTTGAATGGGTCCGCCACACGAGATATCGTGTTCCCAATGATGATGAGTTTACGCCATGCGAGGAATCAGGATCAAGAGTCGGGCGAGAGTTTCCCCGTAAATTCACTGGTTAAAATTATGCTAACGATCTTTGAGTCAAATGCGAGGCATGGCCTGTGATCATTGACTTATCTGAGAAAACTGGCCTAACTCTGCCCCGGAAACGCGCTGCGAGACAGGCGCGTTTTTGGTTTTTGTGGCGCTATTGTCACGCGTCGATCTGAACATCGTGCACAACCCCGACCTTTGAGAAGGAATTCGACCCATGTCTGCGCTCTTTGGCACCTATGCCCGCTCCGAACTCGCCTTTGAGCGGGGCGAAGGCATGCGCCTTTTTGACCAGCAGGGCCGCGATTACCTCGATTTTCATGCCGGCATCGCCGTCAATGCGCTCGGCCATGGCGACGCTCACCTGGTCAGCGCGCTCAAAAGCGCCGCCGACAAGGTCTGGCACACGTCCAATGTTTTCACCATTCCCGAGCAGGAGCGGCTCGGCCAGCGGCTGGTCGATGCCACCTTTGCGGATTCGGTGTTCTTCACCAATTCGGGCGCCGAGGCGCTCGAATGCGCCATCAAGACCGCGCGGCACTATTTCTGGGCCAAGGGTGAGGCCGATCGCACCGAGATCATCGCCTTTACCGGCGCCTTCCATGGCCGCACCATGGGCACCATCGCCGCTGGCGGCAATCCGAGCTATCTCGAAGGCTTCGGCCAGCCGCTGCCCGGCTTCAAGCACACCGCCCCTGGTGACCTCGATGCCGTCAGGGCGCTGATCGGGCCGCAGACCTGCGCCATCTTGATCGAAACCGTGCAGGGCGAGGGCGGCGTGACCGCCATGTCAACCGACTTCATGCAGGGCCTGCGCGCGCTGTGCGACGAACACGGCATGCTGCTCATTCTCGACGAGGTCCAGTGCGGCTATGGCCGGACCGGGCGCTTCTTTGCCTTTGAGTGGAGCGGCATCACGCCGGACATCGTTGCCGTGGCCAAGGCCATTGGCGGCGGCTTCCCGCTCGGGGCGTGCCTGGCCAAGGGCGAGGTGGCTGCCTCCATGGTGCCCGGCACGCATGGCTCCACCTATGGCGGCAATCCGCTGGCCTGCGCCGTGGGCAATGCCGTGCTCGACCGCATCCTGGCGCCCGGCTTCCTCGACCATGTCAACCAGATGGGCCAGAAGCTGGCCTGGCACCTGCAGCAGCTGGCGCAGAAATATCCCGACTATGTGCTCGAACTGCGCGGCAAGGGCCTGCTCGCCGGCATCAAGATCACCCCGCCGGTGCGCGACTTCGTCGCCCGGCTGCGCGACGATCACCACATGCTGGCGGTCGGCGCCGGCGACAATGTGCTGCGGCTGATCCCGCCGCTGATCGTCACCGAGGTCGAGATCGAGGAAGCCGTGGCCAAGCTGGCCGCCGCCTTTGACGCCATCGAGGCCGAGACGGCCTCGGTGCCGGCAGTAGGATAGTCACCATGCTTTTCCAGCAGGCGCGACGCCGACGATGAACGCCCACCTCCCCGCAAGCGGGGGGGCAAGGCCATGCCGCCGGCCAGCAAGCAGGCGGATATAACCCCAGCGTTACCTAAAGGAGCCCGGCCCATGACCTCGACCGGCACGCCACGGCATTTTCTCAATATCGACGATTTCGACTATGCCGAACTGCGCGGCATGCTCAATGTCGCCACCTCGCTCAAGACCCGGCTCAAGCAGGGCGACCGCCCCAAGCTGCTCGAGGACAAGGTCCTCGCCATGATCTTCGAGCGCCAGTCGACCCGTACCCGCGTCTCCTTCGATGTTGGCATGCGCCAGCTGGGCGGCGAAACCATCATGCTGTCCGGCAATGACATGCAGCTGGCCCGCGAGGAAACCCTGCTCGATACCGGCCGGGTAATGAGCCGCTATGTCGACGCCATCATGATCCGTATCCTCAGCCACGCGGACCTGGTCGAGCTGTCGGAAGGCTCGACCGTGCCGGTCATCAATGGCCTGACGCGCCGCGCCCATCCCTGCCAGGTGATGGCCGATCTGATGACGTTTGAAGAGCATCGCGGTCCGATCAAGGGCGCCAAGGTGGCCTGGGTCGGCGACAGCAATAATGTGCTGCACTCCTGGGTTAATGCCGCCGAGCTGTTCGAATGCGAACTGACCATCGCCGTGCCCGATGAATATCATCCCGAAAAGGACCTGATGCTCGATATCGAAAAGGCCGGCAAATGGGTCAAGCTGATCGAGGATCCGCGCGAGGCGGTGGAAAATGCCGACCTCATCGTCACCGATACCTGGGTCTCGATGGGTGACACCGACGCCGCCGAACGGCGCCGGGTCTTGAAACCCTACCAGGTCAACACCAGTTTGATGGGCCTGGCGGCCAAGGACGCCCTGTTCATGCACTGCCTGCCCGCCCATCGCGGCGACGAGGTGACCGACGAGGTGATCGACGGTCCCCAGTCGGTGGTGTTTGACGAGGCCGAAAACCGCCTGCATGCCCAAAAAGCCATCCTGTGCTGGGCCTTCGGGGTCGAAACGAACTAAACTGCTTCGATCTGCTGTCTGGGCTGGTCTGCAAATGGCAGCTTTCTGCGCTTCCGGTGCTCGCGTACGCATGTACGCTCCGCTCCGGTTCTTGAAAGTCACCATTTTCGGCTCAGCCCAATCAGCATCTCATCGCTGTTCGGTGCGCGCAGCCCGCAAACTCTTGCCGAGTTTGTGGGCTATACCCATTATGGCCTCGCCGACCTGAAAGCCACGTGACCACAAATGACGACGGATACGACGCCCATGACTGACAACCTGATGACGGCCCTGGGGCTCGACCGGCCGGAAAGCGGCGACGATACGGTCGTGCCCTTTACCCTCGACAAGCTCGATACCCGCGGTCGCAGCGTGCGGCTGGGCGAGGCGCTCGACACCATCCTGACCCGGCATGACTATCCCGCGCCCGTGGCCCGCCTGCTCGGCGAGGCCGTGGTGCTGGCCGCATTGATCGGCTCCTCCCTCAAATTCGAGGGCAAGTTCATCATGCAGACCCAGACCGATGGTCCGGTCAACCTGATCGTGGTTGATTTCGACGCGCCGGACGGGCTGCGCGGCTATGCCCGCTTCGATCGCGAGCTGCTGCTCAAGGCCGCCGAAGAGGGCCGCACCAGGCCGGCAGACCTGCTGGGCAATGGCCATCTGGCCATGACCATCGACCAGGGCCAGCATATGGAGCGCTATCAGGGCATTGTCGCCTTGCAGGGCAATTCGCTCGAAGAGGTGGCCCATACCTATTTCATGCAGTCCGAGCAGATCCCCACCCAGGTGCGCCTGGCCGTGGCCGAGTTCACCCAAAAGGGCGATCACCGCCCCCATTGGCGGGCCGGCGGCGTGCTGATCCAGCACCTGCCCGAGCATGGCATGTCCCATATCGCCGACCTGCCCGGCGATGGCGACTTCAACAATCCCCATACCGCCGATCCCGATTTTACCGAGGATGACGGCTGGAACGAAGCCAAGGCCCTTATGGCCACGGTCAACGATCTCGAACTGGCCGATCCCGAACTGAGCTCGGAGCGCCTGCTGTTCCGGCTCTATCACGAGACCGGCGTGCGGGTGTTTCCGCCCATGCCGGTCGTGGAGCGCTGCAGTTGCTCGGCCGATCGTATCGAGGACATGCTGGCCACCAGCTTTACCGCCGAGGATCGTGAAGAAATGGCGGTCAATGGCGAAATCGAAGTGGTCTGCGAGTTCTGCTCGACCGCCTACCACTTCAATCCGCATCAGTTCGACGTCAAGAACTGAGCCTTTGCGAGCGCGTCAGGACTGCCCCATTTCAGTCCTGACGCGCCCACCTTGCCAACCAGCACCAATCCCCGCAATATTTGCCGGTTGATTTATTGATTGTGGTCCTCACGTCAGGACCATGGGCATGGCGCGGGGCCATGCGCGGCTGTTGGGCTCAGTCGCACCAAAGACCATTCCAGATCGATCATCCAGGCAGCTTTGGGGGGCCGAGCCATGCAGATGAAGAGTGTCGTGCTACCACCGCTCTGTACGTTGACTGGCATCATCGCCATCCCGCCGCGACGGCGACGGCGACGGCGACGGCGGCGCTGATCGCCCGAGGCGCCTGCGGTGTCGGACGCGCTCGACCTGCTCCGGGCCGTGCTGGGTGAAGGCTGTGCCGATGACAAGGCAGCGCTGGCTCTGCTGGAATCCGCGCTGCAAGCCGAAACCGATCCGCTGCTCCACGCCATCATTGCCTGCGGCGTGGAGGAGACGCTGGCCATGGAGCGGGCGGCCGCCTGGGCCGGCTATGCCTTTTTCGAACGGGTACCGCACGGCCTGGTGGGCGACGTCGAGCCGCTGCAGCTCGAGGAACTGGCCGGGGTGCGGCTGTTCCGCATGCAGGTGCTCGACCGCGCGGTCGATTTCACCGCCCCCGATTTTGCCGGCCTGCTGCAGCTCCGGCGCCGCCTGCGGACCAATCCGCAGCTGCGCCAGCGCATCTGCATCCTGCCCGCCTGTGCCCTGCGGGCCTACCTCACCGCTTCCGTTTCGGACGATCTGGTCACGGCCGCCCGCCAGGGCCTCGCCCAGCGCTGGCCCTATGCCGCCGCCCAGCTCGATCTGACCGTGCCGGCCCGCTGCGCCTGCGGCCCTGGCTGGGCCAGCGCACCCGCTGGATGAAGGGCTGGATGCAGACCATCATCGTGCACAACCGCAAGCCGCTGCTTCTGGTCGACGAGATGGGTCTGGGCCCGGCTTTGATCTTTGAGGTGCTGATGCTCGGCATGATCGTGGCGCCGCTGCTGCATTGCGGCCTGGGCCTTTGCCTTGTGGCGCAACTGGCGCTGGGCGCGCCACTCTTTGACGGCCGCGGCTGGTCGGTGCTCTATACCGGCTTTCTTGTGCTGGGCTATGGCAGCACGCTGGCAGCCACGATCCTGGGGCTTGCCCGCGTGCAAAGCCTGGGTCTGATGCTACCCCAGCTCCTCCTGCCGCTCTATTGGCTGCTGATCTCGCTGGCCACGATCAGCGCCCTCACCGATCTGCTGCGCCGCCCCTTCTACTGGTTCAAAAGCCCGCACGAGCCGGTGGCAGGGCAGGGGCGCTAGACGTCAAACATCCCCAAGCGCTGCTCCCGAGCTCAGGATTGTGCCCGGAAGTGGCCCTTGGCGGCCACGCGCGTGCCAAATACCCGGTCCCGTCCGGCGGCCTTGGCGCTGTAGAGCGCGCCATCGGCCGTTTCGATCAGATCCACGGCGCTGCGCTCGATGGCATCGGGCATATAGGTGGCAACGCCGACGCTGGCGGTAATGTAGCCCTTGTCCGCGCCGGCATGGGGCAGCCTGGCCTCGGCCAGGGCGCGCCGGAAGCTTTCGGCCACCAGATAGGCGCCGTCCTCGTCGGTGTCAGGCAGGATGGCGGTGAACTCCTCGCCGCCGAACCGCGCCACCACATCGCCAGGGCGCTTGAGGCTGGCCTTGAGCAGATTGCTGACCTGGCGCAGGGCCTCGTCGCCCGCCAGGTGGCCGTAATGATCATTATAGGGCTTGAACCGGTCGACATCGACCAGCAGCAGGCTCAGCGCCGTGCCGGCCCGGCCGGTGCGGCGGATTTCGCCCTCGATGGCATCGTCGAAGGCGCGCCGGTTGAGCAGGCCGGTCAGGCTGTCGGTGCGCACCAGGTGCTTGAGCTGGGTGGTCGTGGTGTGCAGGTCAATCTCGGCCTGCTTGAAGCGGGTGACGTCGATCGCCACCACCATTGTGGTGCCATTACTGGTAGGGCGCGTGCGGATTTGCAGCCAGCGGTCATTGGCCAGGTGAATTTCGTCCTCGGACTCGCGCTGCAGATTGGCAAAGCGGCTCTCCACCCACGCGGCTGCCGCATCCTGGTCCTGGGGCGTGGACGGCTGTTCGCGCGTGGCGAGCACGGCGCGCAGGATATCGCGGTAATGCGCGCCCGGCTGGCGCAGGGCGCCGGTAAAGGGAAAGGCTTCGCGATACTGCTCGTTGCAGAGCAGCAGGGTGCCTGCGCTGTCATACATGGCCAGCCCGCCGGTCATCTCGGCCAGCGCATGGGACAGCGTGTCCCGGCTGAACACCAGGTCCTGTTCCAGCTGCCGCTTGGCCGTGATGTCGCGCGACACCCCGGCCAGGCCGATGATCGTGCCATGCCTGTCATGCAGTGGCACCTTGCTGGTTGCGTACCAGCGGACGATGCCGTCCGCCTCGGTCACCTGTTCTTCAAGGCCCAGTTGCGGTGTGCCGGACTGCAGGATCTGTTGCTCTGCCTCGAGCTGCTGGCGGGCGCGCTCGGCCGGCTGAAACGCATAATTGTCCTTGCCGATGACCCGTTTGGCATCCTCAAAGCCGAACAGTTTCGCCGTCGCCAGATTTGCCGCGGCGAACCGGCCGTGGCGATCCTTCACATAGGCCATGTCCGGCGCATTGGTGAGGGCGACGGCGAGTAACTCGCGCTCGGACGTCATTTTCCAGGCCTGCAGATAGGCCAGTCCGGCGACAATAGTGGTGGTCATGTTGAGCAGCACCGTCGGTGCCAGAACGGCCAGCAAATTCTGTGGGGTCGCACCGGGCAGCGTCAATGACGCCAATGCGGTCAGAAACGCTGACAGCACGGCCACCGCGCCCACATGCCAGGTTCGGTAGGTCGATCTGCCGACCAGCAGGTTGATCGATAGCCCCGCCAGACCGGCCAGACCAATCCCCAGCATGCCGGTAAACATGGCCGCGCCACCC